>SFCY01000010.1 GCA_004558865.1 Bacteroidales bacterium
TTCCTTACAACAACAAAGGTAAAAATTAACCATGAAACTAAAGGCATAAACCTTTAAAATATTCACACTGCAAAGATAAAGTAGGGAATGAGGCTCAACTTAGAGCTACTATGGAGCGTAAGCCTGTCCAAGATTTTCCATTACCATTTACTCATAGGCGAAGTCAGGACTATACGAAATAAAACAACATATCCAATCCACGGAAAATATCCATTGAACCAGACTTCCACATTGCTCTGCCCACGGTAGACGGCAAAGGAAAATCAAATGCAAACCTACAATTAATTTCCCTTTTGCTTCCGACATTTGGATATTTTTCTTATTTTTGCCAAATATTAGCAACATCACGTTGAAATTAAAACTTTGACCAAATTTATTTATAACCAAATAACAGATTGATTTATGAAAAACAGCGAACGCAAGGCATTGTCAGTCTTTTTGGCTGGCTTATTGCTCATGGCTTCCTTAGGCGTGAAGGCGCAATCGTCCTCGGGCGGTTCCGCCACGCTCTACGGCAGCATGATCAGTTCCTTTGGGGACTACTTCAACGGCACCCCAGGCGTCTACAAGTTCAATCCCTACGACGTGTCCACGTTCAGCAGCGTGGCCCCCAACATCAAGGTGTATGGAGGCGGCACTTACGCCAACGGCACCTACTACGCCATCAACTACGAGGAGTCGGGCACCTTCATCAAGCTGCCCTCCACGCTGACCCTCTACGACACGAAGAACTCCTGGACCGTGAAGACCACCTACCGCGGAGGATCGGCTGAGTCGTTGGCCAGCGACCTGACATTCGACCCCGTGACGGGCAACATCTACGGCGTGTTCTACGACGCCAACTACAGCAGCTGCCTGCGCTTCGGAACCTTGGAGCTCGACAACCCCATAGAGGGTGCCTACACGTCGAAGCTCATCGCCGAGCTGCCCGAGCGCATGGTGGGCATAGCCGCCAACCAGAAAGGCATCATCTACGCCATCGGCGTGAGCGGCAACCTCTACACAATCGACAAGCAGACCGGCAACGCCACCGTAGTGGGCTCCACGGGAGTGAGCGAGGTGAGCCCCTTCTTCCAGTCGGCTTGCTGCAACATGCAGACAGGCACCATCTACTGGGCCAGCTGCTACGGAACATACGGCGACTTCGGCATCTACGAGGTGAACCCAACCTCCGGCGCCGCCAACCTGATAGGCGACTTGGGCTATGACGGCACATACACCGAGGACCAGTTCACCGGCATCACCACATTGGAGGACGTGGAGAGGCCCGTGTTTGTCAACGGCGTGACCAACCTTGCGGTGAGCTTCGACAAGAACAGCCTCACGGGCAAGGTGACATTCACCCTGCCCACGCAGAACAGCAAGGCCGAGACGCTGACGGGCGACGTGAACTACCAAGTGAGCATTGACGGTGCCGTGGCCAAACAAGGCAAGGGCGCGGTGGGAGCCGACGTGTCGGTGGACGTTGCGACCACGGCCGGCAAACACGCGTTCTCTGTGGTGGCCACCCAAGAGGGCATCGACGGCGACGCCCGGACACTCAACAAGTGGGTGGGCGACGACTACCCGAAAGCGCCCGCCGGCCTCAAGGCCAACGTAGCCAACAAGGACGACCACGGAGCCAACATCCGTGTGAAGTGGAACACCGTGAGGCAAGGTCTTCACGACGGCTATGTGGACGCCACGAAAGTGGCCTACAACTTGGTGCGCATGCCCGACAGCGTGCAGGTGTATGCCGGCAGCGACACCACCTACACAGACCGCGTGGAGACCGACGAGACGCGCCACTACACCTATCGCCTGTGGGCCACCCACCAGACTTTCTCCAGCGACACCGTCGTCTCCAACGAGGTGACAGTGAGCGGGGCGTACGTGCCTCCCTACACCGACGACTTCACCGACGAGGCCAAATTCGCCGAGTGGACCATCGTGGACAACAACGGCGACGGCTCCACCTGGCAGCGACAGGACGGCCACTTGGCCTACAGCTACAACAGCAGCAACGCCGCCGACGACTACGCCATATCGCCGGCCATGAAGCTCAAGGCCGGCAACCTCTACTACGTCAGTTTCGTGGCCATCAACTCCTATCCCACCGAAAAGGTGGCCCTCTATGCCGGCTCCACACCATCGGCCGAGGGCATGACCACACAGCTCATCGCCCCTGTGGACATCACCTACCAGCCACGCCAGCACTCGCTGCTCGCCGCCTTCCGCCCCGAGGCCGACGGCATCTACTACTTTGGAATCAAGGCCTGCAGCGAGGCCGACAGAAGCACGCTCTTCGTGGAGGACTTCGCCGTGGAGGCTGTGCCCGCGTCGGCACCCGCCAAGCCGGAGAACCTCGTCGTGGTTCCCGACAGCAAGGGTGGCATGAGCGCCACGGTGAGCTTCACCGCTCCCACCAAGACCATTGGCGGCGACGCCCTCACGGCCATCGACGCTGTGGTGGTGGAGCGCGACGGTGAGCAGGTGTTCACCTCTTCAGGCACAGTTGCCCCTGGCGAGAACATCACCGTCAGCGACGACGGTGTGGCCACATCAAGCCTGCCTTCCGAAGGCCTACATATATATAAGGTATACTGCAAGGCATCCTCGCTGCAGGGCGACTTCGCCTCGCAGCAGGCGTTTGTGGGCATCGACGTGCCGGCAGCCGTAGAACAGCTCAAGGCGGTGGAGGACATCGACAACCCCGGCACCATCCGCGTCTCCTGGCAGGCTCCCGCCAAGGGCCAGAACGGTGGCTACATCAATCCCGAATCGCTCTCCTACGTCATCTCCGTGGGCACATCGGGAAGCAACGTGACCACCTCGGAGACCACCTACACCGACCATCTCGACATCAGCAAGGGACAAGCCTACCAGGGCTACAGCGTCTACGCCGTCAACAGCGCTGGCTCGGGCCGCAACGTGTGGAAGACCGTAACCGCCATCGCCGGTCCTGCCATTGAGGCTCCCATGGTGGAGTCGTTCCCCAACACCACGATGAAGAGCGGCCCCTGGCTGCCGGAAATGACTGAGGGCGAGATAGGCGACGCCTACTGGACTCCCTGCGACGGCATAGGCAAGTTCTCAGGCACCGAGGACGGCGACTTGGGCGTGGTCGTGTTCGACGCCGCCAAGCTCGACGTGGGCAGCATGATACAGAGTCCCAAGATTGACATCAGCAAGCTGAAGAGTCCGCGCCTGACACTGTGGATTTACAACACGGGCAAGGAAGACGAGGCCGAGATCTCCATTTCGGCCGACTATGGCGACTACGAGCCACTGAAGGACCTCTACCTCGACAAAGATCCCGGATGGGAGCGCGTGGTGTGCGACCTCTCGCAGTGGAAGAACAGCCATTTCGTGCGCATCGGCATCACCGCCAAGGCCGTGGCCTCCACCACCGACATCTTCGCCTTCGACAACTTCGCCATTAGTGAGGCCGCAGCGGCCGACCTCGGCGCGACAAGTCTGGAAGTGCTGCCCAAGGTGACGGCCGGCCAGAGCACCAAGCTCCTGCTCAAGGCTCGCAACTGGGGCGACGCCAGGGTGAGCGGCAGCGACTACAAGGTGGAACTCTACAAGAACGGGCGACTGGCCAACACATTCGACGGCAGCGACATCGACGTGGACATGACGGCCTCGCTGGCCCTGACCGACACGCTGAGCGTGGTGGACGATGTGAACACCACCTACTATGCCAAGATTGCCTACCCCGCCGACCAGTATGCGGCCAACGACCAGAGCAACACCGCAAGCACTGAGGTGGTGAAGAACGACTTCCCCGCACCCACCGCCGTCAAGGCCATGAAGAACGGGCAGGACGTCACAGTGGAATGGACCGCTCCCGACCTGTCGCAGGCACCTCTCCACCGCACCACCGACAGCTTTGAGGACTATGAGCCCTTCGCCATCAGCAACGTGGGCAACTGGACCATGGTGGACGGCGACAACACGGCCACCATACGCATCACCCTCACGGGCATGACCTCACCGCTCGACTACCCCAACGCGGGAGCCAAGATGGCCTTCCAGGTGTTCAACACCGAGGAGTCGGGCATACCCTTCTCGTCGTGGGATCCCCACACGGGCAGCCAGATGCTGGCAGCCTTCAAGTGCGCCTCGCCCGACCAGGGTCAGACCGAGGTGGCCAACAACGACTGGCTGATCTCGCCCGAGCTCTCCGGCACGGCCCAGACCATCTCCTTCTATGCCAAGACCGGCATGGGCGGAGTCTACACCCCCGAGGAGTTTGAGATCCTCTATTCCACAACCACCGCCGACACAGCAGCCTTTGTGAAGATAGGCACCACCCACCAGCTCACCAACGCCAAGACGTGGCTGGAGATTCGCGAGGAGCTGCCCGAGGGCGCACGCTGGTTTGCCATCCGCTGCGTGTCGGAGAACAAGTTTGCCATGCTTCTCGACGACATCACCTACACCGCCAAGGACGCTCCGCAGGAGGACCTCACGCTCACGGGCTACCGCGTCTACCGCGACAACACCTGCGTGGGACAGGTCACGGGCAATGACCTCACGTTTGTCGACCACGCGGCAGAGCTGTCACCCGACAGCCGCTACCAGGTGTCGGCGCTCTTCGACAAGGGCGAGTCGCCCCTGTCAGAGGCTGCGGGCGTAGTGACAAGCGTTGGCGGCATCGCCACATCGCAGGCTTCCATCAGCGGCGGCAAGGGCACAATCAGCCTCGCTGGCCTTGGCGGAAAGCGCGCCGAGGTGTTCACCGTAGGCGGACAGCGGGTGGCCACGGTCAGCAACCTCGAGGCAACCACGCTCAGCGTGGCCCCGGGTGTCTACCTCGTGACCCTGCAAGGACAGGCCACCGTGAAAGTTGTGGTCAGATAACACTAAAAAAAAATTGATATGAACATCCGTTTTCATACAAACAAGAGAACTGCCGCCATCGCCATGATGGTTGGCGGCTCTCTTCTGCTTTCTCCCCTATTGTGGGCCGACACAGGCTCAGAAGTGACACTGCCCTACGAGCAGAAGTTCAACAGAGAGGCCGACGCCAGCGGCTTCACGATCGTCGACGCCAACAACGACGGCTACCGATGGGCGTGGAGCCAGGGGGCCATGGTCTACTCCTTTAACATCGACCGCGACGCCGACGACTGGCTCATCACCCCGCAGTTCCAGGCCGACGCGCGCCACGTCTACAAGCTCACCTTTCGGACCACGGCCGACGAACAGGGCGTGGAGAGGCTCAGCGTGGGCTTGGGGACAACACCCGACCCGGCGGCCATGACGACGGAGCTGATGGCCCCCACCAACATCAGCGCCGCGTCGCCACGCAACCAATCCCTGCTGTTCCGCCCAAAGACCGACGGACTGGTGTGCCTGGGCTTCCATGCACTCAGCTCCCACCTGGTGGGCTATGAGCTCAAGCTGGACAACATCGCCATAGCCGAGCTGACCACCATCGACGCTCCCGACACGGTGACCAACCTGCGCGCCGTGGCCGAGGCGGAGGGCGGACGGTCGGCGACAGTGAGCTTCCGCCTGCCCACGACGACGATTGGCGGCGACGCCCTGACGGCTCCCCTCCAGGCAGCCATCGTATGCTGGGGCGACACCCTGACGAAGTTCGCCGACCGCACACCCGGCGAGGAGCTTTCGTTTGTCCACCACAGCGACGCCACCGGATCGCATGTCTACACGGTGGTCGTGGCCAACAGTGCGGGCAAGGGCTTGGACGCCAGCGTGGGCACCTACATCGGCGAGGACAGCCCGGCGGCCGTCACCCAGCTCAAGGTGGAGCAGGTGGCCGATAACAAGCTGCAGCTGTCATGGACAACTCCCGAGCGGGGCACCCATGGCGGATGGGTGGCTCCCGGCTCCGTGTCATACGTGGTCACCGACCTGCAAGGCAAGTCCGAGACGGTGGGAGCCTCGCCCTACGAATACACATTCACGCCCACCGACCGCCAGCAGCTGATGGGATTCACAGTGCAGGCCGTCAACACCAAGGGAAAGAGCGCGACCGTAGTCTCCGACACCCTCTTCGTCGGCGACGCCTACGCGATGCCCTTCACTGAATCATTCGCCCGCAAGCGAATCGCCACCTATCCTTGGGTGCTGCAAGAGAACGCCCAAGCCGGCTGGATTGTCAACGACCACGGAGTTTTCGCCGAGGCCGTGGACCAGGACGGCGGACTTCTGAGCTTCAGCCATGCAATGGAGGGCAGCGCCGCCACGGTGATTTTGCCCAAGGTGGCCATCAAGGGAAGCCGTCATCCCAGACTGAAGTTCTGGTTCTGGAAGGACAAGAGGGAGAACAACGAACTTGCGGTGTACGTGAAGGACGCGCAGGGCGGGGAACATCTCCTCGGCCGCTTGGCCCAATACGATGCTGAACTGGAAAAGGGCCGTTGGACGGTACACAGCTATGCCCTCGACGACTACGCCCAGAGCGACCCCATACAGGTGAAGTTCCGGGCAACGGGCCATGCGGGCGAGAGTCCCGTCATGGTGCTCTACATCGACAAGGTCAGCATCACCGACGTGCCTGAACGTGACTTGGCGCTCGACAGCTTCACCGTGGCACAGACCGTAGTGAAGGTGGGCGAGACCGACACATTCTCCGTAAAGATTACCAATGAGGGTCTTTATGCCGCCGAAGCCTACTCGCTGAGCCTCTACCGCAACGGCAAGGTGGTGGCGCAAGCTCCGGGACCGCAACTGCAGCCCGACGAGAGCGCATGGATGACGCTCACGGACAGACCCAACTCCGACGCCGACGAGTCGTCCTACTACTCGCTCCGCCTGGAATACGACGGCGACGCGGTCGCCTCCAACGACACCACCGAGCGCAGGGCCGTCACCATACTGCCCGGACTGCCGTTTGTCGCCCAACTCACGGCGACCAACCGCGAGGGCGGGGTCAGCCTCTCCTGGCAGCAGCCCCTCATCAAGAACCAGCCCGCAGGATGGGTGACGGAAGGATTTGAGACCTACCCCGCCTTCTCCATCACCAACATGGGCGAGTGGACGCTTGTCGACGCTGACGGCCGTCCCACAGGCGGCATCATGGGCAGCACGGGCGACTTCATCGACTACCCCAACGTGGGCGAGGCCATGGCCTTCCAAGTGTTCAACCCCGCAGCTGCGGGCCTCAACGCCACGCTGTGGGCTCCCCACGACGGCTCGCAGGTGGCCGCGGCATTCACCAGCGGAAGATACGCCCAAAACGACGACTGGCTCATCTCGCCTCTTGTGGACGGAGCGCAGACCATCACGTTCTGGGCCAAGAGTCCGGCCAACAACGAGTATGGCACCACGGAGCAGCTGGAGGTGTACTACTCCACGACGACAACCGACGTGGACGCCTTCCAGAAGGTGGGCAACACCATCGCCGTTCCCGGATCGTGGCAGCAATATTCGGCCGAACTGCCAGAAGGCACACGCCATTTCGCCATCCGCTGCGTATCGTCCGACCAGTATATCCTCTTTGTCGACGACATCCATTATCGGCAGGCGGAGAAAAAGCTCACCCTGCAAGGATACAAGGTATATCGCGACGGCGCGCTGCTCACGCCCAATCCCGTGGCCTCAACCCAATACAGCGATACCCCGCCCACTGAGGGCCGGTATGCCTACCAGGTGACGGCGGTCTACGATGAGGGCGAGTCGTCGCCCTCGCCCGAGGCCGTGGTGGATGTCTCTACGGCCGTGGGGCGCGTAGCCTCTGAAGAGCCGCAGCCCGCAGCCTACTACAACACCGCCGGCCAGCGTGTGGACGCTTCGGCCAATGGAATCGTGCTGGAAAGGATGACGGACGGAACGGTGAGAAAGGTGATGAGAAAGAAGTAGCGACTTAGCTGCCATCAATGGCGACGGCGCAGGTGCTGCCCAAAGGGACAGGCTTGCGCCGTCGCTTTGTTTTGGCGGCGGGGAGCGGGAGGAGCGATCCGCTCTTTGAACGTCAGACTGTAGTCTGACGCACGGGGACGACTGTCCGACAATTGGGGACAGGAATCCAACGAACGATGGACAAGGGGATGACGAACGGCAGACGGGGAGAATGAGGGGCAGATGAAGATGGAGCAGATGGAAGACAACGAAGCGCCAGCCGGAGGATTGCGGCTGGCGCTTCGCTAACAGGGGAATGGCTGTATGGCAGCCGCCCCCACCCCGCAGGGGAGAGGACTGGCACGCCACTCTAAAACTCTATGACCAACGACTCACGGGGAGCAAGCTTGAGGTCGGTGGAGAGGTCCACGCTCTTGCCCGTTATGACGTCGCGGGCTGTGGTGTGGGAGCCTATGACCTCGGCATAGCGCGCCACGGGCATGACAGCCTCGCTTCGCTTGCCATTGAGGATCGTGAGCGAGGTGCGGCCACCATACTGGCGGGCGATGACATAGATGCCGTTGAAGGGACAGAACTGGGTCTGCTTGCCCTTGCTGATGAGCTCGTTGCCCTGCCGCCAATGGAGCAGTTTGCTCAGCCAATTGAACATCGCGCTCTCGGCCTTGGTGCAGCCCTCGCCAGTGAAGCAGTTGTGGGCGTCGCCCGGGAAGCCGCCGGGGAAGTCGCGGCGCACATTGCCGTCGGTCACCTCCTTGGTGCCGTTCATCAGCACCTCTGTGCCATAGTAGAGCTGCGGTATGCGGTTGATGGTGAGCAGCAAGGCCAGTGCCTGCTTGAGGGCCGTGGAGTCCTTGCCGTTGCCAAGGAAGCGGTCGGTGTCGTGATTCTCAATGAAAGCCAA
The DNA here is from genome assembly GCA_004558865.1 of Bacteroidales bacterium. GTDB lineage: Bacteria > Bacteroidota > Bacteroidia > Bacteroidales > Bacteroidaceae > Prevotella. The sequence goes on from SFCY01000010.1 coordinate 8,717, forward strand.
CACATGCGACGGATCGGTGTAGAGATAGTCGTAGCAAAGCGAGTTGTAGATGCGGTTGAATCCCTTCCACCAGCCGTCGGTCTCCTCGTGCTTGGCCTGGTTGAGCTTGTCGTAGAAGCTGAAGTCCATGACGGTCTTCAGATAGCTGTTGACGGAGCTGAGTTTGGAGTCCTTCTGCCAGGCGGCGGTGTATTGGGGCTCTGTCACCCACGTCTCACCCACCGTGTTGAAGTTGGGATACTCCTCGTCGAGAGCCTTCATCCACTCGGCCATGGCCTTGCGGTCGGCGTAGGGATAGGTGTCCATGCGTATGCCGTCGATGCCAGCCGTCTCTATCCACCACTCACTGTTCTGGATGAGGTAGCGCATGAGGTGCGGGTTGCGCTGGTTGAGGTCGGGCATGGACTTCACAAACCATCCATCGACTGTCTCCGCCTTGTCCACCTTGGAGGCGTAGGGATCGAGCACGGGCGTGAGCTTGTAGGAGGTCTGCAGCCCGTAGTGGGGATTGTTGAACCAGTCGTTCGAGGGCGGGTCGAGATTCCAGGGGTGGTAGTCGCTGCAATGGTTGAAGATCATGTCCATCACCACCTTCAGTCCCCGCCCGTGGCATTCGTCGATGAGCCTCTTGTACTCGGCATTGGTGCCGAAGCGGGGGTCCACCTTATAATAATCGGTGGTGGCATAGCCATGGTAGGAGCTGTTCACGCCCTGGTCGTTGGGCCAGTCGTTCTCCAAGATGGGAGTGAACCACAGGGCCGTGACGCCAAGACGGCCGAAGTAGTCGAGGTGCTGTTCTATTCCGGCAAGGTCGCCTCCGTGGCGCAGGCTGGGCTTGGAGCGGTCGCACACTTGGTCGCGCATGCCCTTCACCACGTCGTTCTTGGGATTGCCATTGGCGAAGCGGTCGGGCATGAGGAGATACAGCACGTCGGCATTGGTGAAGCCGACACGCTCCTCACCGCCCATGGCGCGCTGGCAGAGCTGGTATTTCACTTTTCTGCTCTTGCCGCCTTGCTTGAAGTTGAGCGTCATCTCGCCGGGCTGCGCGCCCTGCAGGTTGAGATATACGAAGAGATAGTTGGGCGAGTCGAGGCGCACCACGCTGTCGACACGCGCACCGGGATAGTCGACCGACACGTCGGCCGTCTTGATGTTGGGGCCGTAGACCATCAACTGCAGCGACGGGTTTCTCATGCCGGCAAACCAGTTGGCGGGGTCGATGCGGCTGATCTTCACTTGTGCATTAGCCATGATGACTTGTGCGAGAATAAAGAATAAGACAAATAGCTTTTTCATATTGCATGGTTTATCGTTTCAGAATCAACGCCGACTGCGCATCGACGGTCACGTCGCCTCCCTGCATCACTTCCTGCGACTGCTCGTCGATGGCGCCGTCGCAGGCGACGACCGTGTAGCTGCCCTCGGGAATCCTGACGCTCTTGGCCTCGCGGTTGGCGTTGAGCACCACTATGATATGCTGCCAAGGGTCGATGCCCTGCAAGTCGTGCAACTCGAAAGCCACCACACACTGCGGGGCGTCGAGGAAGCGGAGGTGGCTGCGCACGAGGTCGGCCTTGGCCAGCCGGAAGGCGGGATGGTTCTGGCGCAGGCGGATGAGTTTCTTGTAGTAGTCGAACACCTGGGGATAACGCTGCAGGTTGTTCCAGTCGAGTTCATTGATGCTGTCGGGCGAGTTGAAGGAGTTGTGCACGCCCTTCTTGCTGCGCAGCATCTCCTCGCCGCTGAGGATGAAGGGCACACCCTGCGAGGTGAACACGGCGGTCTGGGCCAGCTCGTCGAGTCGGATGAGTTCCTCGTCGCCGATGCCGGGGATGGAGGCGCGCAGTCGGTCGACGAGGCACATGTCGTCGTGGCAGCTCACATAGCTGATCATCTGCGTGGGGTCGTTGGCCCAGGCCTCCTTGCTGTAGTTCACCCGAGCCATGTCGACTTGCGGATGGTCGATGCAGCCGGCTATGCCAAACTTCAGGCTCTCCTCCAGTCCTGGCACACCGGCAAGGAAGCCCCCCTTGTGGTCGTCGCTGAAGGGTCCGCGGAGGGCGTCGCGCATGTCGTCGCAGAACGCCCCGATGCCATGGAGCCGCTTGGTGTTGGCCTTCACGGCGAGCTTCTCCGTGGGATAGGCGCACTGTCCTGCGCTCCACCCCTCGCCATAGATGTAGATGGCGGGGTCGATGCCATTCACCATCTCGCGTATCTCGTTCATCGTCTCGATGTCGTGCACGCCCATGAGGTCGAAGCGGAAGCCGTCGATGTGGTACTCGTCAATCCAGTATTTCACGCTCTCTTTCATGAAGGCGCGCATGATGGCCTGGCCGGAGGCCGTCTCGTTGCCGCAGCCCGAGCCGTTGCTTGGCGTGCCGTCGGCATTGAAACGATAGTAGGCGCCAGGCCACGTGAGCTGGAAGTTGCTGTGGTCGAGGTCGAAAGTGTGGTTGTAGACCACGTCGAGGATTACGCTGATACCCGCCTTGTGCAGTGCCTGCACCATCTGCTTGAACTCGCGTATGCGCACGGTGGGGTTATAGGGGTCGGTGCTGTAGCTGCCCTCAGGCACGTTGTAGTTGAGCGGGTCGTAGCCCCAGTTGTATTGCGGCACGTCGAGGCGGGTCTCATCCACCGAGGCGTAGTCGAACGAGGGCAGGATGTGGATGGCGTTCACGCCGAGGCTCTTCAGATAGTCGATGGCCTTGGGTTCGGTGAGGGCAAGGAACTTGCCCTTATGCGTCAGGCCCGAGGTGGGCGACACGGAAAAGTCGCGGAAATGCATCTCGTAGACGACGAGGTCGGCGGGCGACTTCAGCTGTGGCCGACTGTCATGTTCCCAGCCGGCGGGATTGGTCTCGGCCATGTCGACGATGGCTCCCCGCTGGCCATTGACTCCCACGGCGGTGGCGAAGACTCCGGGAGTCTCACGTGGATGCTTCTTGTCGCCGCTGATGTCGAAAGTGTAGTATTTGCCTTTCCATTCGCCTTTCACGGTGGCCAGCCAGCCCCCGCGCTCGTTTTGTTTCATCCTCACCGTCTTGAGCGGAGTGCCGCCAAGAGGCTCGCTGTAGAGTCGCAGCACAACGCTCTTGCCCTTGGCCGGACAGCCGAGAAAGGAGAACGAAGTCGCCTTGTGCGAATAGCCTATTTGGGAAAAATAGTCGAGGGCCATTGTGTCCGGGTCAACGGCCTGGGCCTGGGCGGCGATGCTGCCCGCAGCGAAAAGAGCCATAAAAAGAGGTTTTAGCTTCATCGTTGTTGGATCATATTGGGAGGGGACCGGCTGGAGTCAGCGCGACATCCAGCCGGTCCGTCCTGTAAAGGTTCTGTTATTTGGCAATGATGGAAATGGCAAAGCCGCCGCCGGGTGCCTCGGTGAGCTTGAGCACGTCGCCCCGCTTCACGGTGCGCTTGGTGATGACGTAGGCCTTGGGGTTCTTGTCGAAGCTGGCGTCCTTGGCGTCGGCGTAGATGGTGCACTCATACTTGCGGCCCTTGTCGAGGAAGTCGAGCTTGATGGTCGACTGGTGGCCGTCCTCGTTGCACTTGCCGCCCACAAACCAGTTGTCGGTGCCCTTGGCCTTGCGGGCCACGGTGATGTAGCGGGCGGGCTCGGCCTCAAGATACCTGCTGTCGTCCCAGTCGCAGGCCACATCGCGGATGAACTGGAAGGCGTCATCGTACTTCTTGTAGTTCTCGGGCAGGTCGGCGGCCATCTGCAACGGACTGTACATGGTCAGGTAGAGGGCCAACTGTCCCACGAGTGTGGTGTGGACATAGTTGGGGTTGTCGCTCCACGTCTTGAGCTGGGTCTCCAGTATTCCGGGGGTGTAGTCCATCGGGCCTCCCTGCAGACGTGTGAAGGGGAGGATGACGGTGTGGTCGGGGCGGGAGCCTCCGAAAGCCTCGTATTCGGTTCCGCGCGCGCTCTCGTTGCCTATCAGGTTGGGATAGGTGCGGCACAGTCCCGTGGGACGCACGGCCTCATGCTGGTTGACCACGATGTGGTTCTTGGCGGCCTCCTTGACGATATAAAGGTAGTGGTTGTTCATCGACTGCGAGAAGTGGTGGTCGCCGCGGGGGATGATGTCGCCCACATAGCCGCCCTTGATGGCGTCGTAGCCATACTTCTTCATCAGGGCAAATGCCTCGGGCAGGTGGCGCTCATAGTTTTGCGTGCTGGATGAGGTCTCGTGGTGCATCATCAGCTTCACGCCCTTGGAGTGGGCGTAGTCGTTGAGGTACTTGATGTCGAAGTCGGGATAGGGAGTGACAAAGTCGAAGACATAGTCCTTCCAGTGGTTGGCCCAGTCTTCCCAACCCACGTTCCACCCCTCGACAAGCACTTCCTGCAGTCCGTTGGCGGCCGCGAAGTCGATGTACTTCTTCACGTTTGCAGTGTTGGCGGCATGGCGCCCGTTGGGCTTCACCTTGGCCCAGTCTATCTGGTCGAGCTTGATGCTGGGAAACTCGTCGGTGTAGTTCCACGCGCTCTTGCCGACAATCATCTCCCACCACACGCCACAGTATTTTGTGGGGTGGATCCAGCTTGTGTCCTCAATCTTGCAAGGCTCGTTGAGGTTGTATATCATTTTGGAGGAGAGCATCGTGCGCGCGTCGTCGCTCACCATCACGGTGCGCCAGGGAGTTTGGCAGGGTGTCTGCATGTAGCCCTTCATGCCTGTGGCGTCGGGTGTGAGCCACGATTCGAACACGAAGTTCTTGTCGTCGAGGTTGAGGTGCATCGTGGCGTAGTCCACGCAAGCGGCCTCATGGATGTTGATGTAGAGTCCATCCTTGGTCTTGAGCTGCAAGGCTGTCTGCACGCCGGTGGGCGAGAACACGGACACGGAAGAGTTGCTCCAGTTGACCGCGTCGTGGAAGCGCGAGCGTATCTCGGAGAGCCTCGACTCCTGCGTTTCCTGCTCCTGCGTGTCGTAGTCGCCGGGAAGCCACCATGCCGTGTGGTCGCCGGTCATGGCAAACTGGGTGTGCTCGTCCTTGATGACAAAATAGACGAGGGAGTCCTGCTGTGGAAACTCATAGCGCAGTCCCATTCCCTCATCATAGACACGGAAACGGATGACCATCTCGCGCTTGGTTGTGGGCTGGTCGAGGGTCACGGCCAACTCGTTGTAGTGGTTGCGCACCTGGGCCACCTCCCCCCAGACGGGTTTCCAAGTCTCGTCGAAAGTGGAGGTCTTGGTGTCCTTGACCTCGAAGCCATCCATCAGAGAGGTCTCGCGCATGCCCTTGGAGGCGTGCTTGTCCTTGGCGAGCTCCAGCCCCAATCGCGACGGCCTCACCACGGCCTTGTTCTTGTAACTCATCTCGTAGGTGGGGCGCCCACCGTCGAGATAGAACCTCACGGCCACATTGCCGTTGGGCGATTTCACTTCCTGCGCTGTGGCCAACAAGGGCAAAAGCACGGCGCAAAGCAAAACTGTTATTTTGTGCATGTTGTCTTTGTATTGTATTTGTTTCTGGTTCTTGTTGAAATCTTAGAGGGCTATAGTCCCTAAAGACGCCATAACTTGATGGAGTCCACAGGGGCTATAGCCTTCCCGTTTGATTGCATACGCTGTAGGCACGTCCGATTCATCCCATCATTCACAGGGCATTGCGCACGGCCCTCATCCGCATGGCAATCGCGCATTGGACGTCATCTTCCGCTCTCTGTCACCAGCTCGCTCACGTTGGCCGAGAAATCCTTGTTGGCCATCAGGTCCTCGATGTTGACGTGCATGCGATAGCGCCAATAATGGTGGGGATTGGCGGGTATGTTGATGCGCTCGGCATTGGGGTCGGGCAGGCGCAGCTGCTCGTCGATAGCCATCCAGTCCTGGATGGAGATGATGCAGAGCATGGACGGACAGGTGAGGTGGCGCGACACGATGTCGCGGGCCAGCCAGCCGGGCAGCGGATGGGGAGCGGGTCCCTCGCGGTAGAGCATGTTGTTGTAATAGTCCTGCGTGCGCTCCTGGTTCTCGTCCCACCACTGGCGCAGGGTGGCCATGTCGTGGGTGGAGATGGTGGCCACGGAGCGGTAGGGGTTGCGCGACAGGTGGCCGAACCTCACGTGCGGGTCCTTGGGCATCGACTGGATTTCAAGACTCAGGATGCGAAGCTCGTCCATCACCCAAGGCACACAGTCGGGCACCATGCCCAAATCCTCGGCGCAGACCAACATGCGGGTGGCCTGCACGAGGCGCGGAAGCTTCTTCATGGCTTCCTGATACCAGAACTGGTTGTTGCGACGGTAGAAATAGTCGTTGTAGAGCTTGTTGAAGATGCCCTTGTCGGTGTCCCACAGCCACTGGTAGATGAAGTCGAACTGCACGCTGATGCGCGGGTGGAAGCGGTTGGGGTCGCGATGGTCGCGCAGGAACAGCACGTCGCTGATGAGGGCATACAATCCGTCGCGCACCCAGAGGTCTTCCTTCTTGGTGCAGCCGGCGAAGGCTTTCTCCACCTTTCGCTGCGTGTCGTATTCGGGTCGCATCCTGTAGAGGCCGTTGCCCTTGGGCAGCAGATACTTTTCCCTCACTTCCTGGGCGCGCTCATGGAACACACGGTCGAGCACCCAGTCGGCGATGAAGGGTTCGGTGAACAGTTCCTCCTGCCACCGCAGTCCGTAGCCCTCTATCTCCTCGCGCGTCATGCCCAACGACGGGGAGAACTGGCCCAAGAGTCCGTGGACGGCATCGACGGGAATCTCCCAGATGCGGAAGAATCCCAACACGTGGTCGATGCGGTAGGCGTCGAAATACTTCTGCATGTTGCGGAAGCGGCGCACCCACCAAGCGCAGTCGTCCTTGAGCATCTCGTCCCAGTTGTAGGTGGGGAATCCCCAGTTCTGGCCGTTGACGGAGAAGTCGTCGGGCGGCGCTCCGGCCTGCGAGTCGAGGTTGAAGTAGCGCGGCTCGCTCCACACGTCGCAACCGTTGCGGTTCACGCCGATTGGAATGTCGCCCTTGAGGATAATGCCCTTGCTGCGCGCGTAGTCGTGCACCTCGCGCATCTGTGAGCTGAGGATGAACTGCACGTAGTAATAGAACGCCACCTTATTGTATTCGTCGGAGCCGGCTGTCTCCAGGGCCTTGCGGTCGGCCTCGCTCCACAGCTCGTGGCCCTTCCACTGGCTGAAGTCGTAGGTGCCGGTGGTGTCGCGCAGAGAGCAGTATTCGGCGTATGGCACCAGCCACGACTTGTTCTCGTCGAAGAACAGCTTGAAGGCTTTTCCTGCGAGAGTTGTGGCCCCCTCCTGCTCATAGAGTTTGTGGAGGTATTCGGTCTTGGCATTGTTCACCTTCTCATAGTCAATCTGCGGCAGGGCATTGAGCTCCTGGCGAATCTTCTCAAACCGCTCGCGGTCGGCCTTGTTGGCCAACTGGGGCAGGGAGCGCAGGTCGGCATATTGGGGATGGAGGGCGAAGATGCTGATGCAGCTGTAGGGATAGGAGTCGGTCCAGGTGTGGGTGGTCGTGGTGTCGTTGATGGGCAGCACCTGCAGCACGCGCTGGCGGGTCTGCGCCACCCAGTCGACCATCATCCGCAGGTCGCCGAAGTCGCCCACGCCGAAGCTCTTCTTGGAGCGCAGCGAGAACACGGGCACCAAGGTTCCGGCGCAGCGCACGTCGTAGATGTCAAAATAGGCCACGCCCTCCTCGTAGCACACCAAGTCGCCGTCGCAGAGCGTGGGCAGCACGAGCTCGCGGTTGTTGCGCGTCTCCCACATCCTGTTGTTGTGCCGCTTGTCGATGGCCACAAACTTGAACTCCACCATCTTGCCAGCCATGTCGGAGGCGTCGACATCCACCACCCATTCGTTGATGCTGTGCTGGGTCATGGCCACGGCGTCGCTCCACTTCCATGCGCCGAGCGAGTTGGTGCTGCCCAACACGTAGAGCGACTCGCAACTGCGCAACTGGGGTGCGCAAACCTTCAGCCTCAGCGTCTTGCCGAAGCCCTTGCTCTCGGGTCTGGCCAGGACGTGGCGGTTGAGGCATTCTGTGAATGCGGAGCTATAGCGGAAGCTGTCGGCGGGCATGTCTGTCCAGCGGTCGTAGAGGCGGTAGAGCCCCCGGCCGTTGTTGGTCTCAAGCAGATGGTGATGTCCTTGCCATTCCACACGCTTCTGCTCTTGGCCGCATTCTATACTATAATAATACTCCAGCGTGTCGGTGTCGTTGTCCACGTTGATTTCGCAGTCCCAGTCCCATCCGTTGGCAGTGGCCATTCGGTACTGGCTGGCTGTTTTCTCATCAGCTCCGTCGTGGAGCAAGTTTACCAACAGCTCCTCTCCGAAGACAGTCTGATAATTGACATGAAAAAGCAATTTCATAATCGAGTTCTTGGTTATTTGGTGTAAAGGTAGCAATAAAACCAAAACTTCTTTCTGAAAGAAAAACAATAAAAGCGCAAAAAACAATGCAAACGTTTGCGCTTAGGCTGTGAGGTTAAAGGATTGATGGGGGGGATGGGGTTTATGGGGGGCGGATGGGGAACACCCCATAAACCCCATCAGCCCCCCATAAACCCCATAGCCCCCATAAACCCCATAGCCCTAAAGGCTCACTTCACGCCCTCAACCGTGTAGCCGGCCTTGCGGAGCAGGGCAAGCACGCCCTTGTCGCCGAGCAGGTGGAGGCAGCCTACGCAGAACAGCGTGGGACGCTCTTGCATGAGCTGCGGAATCTTGCCCATCCAGTCTGCGTTGCGGTTGAAGACGAGCTTGTCCAAATACTCCTGTGTAGGGTCGCAGTCGTTGCCCAACTTGGTCTCGAAGGCTTTCCAGATGGCGGCTGTGTCCTGGGCCATGTAGGCTTTGGTGAGGTCCTCTGTGTACTGCAGCGACTGGTCGGGGTTGTCGACCAGGCACATGAGAGTCTTCACCTGCTTTGAGAGAGGATCTCCATACAGCACCTTGGCCTGAAACTCGGCCGTCTCCAGTCCGCCCACAGGCTCGTTGTTGTTGAGGGCCTGCTTCTGGAAATACTCGTCAAACCCGTTGGTCGGGTCAAATTCGCCCATGTGGTGGGTGAGATAGAGCAGGATGGTGAAATTGGTGCTGAGTGCAGCCGGCGACATGCTGCCCATCTGCTGCATCACGGCGGGGTTGTTGAAGTCGGTCTGCATGGTCTTCATCATAAAGGCGTTGACGCGCTTCATCTGGTCGGCCGACAGCACTTGGTTGATTTTCTGTCCTTCGCCAAGCATCATGTGCTTCTGCACCACCTGCGTGGTGGCCTGCATGGAGGCCGGGTCCATCTTCAGCTCGCCATACACTTGCTCAGTGGAGTCGAGGGCGGTCCTCACGCCGGGAATGGAGTTGATGAAAGCCACGTTGGCCAGATGGTGTGTACCTATAATATAGGAAGGCTTGGCCAGGCCATTGCCCGAAATCCTATAAAGCACTTGGGCTTGCGCGGCGATAAAGAAGCCGCAGCAAAGCATGAGGGTGAGAATGGTTTTCTTCATGATTCTTTTTGTTGGTTGATATTGCAAAGATAAGTATTTTTTCACTAACCGCAAAGGCCTTGGTCAGGCCTTTGTGCATGGTTTGCGGGGCGCGACTCGGATTTTTCACACTTGTTGTGGGGCAGCCCCGCCGCAGCCTTGGCCTCATTTGCCTTTCAGAGCCAGGTTGTAGTTGTAGTAGTCGGTGTTGGCCGTGATGTCCTTCACCACTTCCAGGAAAGGCGGAAACTTCACCTGCTCGGTGGCCTCCACGCCCTTGGTCTCCAATATGACGAGGTTGTTGACAGGCTCCTGGAAGGAGTCGACCTCGAAATACTGCCCCTTCCAGATGAAGCTCATGCGGTGCTTGCGGATGGTGTGGCGGTAGGGGTCGGCCTGCTGCAGGAGCGAGTTGTAGAGGTTGGACGTGATCTGGCGCTCGGTCTCCACCTGCTCATGCTCCGAGACGCGGGTCTTGGTGGTGAGCACATACACCCTCTTGCCATTCCACGACCGCTGACGCAGTCGCGACTCGGTGTTGGGGTCGGAGCTGAGATAGGTCTGCACGATGTCGCTCTCGATGGCGTCGGGAACGGGCCCCGTGAGCCGCACCACATACTTGCGCTCCTCGGTGATGGGCTGGGCAAGCCCCAAAACATTGGAGATTTCCTTCAGCACGCGGTGTATCTTGGCCTCGAAGTTCTCGTGGTTGTTGATGACGCGCAGGTGGGGATGCCCCGTCCAGGCGGCGATGACCTTCTTGTCGAGTTCGCGCGCCATGCGCAGTCCCTCCTCGTTGTTGCCCTCGCGCCGCATGCTGTTGTTGGAAGTGGTGTAGAACTGCTCCGCGCCGTCGGCCGCCGAGACGAGATGGAGCACGGCGTCGTAGCGGTGGTCGCGCAGCTCAGCGGTCGACGTGCCTACGTCTTGGGTCAGCTTCTCCCACATCCCGGGCTTCATGTAGGCCGAGATGTCCATCGCGCCGCGATCGCAGACGATGATGCTGTTCATGCCGCAGCTCTCGGCAATGCGGGTGAAGTGGTCTTCCAGCTCCAGCTGGGTCTCAAGGGTGGCCTTCTCCTCCTGGTAGAAGAAGTCGTAGACGGGCGTGGTGTAGTCGACGCCCGACTGGGAGAAGAGCGTGGGCACCTCGGGAATGGTGAACACCTTGAAGCCAAGGCTGGTGAAATGCTCGATGACACGCACGAGGGCGGTCGTCTTTCCGGCACAGGGTCCGCCGGTGAGGACTATTTTCTTGATTTGACTCATAGCATTAATACGAATTTCATTGAGAACCAAAGTTGCACGGCCAGCACATAGAGCGGCCACACAAAGCGCCACTGCACCACACCCACGGTGAGCGCGCTGAACACATCGGCCACCCCGCGCAGCGTGCCGCTCATCAGACCGTAGGTGATGGCCAAGAGGGTGAGCGCGAAGCAGACAATCGCCACAAAGCCCTGCGAGAAGCTGCTGGGAAAGATGCGCCCCGTCACCCCGAGCAGCACGGCATGGGGGATGGCGGTGAGCAGCAGCAGGGCGACGACCACGGCCACAGCCTCGGCCCCCACCAGTCGCAGGGCGAACCGCCGCCGATAGTCGAGCCGGCGGACATCCCTCAGGGCGCCTACCAGCCGGCTGCGGCCCACGACTCCCCATGCCATGGCGGCCAAGATGAGCCAAACCAACAGGGGCTGGGCCAGATTGTCGTCGATGTGGCCGCAAAACCAGCGTATGCCCTCGGCGCTGAGCAGCGAGCGCATGGCGGCCTGGGGCATGGCGGCTGCGACGAGCCACGACCCGATGACGGCCACCACCTGCGCCACGGCCAAGAGCAGGGCGAGGATGCCGAATAGTCTGTTCTGTCTTTCCTTCATAGTGTGGGTGTGCCGAAGACTGGGCGACTGAGGGCTATCACTCCTCGTCGGGATGCAGGTTGTCGATGTCGAGGATGTGGAGCTCTATGGCGCGCACCACCAAGCGCGTGGCGTTGACGCCAACGCCGCCGTTGCCGTCGGGGAAGAGTTTCTGCACCAGCTCGTTCTGCCGCTTCTCCAAACTCTTCACGCCGAAAGGCATTCCGCGCAGGTTGGTGATTTGCTCCTTGGTGTAGCCCAAGGCGAGGTGGCGCAGGAAGCGTTCGTCGTATTCGTCTATCTCATAGTTGACCAAAGCCTCCTGGCGCAGCAGCGACGAGTTGACGCTCTGCTTGAAGCGTTCCACGATGCGTTTCAGGATGGGCTGGTTGAATACCATGCGCTTTCCCCTCACCACGCTCACCACATCGCTTCTGGTGAGCATCTCGCCGGTCTTGAGGATGATGCCGTCGCAGCCCGCGTCGAGCACGTCCACCCATAGTTTCTCGTTGAGTATCTCGCCGGTGAAGATGAGCACCTTCACCTGCGGATACTGCTCCTTGGTCTGGCGGCAGATCTCCACGCCTACGGTGGTGGAGCCTCCCAATCCGAGGTCGAGCAGCACCAGCTCGGGCAGCTGCTGCTTGATGAGCCGCCAATAGGTCTTCTCCGAATCGGCCGTGCCGATGATCTCGGCTTCCGGGATGTCGTTGCGGATGATGCCCTCCGTGCCCTTCAGCTCCAAAGGCACGTCTTCTACAATGATTACTTTGAACTTATCCATAGGTCGTATATTTTCTTGGGTATGATAATTTCGATGGTTGTCCTGCCCTCCTCGCTCACGGCGCGGATGCCACTGGCGCGGAGATTGGTCACCTCGCCCATGTCGCGCACAATCTGGCGGCAGACGAGGAAGTCCACGTCCTTGGTCTGCGGGGTGAACAGGTCGTGGGCCTCCTGCCCACTGAGGCTCCGGTCCATGGGCATCTCCAGCCTCACATAGGCCTTCTCCGGGGTGGCCTTGGCCCCGGCGGTGTCGGCCCCGTGCTTCCGCAGCAGGTCCATCAGGTAGCCGGTCATGTCGGAGTCGGCGGCGTAGGGGCTTCCGGCGGCGCGCATGGCCTGGGCCGAGAGCAGCGCGTAGAGCTCGCGGTAGTAGACCACCACCTCACGCATCATGGGCAGGTTGTCGCCGCCGCCGTCGATGAGCATTCGTATGCGCGAGGGATAGTACATCGTCTCGTGCTTGAGCGTGGAGAGGCAGTTGTCGAGCACATTGTTGCTCACGTGCATCCGGTCGTCCTCCAGCCTCACGCGGCGCAGCTCGTCCTCGGCCAGTTCCAGCGAGGTCTGTTGTCGGCGGCTGGCGTCGATGCTCTTCTGCAGCGCGTCCCTCACTTGGGTGACGATGCTGTTGAGCGCGTCGTAGCGGTCGGAATAGAGTCGCGGCCCGTGGTTCCAGATGTTGTCTATCTGGCGTATCTTCTCGCCCGCGGTGCCGCCGCTCAACAGGATGGCGTTGATCTTGCCCACGCGCTCCACGCAGATGTTGTCGTAGATCTTGTGGCGGTAGTAGAGCATGTAATAGGCGGGGAAGATGCAGAGCAGTAGCAGGGCCAGCAGGGCTATGGCCACATTCTTGTTCGACTCGGTCTTCTGCATCAGCCTCACGTAGCTGTCGAGGGTGCTGTCGGCCGTGGAGAGGTGGTAGAGCTGCACGTAGATGTCGTTGTTGTATTGATACACTGCCCACCGGTGCAAGGCGAGGGCCGCCACGGCGCACTCGTTGCGCATGGAGAGCACCACCTGGTAGTCTACTCCCACCTTGTCGGCAAACCACTGGATCTCGGCGGCCTGCCCGCTGCCGTAGGGCCTCATGCGCCAAGCGCTGTCGGGATGGAGGGCGGCGTACTGGCGGTTGAGATACTTGCACACGCTGTCGCCCATCTGCAAGGTGCGCTCATAGCAGCCGGCCACGTTGCACTGGTAGCAGCTGTCGGCAAAGGCCTTGGCCCGTTGGGCGTCGCTTGGGCCGCCGGCATTGCTGGGCTGCGCGTGGGCGGCCAGCGACGACACGCCGACGGCCAGAGCCAGCAGGGCGCGAGCCACGCCTTTGGGCAGTCGGAAGCGGAATGTGCTGCCCCTGCCCAACTGGCTCTCGGCGGTGATGGAGCAGACGCTGAAGATGCGGCTCACCTTGCGGTACTTGTCGATGATGCCCTTGCAGTTCATCAGGCCGAAACCGTGGGAGGTTGGAGTTGGGGGTTGGGATCTCTGAGCGGCCTGAGCCATCTGACCAGTCCGACCACTCTGCTCCACTTCCCCATCGACGATGGGCTTGTGGTCGAAGATGTGGTCGGTCTGCTCACGGCTCATGCCCATTCCATTGTCGCTGACGCTCACCTCCACGCAGTCGGCCATTTCCTTGGCGCAGATCCTCACCCGTCCGCCGCGCGGGGTGAACTTGCGGGCGTTGTCGGCGAGGGTGTTGATCATGAAGAGCGTCAGTGTCTTGTCGGCCTTCACCACGGCGGCGGTCTTCTCCACGTCGAGCGTCAGCCCCTTGAGCTGGAAGCCCATGCGCGACATCGCCACCACGTCGAACAGGCCCTGCAGGGGGAAGCTCTCGATATGGAGCGACAGCTCGCCCTGGCGCATCTGGATCCAATGTGTGAGCAGGGCGTTGAGGGCATTGATCTCGTCGGTCAGCTCGGCCACGTATTCATATTGCTCCCTGCGGAGGCTCTCGTCGCCGCGCCGGTCCATCAGCCGGTCCACCTCGTTGGCTATGCGGTCGATGAGCGGGCGTATGCTGTTCACCAAGTGGATCTTCGCGCGCTGCTCCATGTTGCGGCGGCGGTCGGCAGTGAGGTGGGTCCGGGCCATCATGATTTCCTCGTCCACCTCCTCGCGCTTCTCCGCGTTGCGCCTCAGCTCCCGGCGGTTGCGCTCGTTCCATTGCTCCAAGGGCTTCAGCAGCTCCTCGGCCGAGAACCTTCGGTCGCTGCGCCGCCGCATGAGGTCGAACGAATAGAGCAGCACGCTCACCACCACAATCATCAGCACCACGGCCACGAGCATCATGTTCAGGCTCTTGGCGTTGCGGTCCATCTGTCCGGCGCGCGACTCCAAGAGCCGGTCCTGGCGCGTCTGCTCTTGCAGGTCGAGATATAGGTTGCGGTTGTAGTCGCTCTGCTGCTTGTCGTCCACAGCCGAATAGGCCAGCGACAGCTGCTCGCGTATGGAGGCCACGAGGTCGGGGGCGCGGCTGATGGCCCGGTTGTCGTCCAAGGCCCGGTTCAGATAGTAGATGGCGGCGTTGTAGTCGTGGAGCATCCAGTAGCACTGTGCCAGCGTGCGGTAGCCGCCGGCCTTCTGGTACACGTCGCCATAGCTTGAGAAGAGGTCGAGCGAGCGCTGTGCCAGGTTGCCGGCGAGGAGCGAGTCGGGCATGGCGTCGACATTGACCAGCTGCAGGGCGTTGCGGTTGTCGCGCAGCAGGCCGCCGCGCGTCTTGGGGTCGCTCAGATGCTCGCTCATGGCCTGCAGGCTGTTGGCCTCCCAATAGGGATAGTGGCCCTGCACGGCTATCAGGTAGCAGTTGATGAGGTATTCCATCTCGTGCTGCGCGATGTCGTGCGGGCTCTCGTCGCGCAGCACGCCGCCCGAGCCTATGTTGTAGTAGTAGTTGAGCAGCTGCGCGGTGTCGGTCAGTATGACCCCCTGCGGGTCGATCTGGTAGAGCGCGTTGTACGACTCGTTCTTCAGCCCCATATAATAAAGGTAGGTGGACAGCACGATGTGGAACTCGCTGAAGGCGTAGATCATCCGCTTCTTCTCGTGGGCGTTGAGCTCGTCCTGCTCTTCCTCTATGCGGCGCAGCCGTCGCTGCGCCCGCTCGCGGTAGTCGTAGAAGTCCTTGTTGCGCGACTGTCGCTGGCAGAGCCTCATGAGCTGGATGTCGCTCACGAGCAGCTCCACCTCATTGTCGGTGGTGGCCCCCACGCTTTGCAGCATGCTGTCGGCCCGCTGGTAGTTCATGTGGGCGATGTCGACAAAGGCCAGCGTGTTGATGGCCTCGGCCTCCCCGCTGCTGTAGCGGCGCTGCCTGGCCAGACTGAGGGCCTTGCGGGCGTAGGCCTGCGTTTTGCCCAAGTCGCGGTAGCGTTGGGCGTAGGCCGAGGCGTTCAGCTTGTCCACCTCATCGTCGTGGGAGGGTGTACAAGCCGAAAACAGCAGGGCGACCAACACAAAGCACGTCAGTCGCGCCGCAAATTCCAAATGATGTCCAGGGCTGCTCAAGTCCGTTTCAGGTTGGCGACGGCCGCCCCGAGGGTGGCCGCAGGTTATGCTGAATGCAAAAATACGCTTTTTCCTTGGGTTTTGGAAATAAAAGGGCAAATATTTTAGCCTACGCTTATCATGAACGTAAAGCTCTTCCACTTCAACGCTGGCGGCCTACCCAACTTGTGCGACAAATGGTCTACTGCTGTGTGACGGTTGGCCTACTGCTGTGTGACGGTTGGTCTACTGTTGTGTGACAACTGACACACAAGTTGGGCAAGCGCATCCTGACGCGGAAACCCGCGCTGCGGGAGACGCTACAAGGTGGCGAGGCCAGCGGCTTCAGGCCAACGGGGGATGGCGGGCGGCAAAAAGGCGCAAACGTTTGCACGACTTTTGCGGCTGATTGACATAAGTCAAGGATGGCCATACGACAAAAAGCGAGTAATTTTGCAGCAGACAAACAGGAGGCACGGCATCCCCGCCGTGCAAGAATGTGCAGCGGAGACTCAGCGCCTCCTACTACAAGCACGTTATATAGAAGCATAATAGCCAGACACAACCGCTGGATAACCAAGAAGAAACTTAAAGAAACAGTTTACCGATGATGAAAAAGAACTATCGCATATTGGCCGCCGTCATGGCGCTCATGCCTTGCTCCACGTTTGCGCAAGGATGGCAAGACAACTACCAGGGCGTGATGCTCCAGGGATTCTCTTGGGACAGCTACGTCGATACACAGTGGTCGAACTTGGAAAGCCAAGCCGACGAACTCTCCAACTACTTCTCACTGATATGGGTTCCGCAGAGCGGCAACTGCAACTCCTCGTGGAACGTGATGGGCTACACGCCCGTCTACTATTTCGACCACAACTCCTCGTTCGGCACCGAGGCCCAGCTGCGCTCCATGATCAAGACATTCAAGGCCAAGGGCACGGGCATCATCGCCGACGTGGTCGTCAACCACCGCAACAACCTCGGCGCGAACGGCTCCTGGGTGGACTATCCCGCCGAGACCTACAAGGGCAAGACCTACCAGATGACATCCACCGACATCACGGCCAACGACGACGGCGGAAAGACCAAGGCCTGGGCCGACGCCAACGGCTACACCCTCGGCAACAACGATGAGGGCGAGGACTGGAGCGGATGCCGCGACCTGGACCACAAGAGCACCAACGTGCAGGCCACCATCAAGGCATACGAGGACTTCCTGCTCAACGACCTCGGATACACGGGCTTCCGCTACGACATGGTGAAGGGATTCGCCGCCTCACACATCAAGGACTACAACACGGCCGCGAACGTGCCATTCTCCGTGGGCGAATACTGGTCGGGCAACAGCGCCATCTCCTCTTGGATCGACAACACCGGCAAGACCTCGGCGGCCTTCGACTTCCAGTTCCGCTACGCCGTGCGCGACGCCATCAACAAGGGCGACTGGTCGCTCTTAGGATCCAGCCAATACCTCGTCAACAGTAACTACAGCAACGGCAGCTACCGACGCTACGCCGTGACTTTCGTGGAGAACCACGACATGCAGGACCGCGGCACGACAAGCGGCTACACTCCCGACCCCATCCTCAAGGACACGCTGGCCGCCAACGCCTTCCTGCTGGCCATGCCGGGAACGCCCTGCGTGTTCCTGCCCCACTGGAAAGCCTGCAAGGAAGACATCAAGAACATGATCGACGCGCGCAAGGCCGCCGGCATCAGCAACACGAGCGGCTACACGCCGCTGCGCTCCAGCAAGACGCTCTATGCCGTGAGCGTGGACGGCAACAAGGCCAAGCTCATCGCCGCCGTGGGAAGTGGCGTGGCCGACTACGCGCCAAGCACCCTCTACGTGAAGGTGGCCTCGGGCTACCACTACGCCTACTATCTCAACAAGGACGCCGAGACGGCATGGGTGGCCAAACCCTCGGGCACCTACACCGACGCCTTCAGCGTGACCCTGCAGGCCGTATCCAACGACGGGGAAGCGAAACTGGTCTACACCACCGACGGCTCCAACCCCACGGCCAAGAGCAAGCAGGCAGCCGACGGCACAAAGCTCAACATCACCGGCAACACCACGCTCAAGGTGGGACTCCTCAGCGGCGGCACGGTGAAGGGCGTCATCACCCGCATCTATGCCATCAAGCCCTTTGAGGCCCACAAGGCAACGGTGTATCTGAAAGACCCCTCATGGACGGATGTCTACTTCTACGCATGGGACAACACAAGCAGCCACAGCACGCTGCTCGGCTCGTGGCCCGGCACCAAGATGACGGCGACTAAGGCCATAGGCGGCTCCAACTGGTACTACCAGTCGTTCGACATCAACAAGGCCGACTTCACGTTCAACATCATCTTCAACCAGGGCATGAACAAGGACCAGACCATCGACATCGGCCCCATCAGCGACGACAAGTATTATGAGATAGCCAACAAGAACAACGGCAAGTACACGGTCAACGACATCACGCCAGCCATCACCGGCATCAGCGACCTAACCTACACCAAGCCCACAGCCTCCACAGGCTGGTATACGCTCCAGGGCGTGCGCGTGGGCCAGCCCTCGCAACCCGGCATCTACATCCACAATGGAAGAAAAGTAATAGTTAAATAGTTTTTTTGAGTAGTAATTTTGGTAATGACAGAGGCCGTCCGCAAAGCGTTGCGCGACGGCCTCGTCCGTTTTCCCGCACAGCGGTTATTTTCCGTGGATTCATGGTAAGTTTAACAGCGGTTATTTTCCGTGGATTCATGGTAAGTTTATATGTAAAGGGGAAGGAAAATGGTCATGTCCAGGCTCACGCTCCTAACGGAGCTATGGGTCTGAAGTGATGGGGTAGCCTTACGAGCAAGCTCGACGGCTATCCCATCACTTCAGCCCCACACGTTTGGTGAAAAGCCTGCCCGTGACGAAAATCGCTATCGCGTAAAATTGCGCTTACGCGCATAAAATTCTACGGCAGAAAGCTTCAAGTCAAGGCATTCCAAATCGTTTTTGGACAGATGCAAGGATGCGCTGATTTTATATGTATCCGCAATCATCCAACCGAAGCTTCAGCAACCGTAGGATGGGGAACCGTATCCGACTGCAGGGGCCGTGCCTCGTGCTGGTCCTAAAGAAACGACCCAACCTCTTTTTTAAGGTCGGTTCTATAAATTAGGTCGAGGCGTATTGGGCCCAGCGCCCACCTTTTCTCGCCATGGCAGAGTCCAAGCAAGCTTGGCTCTGCTCATTTGGCTTATCGAAAAGGTTCTGCAAGATGTCGAGTCTCAAAACGTAAGTTGAAGAGGGAGTGTAGCGGGCTACACGACCGATGAGACTTGACGTTTTGAGACCGATAGATGCAGAAGACGACCGAAAC
>SFCY01000011.1 GCA_004558865.1 Bacteroidales bacterium
GACTTGACGTTTTGAGACCGATAGATGCAGAAGACGACCGAAACGACAACTGCACTTTATCGATTATTCTATCAGCCTAATTTATAGAACCAGCCTTAAGACAAACGAAAGTTGACAATAAAAATAAAGGAATAGGATAGCCCCCCGCAGCTTCCTCCCTGCTCCGCGGTGAGCCGTGGCTGCGCGCCCTCTGTGCCTCTCGGATCCCTTGGAAGGTGCTACTGCCCCGGGATGTCGAGGACGTGTGGGGTTGGAAAAGATGGCGTTTTTTCCGATTTCATCGCCAAAAACGTTTGCGGAGAGAAAAAAATGATTATCTTTGCAAAAAAAATATTGCATCCATGGGATTATTCGGACTATTCAACAGGAAGAAGAAAGAGACGCTCGACCAGGGGCTGGGCAAGACGAAGCAGAGCCTGATGGGCAAGCTGGCCCGTGCCGTGGCGGGCAAGAGCAAGGTTGACGACGACGTGCTGGACAATTTGGAAGAGGTGCTGATCACCTCCGACGTGGGTGTGGAGACGACGTTGAAGATCATCCGCAGGGTGGAGGAGCGCGTGGCCCGCGACAAATACGTGTCCACTGCCGAGCTCAACGGCATCCTGCGGGATGAGATAGCCTCGCTTCTGACAGAGAACAACGCCCGTGACATGGAAGGCTGGGATCTGCCCTCTGACCACAAGCCCTACGTGATATTGGTGGTCGGGGTGAACGGTGTGGGCAAGACCACGACCATCGGCAAACTGGCTTGGCAGCTGCGTCAGGCGGGCAAGAAGGTGGTGCTTGGAGCTGCTGACACGTTCCGTGCCGCCGCCGTGGAGCAGATACAGATTTGGGGCGATCGCGCGGGGGTTCCTGTTGTGAGGCAGCAGATGGGCTCCGACCCCGCCTCGGTGGCCTTTGACACGCTGCAGAGCGCCAAGGCCCAGGGCGCCGACGTGGTTCTCATCGACACGGCTGGTCGGCTGCACAACAAGGTGGGGCTGATGAACGAGCTGAGGAAGATAAAGGACGTGATGAAGAAGGTGATGCCCCAGGCTCCCGATGAGGTGCTGCTCGTGCTCGACGGCAGCACGGGGCAGAACGCCTTCGAGCAGGCCAAGCAGTTCGCCGCCGTGACCAACATCACCTCGCTGGCCATTACCAAGCTCGACGGCACGGCCAAGGGCGGCGTGGTGATCGGCATCAGCGACCAGCTCAAAGTGCCGGTGAAATACATCGGGCTGGGCGAGGGCATGGAGGATCTCCAGCTCTTCAACAGAAGGGAGTTCGTCGACTCCCTGTTCGAGACCAACAACCACGATTCATAATACAAAATCCACAATTCGAAAAGACTTGGGGGGGCGCCATGCGGTTCCCGCTCCGAGCCATGCATCATCAGGAAGAAAGGAATGAGACGGAACCAGATAGATTTTGTTACGATGGGCTGCTCCAAGAACCTCGTGGACTCGGAGCTGCTCATGCGGCAGTTTGAGGCCAACGGCTACCGCTGCGTCCACGACGCCAAGCGGCCGCAGGGCGAGATAGCCGTCATCAACACATGTGGATTCATCGAGGCCGCCAAGGAGGAAAGCATCAACACCATCTTGGAGTTTGCCCAGGCCAAGCGCGAGGGGCGACTCAGAAAACTCTACGTGATGGGCTGCCTGTCGCAGCGCTACGCTGGTGAGCTGGAGAGTGAGATCCCCGAGGTGGACAAGTTCTACGGCAAGTTCAACTACCGGGAGCTTTTGGACGACTTGGGCAAGGCCGAGGCGCCCTCGTGCAGCGGCCAGCGCCACCTCACCACACCGCGTCACTACGCCTATCTGAAGATTGCCGAGGGCTGCGACCGCCACTGCGCCTACTGCGCCATACCGCTCATCACGGGCCGCCACCACAGCCGCCCCATGGAGGAGGTTGTGGACGAGGCGAGGAGCCTCGTGGCCCAGGGCGTGAGGGAGCTGCAGGTGATAGAGCAGGAACTCACCTATTATGGCGTGGACCTCTACGGGCGGCGCCGCATCGCCGACTTGGTGGAGGCCCTGGCCGGGGTGGAGGGCGTGGAGTGGATTAGGTTGCACTATGCCTACCCCAACCAGTTCCCTCTGGAGCTGCTCGACGTGATGGCGCGCCACGACAATGTGTGCAAGTATCTCGACATCGCCCTGCAGCACATATCCGATCGCATGCTGGACCGCATGCACCGCAACGTGACGCGCCGGGAGACCCTCGACCTCTTGGGCGAGATCAGGCGGCGCGTGCCGGGCATCGCCATCCGCACCACCCTCATGGTGGGGTTTCCTGGCGAGACGGAGGAGGACTTCGAGGAGCTGGTGGACTTCGTCAGGGCCCAGCGCTTCGAGCGCATGGGGGCTTTCGCCTATTCGGCCGAAGAGGGCACCTACAGCTGCGCCCACTACGCGGACGACGTGGCGCCGGAGGAGAAGCAGCGGCGGCTCGACCGGCTCATGGACGTGCAGCAGCGCATCAGCGCGGAGCTTGAGGCCCAGAAGGTGGGGAGCGTGATGAGGACCATTATCGACCGCAAGGAGGGCGACTACTATGTGGGCCGCACCCAATACTCCTCGCCCGAGGTGGATCCCGAGGTGCTCATCCCCGCGGCCGGCCGACGGCTTCGCGTGGGCAGCTTCCACCAGGTGAGGATTACGGGCAGCGAGGAGTTCGACCTCTACGGCGAGGCACTCTGAGGCCCGCGGCAAGGCAACACAAAGAAAACGAAAGGCATAGGAATGAACAACAAAGAGTTTATCAGCGAGCTGTCGGATCAGTCGGGCTACACCCGCGAGGACACCCTGCGCCTGGCCAAGAGCTTGGTGGAGGCCATGATGGCCGACTTTGAGCGTGGCGAGGCCGTGGCCATAGCGGGCTTCGGCAGTTTCGAGGTGAAGAAGCGCATGGAGCGGGTGCTGGTGAATCCCTCCACGGGAAAGAAGATGCTCGTGCCGCCGAAGCTCGTGCTCGGCTTCAAGCCCGTGTCGTCGGTGAAGGAACAATTGAAGAAGAAGGAGTGAGCTATGGGCAACATATCATCTTTGGCCCATCAGCTGGCCGATAAGCATCTCATGGGCGAGAAGGCCGCCGAGGGCTTCATCAAGAGTTTCTTCTCCGTGCTGATGGACGGTCTCCATCAGGACAAGGCAGTGAAGGTGAGGGGGCTGGGCACGTTCAAGGTGACGCGTGTGGCTCCGCGTGAGAGCGTTGACGTGAACACGGGGGAGCGAATCGTCATTGAGGGCCGCGACAAGATTACGTTCACGCCCGACGCCACGCTGCGCGACTGGGTGAACCGCCCGTTCGCGCAGTTTGAGACGGTGACGGTGAACGACGACGTGGACTTCGATGCTGTGGACCGCAAGTTCGCTTCCGACAGCAGCGGGGCCGTGGCCGAACTCTTGGGCGAGGCGGCCGGTAAGGCTTCAGGGGCCTCTGAGGTCTCCGAGTCCTCTGAGGTCTCCGAGTCCTCTGAGTCCTCCGAGCTCTCCGAGGTCTCTGAGTCCTCCGAGCTCTCCGAGGTCTCTGAGCTCTCCGAGCCCTCCGAGGTCTCCGAGCTCTCCAAGCCCTCTGAGTCCTCTGAGCCCTCCGAGCCCCAGCCGCAGACACCACGCCGGATGGATGAGGCCAAGCTCATGGAGGAGCTGCGCAAGAGCAACCGCAAGGTGAGGGTGCTTTCGGTGATGATGGGCATCGTGGCCGCATTGGTGGTGGCATTGGTGGTGGTCAGTGTGATCGAGTGGGAAGGGTTCCACTTGAGGGAGAAGAAGACGCTGCCCGTCACTGTGAGTGAGGGCATCGTGGTGCCGCTCCATCCTGCGGAAAAGGGCGACAGCAGCCGTGGCCACGCATCCCCCGCCTCATCCCATGCGCCCTCGGCCCAGGAACATGCGCAAAGGGAGACTCCCAAGGCACAGCCAGATAACCGGCGCACCCCACAGCCCGCTCCCAAGGCCACACCCAAGGCGGAGAAGACCTTTAGCGATTATGTGGACAATGTCCGTGTGCGCACGGGCGCCTACACCATCACTGGCATCGACAGGACCGTGACCCTGAAGAGCGGCCAAACCCTTCAAGGCCTCAGCCGAACTTATCTCGGGCCGGGGATGGAATGCTACATCGCGGCCGTGAATGGGGGGCGCACCGATTTCAAGGCCGGGGAGAAAATCCGCATCCCGTCGCTGAAGATGAAGCGTAGAAGAAAATGACGCGTTTCCTTTGCAGCCTGCGGATTTTGTACTACCTTTGCAAGGACATTGTTGGAAACTACATACAAAGCTTGGAAAAGAAAAAACAATCAATATAATGGACATGAGAAAAATCATCTTGACATTGGCATTGGCGCTCGTCACACTCTGTGCAAGCGCCCAGTTCCAAGAGGGCAAAGGCTACTTGGGGGCGTCGCTCACCGGCCTGGACACCCACTGGAACAGCAAGCATGGCTTCAATCTCGGCGTGGAGGCCAAGGCAGGCTTCTTCTTCACCGACGACTGGATGCTGCTGGCCCAGGCCGGCCTTGAGCATTATGGCAAGGAGAACAAGTCGGACAGAATCTTGGCCGGAGCTGGAATCCGTTACTACATCGTGCAGAACGGACTCTATCTGGGGCTCAACTGCAAGTACCTCCACGACGACCACAGCTATAACGACGTGATGCCGGGAGCCGAAATAGGATACGCTTTCTTCATCAACCGTTCCGTCACCATCGAGCCCGCCGTGTACTACGACCACAGCTTCAACGACGCCGACTATTCCACTGTGGGATTCAAATTGGGGCTGGGCATCTATCTATTTGACGATTGACAGTGGCCGGCCAACCTTATCCCTCCCAACTGCTGGAGAGGGCCGTCGGCGAGTTCAGCAAGCTGCCCGGAGTGGGGCGGAAGACGGCCCTAAGGCTTATGCTCCATCTGCTTAGGCAGCCGGTGGAGGAGGTCGATGCGCTGACCAGCGCCGTGGGCGACCTGCGCCACCACGTGAGATATTGCAAGGTGTGCCACAACATCAGCGATGAGGATGTCTGCCCCATCTGCTCCGACAAGAGGCGCGATAGCTCCGTTATCTGTGTGGTGGAGAACGTGCAGGACGTCATGGCCATAGAGAACACCATGCAGTTCCATGGTCTCTATCACGTCTTGGGAGGGGTGATATCGCCCATGGACGGCGTGGGGCCAGGCGACCTTCAGCTCGACTCGCTTGTGGAGCGGGTGAAGGCCGGTGGCGTGGAGGAAGTGATTCTGGCCTTGGGCTCCACCATGGAGGGCGACACCACCAACTTCTACATCTCGCGCAAACTGAGCGCCCTGCCCGTGAGACTCACGCAGATAGCCAGAGGCATCAGCGTGGGCGACGAACTGCAGTATACCGACGAGGTGACGCTCGGTCGCTCCATCGTCAACAGGATACCTTTTAGCAAGTAACCATAGATGAGACAAATACAACATCAGCTGCAAATGCACTTCTGGGGCTGGCTGGCTCTCACGCTCTGCACCGTCGTGGCGTCGGAGGCCGACCTGCTGCCTGTGGGCTACGAGGCCTCGCAGACTCCCCGCGAGTTTGTGGTGGCTTTCATTATGGAGGCTCTGACCATTGCCGTGGTGCCTTTCGCCCTTTGGATGTTCAGGTGGAGACCCGTGGGTCGCCGGCTGCAAGAGGGCGGAGAGGGCGCGCTGCTGCGGTGGAGTCTCTTCAGGCTGTATATGCTCATCCTGCCCATGGTGGCCAACGCGCTGCTCTACTATGCCTTTATGAACGTCGCCTTCGGCTATATGGGCATCATCCTCTTCCTGAGCCTGTTTTTCATCTATCCTTCCAAGGCCCGCTGCCAGCAGGAACTGAAGGAACACCAACCCCACGACCGCCAGCCTTGAAACTCTCTGTCGTCATAGTAAGCTACAATGTGCGCTTCTACTTGGAGCAGTGCATCGCCTCGCTCCTTAGGGCCGCGCGGGGGATGGAGACCGAGGTGTGGGTGGTGGACAACCATTCGGGCGACGACTCGGTGGGGCTCATCCGCGAGCGGTTTCCCGAGGTGCATGTCGTGGCACAGTCGCAGAACCTCGGTTTTGCCAGAGCCAACAACATAGCCATCCGTCAGTCTGCGGGCGAGTATGTGCTTCTGCTCAACCCCGACACCATCGTGGCCGAGGACACGCTGCGCCAGGTGGTGGGCTTTCTCGACCTCCACCCCAAGGCCGGCGGCTGTGGCGTGAGGATGATGCATGTCGATGGCAGCGACGCCAAGGAGTCGCGTCGTGGACTCCCTGGGCCGATGACGGCCTTCTACAAGATGACGGGGCTCTGCGCCCGCTTCCCCAACCACCCCAAGCTGGGTCATTACTATATGAGCGGCATGCCCTGGGACGAGCCCGGAGAAATTGAGGTGGTGAGCGGTGCCTTCTTCGTGCTCAGGCACGAGGCCCTTGACAAAATAGGGCTGCTCGACGAGGACTTCTTCATGTATGGTGAGGACATCGACTTGAGCTATCGCCTGCTCAAGGGCGGCTATGAGAACTGGTACGTGCCAGCCCGCATCCTCCACTACAAGGGGGAGAGCACGCAGAAGTCGTCGTTCCGCTATGTGCACGTCTTCTATGAGGCTATGCTCATCTTCTTCCACAAGCACTATAGCGGGCTGTCGCTCTTGGTGAGCATCCCCATCAAGCTGGCCATTCTGGGCAAGGCCCTGATGGCCCTCTCTTCGATGATGTTCCAGCGCGCCAAGCGGAGTCTGGGCTTCTTCGACCGTCCGCCGCGTCCCTGCGCCTTTCTCTTCATCGGCAGTGAGACCAGCCTGCTCGACTGCCGCCGCATAGCCAAGGACAATGGTCTGGAGGCCAAGTTTGTGGTGGGAACGGAGCAGACCCTCCCCGACGGCCACCACTCTGGGGGGCTGGAGCCAAAGGCCAACTGCTGCGTGGTGTACGACACCGACTCATACAGCTTCGCATCCATCTTCCACATCTTCGCAGAACATCCCAAGGCGGGAGTGGTGATGGGCACCTTCTCCAAGCAGTCGGCTGCGGTGATAACGATAGGAGGAGTGTACAAATGACCGGTAGGGCGCTGCCTACAGTCAGGCTTCGAGCCATAGAGCCGGAGGACCTGGACTATCTCTATAAGATAGAGAACGACCGCCAGCTCTGGGGAGTGGGGGAGACCAACATGCCCTACTCGCGCTATGCCCTCCATGAGTATGTGGCCAGCTGCCCCACCGACATCTATGCCGACAGGCAGCTGCGGCTGATGATAGACACGGAGGAGGGCGAGACCATCGGCATCGCCGACTTGATGAACTTCGACCCCCGCCACCTGAGGGCGGAGATAGGCATCGTGGTGGACAGGCCCCACCGCGGAAAGGGCTACGCCCAGGCCGCCCTTGCCCAGCTGATGGCTTACGCCTCCAGCGTAATCCACCTGCACCAGGTCTATTCCATTGTGGGCGTCGACAACGAGGACTCCCTGCGCCTGTTCCATCGCATTGGTTTTGAGTGCCATGGCGAGTTGAGGGACTGGCTGTTTGACGGCTGCGACTATCACGACGCCGTGCTGTTCCAAAAAAAAATAGAAAAAAAACGTGATAACTTTTGGCGGAACAAGAAATAAATAGTACCTTTGCACTCGCAAAAAGAAAATAAGCCAATCGGTGCGTTAGTTCAGTTGGTTAGAATGCCTGCCTGTCACGCAGGAGGTCACGAGTTCGAATCTCGTACGCACCGCCAACTTTCCGACCTTTTGGTGCGTTAGTTCAGTTGGTTAGAATGCCTGCCTGTCACGCAGGAGGTCACGAGTTCGAATCTCGTACGCACCGCCAATCCTCTCAGCTCTCCAGTTGGGAGGATTTTTTTGTCTTTGAGGGGGGCTTGGCTGTCGAACTTCAGACTGTAGTCTGACGCACGGGGCACGACGGGCGTACGCACGGGCTGCGACGTGCGGACGAATGCATAAACTGCGCACGGAAGACAGTGGGCATCGGGAATGCCTGATGTGGCGCGAGGGGAAAGAGAGTCCTCTCTTCGGGTTGGAACCCATACGAAGAGGAAGGGGCGGTGGCGCGCGGCGTTCCGCCAGGACGGCTTCCGCACCGGCCGCGGCCAAGCGAGGGAAAGATTTTGCGGCTATTCGTGGAAAGGTTGGCAATAAATGGGATTTTTGTTCGTTAAATAAACTGATGAAAAATCGACACGACAACGACAACAACTATTCACACATATTAAAGTACACCGGCTTGTTTGGAGGTGTGCAGGGCTTGAGCGTGTTGGTGGGCATAGTGCGCAACAAGTTGGTCGCCATGATCCTCGGTCCTGGCGGCATGGGTCTGATGTCGCTTTTCACCTCCACCATCAAGCTCATTTCCGACTCCTCCAACTTCGGCATAGGCATGAGTGCTGTGAAGGACATATCGGCGCACTACGACGCCCAAGACTCCACCCAGATGAGCCATTCCATCGTGGTGATCCGCTCTTGGAGCCTGCTCACCGCCCTGCTGGGCATGGTGCTGTGCTGCGTGCTTGGCCCCCTGCTCAACATGTGGACCTTCACGTGGGGCAATCATACCATCCATTACATCCTGCTCTCGCCAGTGGTGGGCCTGATGGCCATCACGGGCGGGGAGATGGCCATCCTCAAAGGCACCCGGCGCCTAAGGCCCTTGGCCGAGATCTCGGTGATGAATGTCGTGGGTGCGCTCGTCACGAGTGTGCCCATCTATTATTTTTTCGGCCAGTCGGGCATCATCCCCTCCTTGGTGGTGATGGCCCTGCTGCAGATGGTTCTCACCGTGAGCTATTCCTACCGCATGTTCAAGCCCCGGTATTCGTTTTCGCGACGGCTGCTCGGTGATGGCTTCGGGATGATAAAGTTGGGCTTCGCCTTTGTCGTAGCCGGCATCCTCGGCAGCGGCGCGGAGTTTTTCATCCGCTCCTACCTCAACACGGCTAGCTCGCTTGATGTGGTGGGACTCTACAATGCCGGCTATATGATGACGATGACCTACGCCGGACTGGTGTTCTCGGCCATGGAGACCGACTATTTCCCTCGGCTGTCGTCGATAAAGGGCACCGGGGACGGGCTCAACAAGGCCGTTAACGAGCAGATGGAGGTGTCGCTCTTGGTCGTGGCTCCGCTGCTCGTGGCCTTCATCGTGTCGCAGCCCGTGCTGCTGCCCTTGCTCTACAGCGGCAAGTTCATCCCGGCCATGAAGATGATCCAAATCATGATTCTCGCCATGTACCTGCGTGCGGTGAAATTGCCCGTGGCCTATATACCGCTGGCCAAGGGCGACTCCAAGTCCTACCTGCTGATGGAGTCGCTCTACGATGTGGCCTTGGTAGGGCTGGTTGTCTTCTGCTTTCGCAACTGGGAACTCACCGGCACTGGAGTGGCCGTTCTCTTGGCCGCAATCTTCGACTTCTTCCTTCTATTTATATATATGGCCTGGTGCTATGGCTTCCGCCTCTCGGCCAACATCATCAGATACATGCTGCTCCAGCTGCCATTGGGACTGTTGGCTTTCGCGCTGACCTTCCAGGCGGAGGGCTGGCCCTATTGGGTGGAGGGAGCCCTGCTCTTCGTGGTCAGTCTGGGCATCACGCTCAGCATTCTGAGAAATAAGACCCACATCGTGGAGGATTTCCGAAACAAGATTCTAAAGAAATGACGAAAGTTTCTGTGCTGATAGCCATTTACAATGCGAGGAACACCCTTTACCAGTGCTTTGACTCGCTCTTGATGCAGACCTTTGACGACTGGGAGGCCATCTGCGTGGACGATGGGTCTACCGACGGCTCCTGGAGGATGGTGCAGGAGTATGTCAAGGGCGACAGCCGCTTCAAGGGCATCAGGCTGATGAAGAACCGCGGACAGGCCTATGCGCGCAATCAGGCCCTCAACCAGGCGCAGGGCGAATATGTGGCGTTTCTCGACAGCGACGATTGGCTCTCAAGCGACGCCCTCGAGAAAGTAGTGGATTGCTTCGATGCACACCCGTTGACAGATTGCGTGCTTTTCCATCTGAGATATGTCAGCGACAAGGGAGGAGTCCGACAGGAGTGGGACTATCCACAGAAGCCCCTTGAGGTGTTGAGCGGCAAGGAGGCTTTCCGGCTAAGCCTCGACTGGCGGATTCATGGAGTCTACGTGGTCAGGGCCGCTATCCAACGACTGTATCCCTACGACGACTCGTCGCGGTGGTTCAGCGACGACAATACAACCCGCCTGCACTACTACGCCTCGCGTGAGGTGCGAGAGTGCGAGGGCATCTACTATTATCGCCAGCATCCACACTCCGTGTCGCACGTCGTCGACGTGCATCGCTTCGACTATCTCTCGGCCAACGCCAACATGAGGAAAACACTGCTGGAAATGCATTCGCCCAAGGAGGTGGTGGACGAATATGAGAACTGCCGGTGGCTCAACGTGATAGACATGTACATGTTCTACTTCAAGCACCGTCTGGAGCTGTCAGAGGGCGACAGGCAGGCGGGGCTGGAGAAGATCATTCGGGCATGGAAGTCGATAGACACAAGCAGCCTGAGCTGGCGCAACCGACTGAAGCCGGGCTACTGGCCCCTGCGGTTTTCGTGGAAGCTGTTCTGTATGCAGGAAGAAATCTATTTCTCCTTGCGTAAATTGGCCGGAAGGCTTTAGTCCGCTCCTTGGACCAGGACGCTTCGGCTGTCGGTATGGCTCTTGGGGCAAGGATGAGGCCAGAGGGGAATGGAACTGCAACTAAAAATCTGTTGGCAGTCCTGTGGAAAAGGCACGCCAAGGCGATGCAATTTTACAATCTTGTCTGTTGTAACTGAAAAAAAATAATGAAAGGGCTTGTTGATAACATTTAATTTAGTAACTTTGCGGAAGAATGGCACGAAACAGCCCTGCCATTTTCGTTCTTGGAGATTATCCTCTTGTGCAAGGGGAATCCCGACAACGCTGACAGGGTTGCCGAGGCCGGCTGGCTGAGGGCACGCCGCGATGGCATGCACAATCGCCACAACAGTGGTCTATAACTCTTCTTCTGTTGTCAGAGTGGCGGCTTAGGCACGAGTTTTGACTTGATTTTACAATATACCATACGTTAGTAGAAAAAGAATTAAATTAAAATGGCGAAAATTCAAACAATAGGCGTATTGACGTCAGGAGGCGACGCTCCAGGAATGAATGCCGCAATCCGTGCGGTGACCCGAGCCGGCATATACAATGGCTTTAAGATCAAGGCCATCTACAGAGGCTACGACGGGCTGATAAACGGAGAAATCAGTGATTTCACTACAGAGAATGTGAGTGGCATCATCGGTACCGGCGGCACCATCCTGAAGACTGCCCGCTCGAAAGAGTTCATGACAGACGAGGGTAGGGAGAAAGCCTACCAGAACTTGGTGGACCACAACATCGACGCCCTCATCGTCATCGGAGGAAACGGGTCGCTCACAGGAGCGCGCGACTTCGCGGAGAAGTATGACCTCTGCTGCATCGGATTGCCTGGAACCATCGACAACGACCTCTATGGCACCGACAACACCATCGGATACGACACGACGCTGAACACCATCGTGGAGTGCGTGGACCGCATCCGCGACACGGCCCAGAGCCACGAGCGGATCTTCTTCGTGGAGGTGATGGGGCGCGACGCCGGCTTCCTGGCCCAAAACTCGGCCATCGCGAGCGGCGCTGAGGCTGCCATCATCCCTGAGGACTCCACCGATGTGGACCAGTTGGCCCAGTTCATGGAGCGCGGCATCCGCAAGTCGAAGCGAAGCTGCATCGTGATCGTGTCGGAGAGTCCCAAGTGCGGCGCCCTCTATTATGCCGACCGCGTGCGCAAGGAGTTCCCCCAGTATGATGTGCGCGTGTCCATCCTCGGCCACCTGCAGCGCGGCGGACGTCCATCGGCCCGCGACCGTATCTTGGCAAGCCGCACGGGTGTGGGGGCCATTGAGGCCATCAAGCAGGGACAGCGCAACATCATGGTGGGCGTGAGGAACAACGAGGTGGTCTACGTGCCACTGTCGGAAGCCATCCGCCAGGACAAGCCCTTCGACAGGAAGCTCATCCAGGTGCTTGACGAACTGAGTATCTAAAAAATCATTTATCTATAACACTAATAATTAATTGCTTATGTCACAGATTAACGGACACATCTCGCAGATCATCGGTCCTGTCATCGACGTTTACTTCGATACCAAGGGCGAGGATCCAGAGAAGGTGCTCCCTAAGATTTACGATGCCCTGCGGGTGGAGCGACCCGACGGCCGTAGTCTAATCATGGAGGTTGAGCAGCATATTGGAGAGGACACGGTTCGCTGTGTGGCCATGGACAATACCGACGGCCTGCAGCGCGGCCTGGAGGTCGTACAGACCGGTGGCCCCATCAAGATGCCAGCCGGTGAGCAAATCAAGGGGCGCATGATGAATGTCATCGGGCAACCCATCGATGGCATGAAGCCGCTCAGTATGGACGGCTCCTATCCCATCCACCGCGCAGCTCCCAAGTTTGACGAGCTCTCCACCCATAAGGAGATGCTGGCCACGGGTATCAAAGTGATAGACCTCTTGGAGCCTTACATGAAAGGTGGTAAGATTGGACTCTTCGGCGGTGCCGGCGTAGGAAAGACGGTGCTGATCATGGAGCTCATCAACAACATTGCCAAAGGACACGACGGCTATTCGGTGTTTGCCGGTGTGGGCGAGCGCACGCGTGAGGGCAACGACCTGATTCGCGATATGCTCGACTCGGGTGTCATCCGCTACGGCGAGAAGTTCCGCAAGGCCATGGACGAGGGCAAGTGGGACCTCTCGCTTGTCGACCCCGAAGAGCTGGCCAAGAGCCAGGCCACCCTCGTGTATGGCCAGATGAATGAGCCGCCGGGCGCACGCGCCTCCGTCGCCCTCTCGGGCCTGACCGTGGCCGAGGAGTTCCGCGACCATGGAGGCAAGAACGGCGAGCCTGCCGACATCATGTTCTTCATCGACAACATCTTCCGCTTCACCCAGGCTGGCTCAGAGGTCTCCGCCCTGTTGGGCCGTATGCCCTCCGCCGTGGGCTATCAGCCCACGTTGGCATCCGAGATGGGCGCCATGCAGGAGCGTATCACCTCCACCAAGCGTGGCTCCATTACCTCCGTGCAGGCTGTGTATGTGCCGGCCGACGACTTGACCGACCCCGCCCCGGCCACCACCTTCACCCACTTGGACGCCACGACGGAGCTCTCGCGCAAGATTGCCACGTTGGGTATCTATCCTGCCGTAGACCCCTTGGGCTCCACCTCGCGAATCCTCGACCCGCTGATTGTGGGCAAGGAACACTACGACTGCGCCCAGCGCGTGAAGCAGATTCTGCAGCGCTACAATGAGCTGCAGGACATCATCGCCATCCTCGGTATGGATGAGCTGAGCGATGAGGACAAGCTCACTGTGAACCGCGCCCGTCGTGTGCAGCGCTTCCTCTCCCAGCCGTTCACCGTGGCAGAGCAGTTCACGGGTGTCCCCGGCGTGATGGTCTCCATAGAAGACACCATCAAGGGCTTCAATGCCATTCTCGACGGCGAGGTGGACGACCTGCCCGAGCAGGCTTTCCTCAATGTCGGCACGATAAAGGACGCCAAGGCCAAGGCCGAGAAACTGATGGAGGCCACAAAGGCTTGATCCGTTCTTTAACTTAATCTTCATAACAAAGATTACTATGTTGAAACTTCGTATAGTCAGTCCGGAGAGAGTGGTCTTCAACGGTGAGGTGGAGAGCCTGAAGGTGCCGGGAATGCTCGGCGAGTTTGAGATTCTCAACAACCATGCACCCATCATCTCCTCGCTTGTCAGCGGAAACGTTACTTACACTTCCAAGGAAGGTGGCAACACTTTGGCTGTAAAAGGAGGCTTTGTCGAAGTGAAGAAGAACGAGGTGAGCCTTTGCGTGGAAGTGTAGGCACCGTGTAGTGGAGTGGCAATGCTGCAAATCAGTGGTTTAACCATATTCCTTACGGCCCTCTATTTCACCCTGTTGGGGGTGGCGTGGGTCAAGGGCTACGACATGGTGATGAAGCTCGATGCGAGCCGGCTGCCGATGTTCTATTTCGTGCTGACCACCATCCGCTTCATCCTCACCGCCACACTGGTGCTTATTTACGTATTGGTTTCCGACAACATGGCGTCAAGCCGTCAGTTCGTTGTCATGGTCATGGCCATGTACGCGACGATGATGGTGGTCACGCTGACGTTAAAACATTAGATGATAATGAAACATTTCAAACAACTGTTATGCATGGCCTTGCTCTTTTTGTTGGCCTTGCCCTTGGGCGCGACAGAGGGAAAGTCTGGCGATTTTGACCCAAGCTCCATAGTGCTGGGCCATATCAAGGACTCTTACGACTGGCATGTCACCGACATCGGCGACAAGTCCGTGGTCATCCATCTGCCCATCATCGTCAAGAGCTCCACTGGATGGCATGTGTTCAGCTCCTCCCAATTCGAAGAGGAGGCCGACGCCAAAGGCTACCGCCACGGCCCCTACGGTCTGGCCATAGCCAGTGCGGGCGACCATGCAGGCAAAATCGTAGAGCTGCAGTCTGATGGCAGCGAGGCGGTGCCGCTCGACATCTCCATAACGAAGACGGTCGCCGTGCTGTTCATCGATGCCATCCTGTTGCTGGTCTGCATCCTCATCCCCGCCCGCTGGGCTCGCCGCCACAAGGCAAGCGACGCGGCTCCGGGAGGATTCGTAGGCTTTATGGAGATGCTCATCACCTATGTGGAAGACAACATTGTCAAGCCTGGAGTGGGAGAGGGCTACGAGAAGTATTCTCCTTATCTCTTGACATGCTTCTTCTTCATCTTCACTTGCAATCTCATGGGCGTGGTGCCTTTCCCCCCGGGTGGGGGCAATGTCACAGGCAACATCACTGTCACGTTCTTCCTCGCTCTGTGCACGTTCATCATCACACAGTTCAGCGGCACGAAGCATTATTGGAAGGACATTTTCTGGCCTGATGTGCCCACATGGCTCAAGGCTCCTGTGCCGTTGATTCCTTTCATAGAGTTCATAGGAATCTTCACCAAGCCTTTCGCCCTGATGATTCGACTCTTCGCCAACATGATGGCAGGACACGCCATCGCCTTGGCCCTGACGTGCATCATCTTCCTCGTCGTCGCCAATGGCATGGTCATGATTGTTGGCATGTCGATAGTCAGCGTGGTGATGAGTGTGTTCATGATGTGCCTTGAACTATTGGTGTGCTTCATCCAATCCATGGTGTTCACCATGCTCTCCGCAACCTTCATCGGGCTGGCGCGGGCTAAAGGAGAATAAGCAACTAAAACAGAATAATCAAACAACAAATTAAAACTTTACTATTATGATTTCTTTAATGTTAGCAGGAAGTATCTCAGCTTTGGGCGCCGCAGTGGGCGCAGGTTTGGCAGTTATCGGCGCAGGTTACGGCATAGGCCGCATCGGTGGCAACGCTATGGACGCTATGGCCCGTCAGCCGGAAGTGATGAATAAACTTTTCACCAACATGATTGTGGCCGCCGCCCTGATTGAGGGTGTTGCCTTGTTCGCCGTGGTGGTAGCCTTCCTTTGCATGGGCAAATAATCCATTCCAGCATCATTCAAGTGGTTAACATCGCTGCGTATGGATTTATTAATGCCGAGCACAGGTCTTCTCTTTTGGATGACCCTCGTATTCCTCATTGTCTTGTTGATACTCTGGAAGTGGGGCTTCCCTGCTGTGACCAAGATGGTCAGGGACCGCAAGGAGTACATCGACGAAAGCTTGAGGAAAGCCCACGAGGCGTCGGAGAAGCTTGAGAACATTCAAAAGGAAGGTGAATCCATTCTGCAGGAAGCTCGTGAGAAACAGGCCGCCATCCTCAAGGAGGCTACCGACACTCGCGAGTCGATTGTGGCGAAAGCTCAAGACAAGGCCCAGGCCGAAGCTGACCGAATCATCTCCGAGGCTAAAGCGGAGATTGAGGTGGAGAAGCAGAACGCCATCCGCGACATTCGCGAACAAGTGGCTGAACTCAGCGTGAAAATCGCCGAGAAGATTGTGCGTCAGAAGCTTTCGACCGACGACAAGCAGATGGAACTCATCGACAAACTGCTGGATGAGGTTCAATCCGAAAACAAAGCTAAATAACAACGCTTATGGACTTAGGTGTAATATCGGTTCGATATGCTCGCGCTCTCCTCAAGAGTGCCCTGCTGCAGAAGATTGCGGACAACGTGTATGCTGACATGCAGAATCTATACAATAGTTATCTGCAGGTGTCCCAGCTGCGCCAGACTGTCGACAATCCCATGCTGCAGAAGGAACAGAAGCGGCATATTCTGGAGGTTGCCTGCGGAGAGGACGCCACACCACTGGTGAGGCGGTTCCTGCAGCTTGTTCTTGAAGATGACCGGGAGAGCACCCTGCAGTTCATGGCTGCTTCGTATATCACGCTTTATCGGAAGAACAAGAATATCATCCGTGGGAAGCTCATCACCGCTGTCCCCGTGTCCGCACAGACTGAGGACAAGATGCGTCAGATGGTGGAGGGCAAAACCAAAGGCTCTGTAGAGTTCAACACCGAGGTGGACCCCTCTATCATCGGTGGATTCATCCTTGAATATGATACCTACCGGCTTGATGCCAGCGTGAAGCACAAGCTCCAGTCGGTACTCTCACAGTTGAGAAAGTAGGGATGCCAAGGCATTCCCCTAATTAAATTAAAAAAACAATCATGTCAGATAAAATTAAACCAAGCGAAGTTTCTGAGGTTCTTTTGAAGGAACTTGAGGGCATCAACCAGGCTGAGCAATTCGACGAGGTGGGTACTGTACTCACCGTCGCCGACGGCGTGGCGCGTGTCTATGGACTGCGCAACGTGGAGGCGTCTGAACTTCTCGGGTTTGAGAATGGCACTATGGCCATTGTGATGAACTTGGAGGAGGACAACGTCGGATGCGTGCTCCTCGGGCCTACAGCTGGAATTAAGGAAGGGCAGAAGGTGAAGCGCACCCATCGCATCGCTTCCATTCGCGTCAACGACAACTTCCTCGGCCGCGTGGTCAATCCTCTCGGACAGGCCATCGACGGAAAGGGAGACATCGACCTGGCCGGAGCTTTCGAAATGCCATTGGATCGCAAGGCCCCTGGCGTAATATACCGCCAGCCCGTGAAGGAGCCTCTGCAGACAGGACTCAAGGCCGTCGACTCCATGATTCCCATCGGCCGCGGGCAGCGAGAGCTCATCATCGGCGACCGACAGACCGGTAAGACGGCCATCGCCGTAGACACCATCATCAACCAGAAGCATTTCTATGAGCAGGGTAAACCTGTATACTGCATCTATGTGGCCATTGGCCAGAAGGCCTCTACCGTGGCAGCCCTCGTGCAGACCCTAAAGGAGCATGGGGCCATGCCTTATACCATAGTGGTCAGCGCCACTGCCGCAGACCCTGCTGCCATGCAGTACTACGCCCCGTTCGCGGGAGCCGCTATCGGTGAGTATTTCCGCGACCGTGGTCTCTCGGCCCTTGTTGTCTACGACGACCTCTCCAAACAGGCTGTTGCCTATCGTGAGGTGTCGTTGATTCTGCGCCGACCATCCGGACGTGAGGCATATCCCGGCGACGTGTTCTATCTCCATTCCCGTCTTCTTGAGCGTGCGGCACGCATCAACGACCAGCAGGAAGTGGCCGAGAAGATGAACGACCTGCCCGCATGCATGAAGGGACACGTGAGGGGTGGCGGCTCGCTTACCGCTCTGCCTATCATCGAGACACAGGCAGGAGACGTGTCGGCCTATATCCCCACAAACGTGATTTCCATCACCGATGGCCAGATCTATTTGGAGACCGACCTTTTCAACCAGGGCTTCCGACCTGCCATCAATGTGGGTATCTCGGTGTCGCGTGTGGGTGGATCCGCACAGATTAAGAGTATGAAGAAAGTGGCCGGTACGCTGAAGATTGACATGGCTCAGTATCGCGAGTTGGAGGCTTTCTCCAAGTTCTCAAGTGATATGGATCCTGTAACCGCCATGACCCTTGACCGTGGACGCAAGAACAACCAGCTGCTCATCCAGCCCCAGTATAGTCCTATGCCTGTGGGAGAGCAGGTGGCCATCATCTTCTGTGGTGTTCGCGGATTGATGCACGAGGTTCCTGTAGAGCAGGTGCGCAAGTGCCAGGACCAGTTCCTTGAGCAGATGCGCATCAACCATCAGGATGTCATCGATACCCTTGCCGCCGGCAAGATCGACGACAACTGCACTAAGGTCATCACCGATGTCATGGCAAATGTCGCCGGACAGTTTAAAGCTTGATAGCCTATGCCTTCTCTAAAGGAAATCAAAACGAGAATCGCCAGCGTCAACAACACCCGTAAGATTACGAGTGCCATGAAGATGGTGGCCTCTTCCAAGCTGCATCATGCGCAGACGGCTATTCAGAACATGCTGCCCTATGAGAACATGCTTGAGCATATCCTCAAGAGTTTTCTTATCAGTGTGCCTGAAGTCCAGACCATCTACAATGTGGAGCGTCCAGTCCTGCGCCGTGTGGCTTTGGTGGTTTTCTCGTCCAACAGTTCTCTCTGCGGAGGATTCAACAGCAACGTCATCAAGAAAATGTTGCAGGCCATCGACGAATATCATTCGCAGGGAGTCAAAGATGTTGTCGTTTATCCCGTAGGCCGCAAGGTGGCTGAGAAGGTAAAGAAGTTGGGCATCCCGTTTGAAGGTCCGTTCCTCGAACTGGCCGACAAGCCAAATGCGCAAGGTTGCACTCAGATAGCCTCTGGGCTGATGGAAAAATATGCCAAGGGCGAGATTGATAGGGTGGAGCTGGTGTTCCATCATTTCAAGAGTGCCGGCTCGCAGATTCTGCTCCGCCGTACGCTCTTGCCCATAGACATCAACACTGAGCTTGGAGCCCTCAACGACCGCGACCTGAGTTCCAACATGGTGACTGCCAAGGCCCAGGAGTATCTGCGCAAGAAAGGTCAGGATG
Source organism: Bacteroidales bacterium (assembly GCA_004558865.1). Classification (GTDB taxonomy): domain Bacteria; phylum Bacteroidota; class Bacteroidia; order Bacteroidales; family Bacteroidaceae; genus Prevotella. The sequence continues at coordinate 18,986 of SFCY01000011.1, forward strand.
TGAGTGGGCGTGAGGTGCAGGGTCGCGTAATCAATGATGACTTCATTGTGGAGCCTGACTTGACAACCGTTCTGAGCTCACTCATCCCCAAGCTGCTCCACCTCATGGTCTATACGGCTTTGCTCGACAGCAATGCCTCAGAGCATGCCGCCCGGATGGTAGCCATGCAAACCGCAACCGACAACGCTGATGAGATACTCCGCGATTTGAACTTGCAGTACAACAAGAGTCGTCAGCAAGCCATTACAAGCGAGTTGCTGGATATTGTAGGCGGACAGGCAAGATAAAACACCAATGCACTTCTTATTATATAGGACAAAGCGTGGCTTTCTATGTAATTAGTGTTAAATTCATTAAGGCCTCTTCACTTTTCGATGGGTGAAGAGGCCTTTTTCGTATGGTTTTTAGTATCTTTGCAGCCGCTAAGACGAGTTCTTGGCATCAAATTCAAACCAATAAACAAATAAATTAAATGGCAACAAAAATCAGATTGCAACGCGGCGGTCGTAAAGGCTATGCTTTCTACAGCATCGTAATCGCCGACGTGAGAGCACCACGTGATGGTAAGTTTATCGAGAAGATTGGTACTTTCAATCCCAATACCAATCCTGCTACCACAGATTTGAATTTCGACCGTGCTCTCTACTGGGTAGAGACCGGCGCACAGCCAACCGACACTGTACGCAACATCCTCAAGAGCGAGGGCGTCTACTTGATGAAGCATCTCCGCGGAGGTGTGAAGAAGGGAGCTTTCGACGAGGAGACTTGCCAGAAGAAGTTCGATGCATGGAAGGCTGGAAAAGACCAGAAGCTCATCGCTGCCAAGGATGCCGTCTCGAAGGCACGCAAGGAGGCAGCCGCTAAGGAACTTGAGGCTGAGAAGAAGATCAATGAGGCCGTGGCCAAGAAAGTGGCCGACAAGAAGGCTGCTGAGGCTGCCGCAAAGGCTGAGGCCGAGGCTGCAAAGGCTGCTGCAGAGCAGCCTCAGGCTGGGGGTGACGCCGCAGATGCTCCCGCAGAGGCTTAATCTCTACAGTTTTCATTCCAAACAGGAAACCGGAAGGAGTTGTCTTTCCGGTTTCTTTTTATATCTGGGGTAACACCCACTTCCAAAAGTTGCTTTCCAGCTGTCCCCCATTGTTGTCGAAAGCAACTCGTTGGAGGGGGGGAAGTCCCTCGGTTGTCAGATTTGTAAGCCAAGGGTAACAGGATTTGCAACTTTTTTGCTACCTTTGCGCCCATGAAGAAAATGGAGGCCTTTGTAGGTGGTTTTTTGTATTGGGTATTGCTTTCCTTGATACTCAAGGTGGGCTTTATGCTCTACAACCTTTCTGTTTACAGCTCCGTCGGGGGGATTGATTGGCTCAGCGTGTTGTGGCATGGATTGCCACTCGACTGCTCTTTGGCTGGGTATCTATCCATCATTCCTGGTTTGTCGCTGATGGTTGGTGTTTGGATGGGCAATGGAGGAGAGGTCTTCCGACGATTCTATTATTGGCTTGCCTCGTGGATAGTGGTTATCTTGAGTATGCTCAATGCCGTGCTCTACGGATATTGGCGGTTTCCTCTCGACACCACTCCTTTTTTCTATTTCTTCTCGTCACCCTCAGACGCCTTGGCCAGTGCGGGATGGAGGGAATACACCGTGTTGGCTGTTCTTGTAGCCTTGCTGGCGCTCTCTGCCTGGATGACGATGAGGCGAGGCAGACGTTGCAAGTCAGCCGACGCTACTCCGCATCGTATGTCTACAACTTTGGGATTGTGCGTCCTGATGGCCTTGCTCTTCATCCCAATTCGTGGTGGACTGACGGTCTCGACCATGAACACAGGAGAAGTCTATTACAGTGAGAATGAGGCTCTCAATCATGCAGCCGTGAATCCCGTGTTCTCTCTCATGGAGTCTGTTTCCAAACAGGAGGATTTCGGACGGCAGTACCGACTGATGGATGATGCTCAGGCCTCTTCCATTTTCCAAGCGATGACCGCAACGGGTTCTGACTCCACGCAGAATATCCTCAGCCAAAGTCGTCCCGACGTGTACATTATCATTATGGAGAGCTTCTCCCGTCTTGTGATGGAGACCGGGGCTACGCCCTGTCTCAATCGTCTGGCCGACGAGGGGGTGTTCTTCGAGAACTTCTACGCCAACAGCTTCCGCACCGACCGTGGACTTGTGGCTGTGCTGAGTGGATTCCCAGGCCAGCCCACCATGAGCATCATGAAGTATCCCGCCAAGACACGCCATTTGCCCTCCATAGCAAGGTCGCTGCGCAAGGCAGGCTATTCTGCAGTGTATTATTATGGGGGCGACGCTGATTTCTGCAACCAGCGGTCGTATCTTGTCTCACAAGGTTACCAGCGAATTGTTGACGACAAAGAATTTCCCCTTAGATATAGGCTCAGTAAGTGGGGAGTACCCGACGGACCCGTATTTGGAAGAGTGGAGGAGGACGTGGAAAAAGGCAGCGACAAGTCGCCTGCGCTGCGTGTCATTCAGACTTCCAGCTCTCATGAGCCCTTCGATGTTCCGGCGAGGCTCAATGCCAACAAACGTCTCAATGCCTTCGCATACGCCGACCAGCAGATTGGCCAGTTTGTCAGCTATCTCCGCCGCAGCGGCCGATGGCAGCGAAGCCTTGTAGTGCTTGTGGCCGACCATCTTGGCGCTTGGCCGGAGAATATCGACAACGGCCGTTTGGACCGCTTCCAGATTCCTCTTATCATCACGGGTGGTGCGGTCCGTTCGCCCCTCAAGTCTGCTGTCTACGGCAGTCAGCAGGACATTGCCGCAACTCTGCTTGGGCAGCTTGGCATCCGCCACGACGATTTCCTTTTCAGTAAGGATCTGCTCAATCCTGCGATTCCCCACTTTGCTTTCTTCACCTATCCCGATGCGTTTGGCATGGCCGATGCCGACAACCAGTTGATATACGACTTGAAGGCCAAGCGAATCCTGATAGACCAAGGACATCGGCGGGGAAAGAACTTTCTGAGCGGCAAGGCCTACCTCCAGAAGCTCTACGATGTTATCAGTCGGTTGTAATGCAGTTAGTGACAACGATGGAAATCAAGCCCATAGCCATATTCCACTCGCCTTTCTCCAGCAAGTTTGGCATTCCCAAACAGAGCGGAATAGTTGACACCCTTCAAGGCAGAATCGTGATGGAGCCCCAATGGCGAATGCCTGAGGCTCTTAAGGGACTTGAGGGCTTCGACTATCTATGGCTTGTATGGGGATTCTCCGCCAACAGCCATGCGCCGGCTTCCCCAATGGTGCGTCCGCCCCGTTTGGGAGGCAACGAGCGAGTGGGGGTGTTTGCCTCGCGCAGTCCTTTCCGCCCCAACCCTATCGGCCTTTCGTCCGTGAGATTGGAGGGCGTGGAGTGGGAGGGGAGTGAAGCCCCGGTCATACTAGTCAGAGGAGCGGATTTGATGGATGGGACACCCATCTACGACATCAAGCCCTATGTGGCATACGCCGACTCCCATCCCGATGCCCGCAGTGGCTTTGTCGACACCCATCAATGGCGAACTCTGCGGGTGGAGATTATGCCTGCCGTGGAGACCCTGTTGAGCCAGCAAGGTTTTCCGCACTTGCTTTTAGCCCAGCTGAGGGATGTTCTGGCACAAGACCCCCGTCCCCAATACCAGAAAGACCCTGACCGGGTATACGGCATGCCTTTCGCAGGTTTTGACATTCGTTTTCGGGTGTGTGGCGACCAGTTGACTGTCATCGATGCGGAGAAGATGTAGCTCTTTGTTCCCAACTCAAGAGCAGTATTCCGCCCCAGCCCTCATAAAAGATTATTTAACGTAAGAACCCTAATAAATGAGGATGGAATTGGGCGTTTTGGGTTAATTTTTAGTTAACGAACGCTAAAATGACTTTCTCGGGTTTAATAAGTGTTTTGATTTTTGCTGCGCGTTCAATAAAAACGTAAATTTGAGTCATCAAACAAAAACGAACAGCCTATGCCCATACGCAATCTATGGTGTCGGTTGAAGAATGCGGTAGCTTCCTTCTCCAATTCGCTTTCCTATCTGCAGAAAGTGCTGCTGATAGGAGGGTGTGGCTTAGTGGCCGGAATGTTGCTCTATTTTGCCTATCTGCTGCGTATGCCTGACTATTTGGGCAACGCTCCAGAGGCTTGCGTCAACTGTCATGTGATGACTCCTTATTATGCAACTTGGATGCATTCATCCCATGCGCGGGACGCCACATGCAACGACTGCCACGTGCCGCACAACAATTTCGTGAACAAGTATTACTTCAAGGCCAAGGACGGCATGGGGCATGTGTACATGTTCCTCACCCGAAGCGAGCATCAGGCCATCACAGCCAAGGATGCCAGTGCGCAAGTCATCATGGACAACTGCATACGCTGCCACAAGCAGCTCAACCAGGAGTTTGTGAAGACGGGACGTATCAGCTATATGGAGGCCAAGCGCGGCGAGGGGCATGCCTGTTGGGATTGCCATCGCAATGTGCCCCACGGTGGAATGAACTCTTTGGCCAGCACTCCCGGTGCGAGGGTTCCCCTGCCTCCATCGCCAGTCCCCGAATGGCTGCACGGCTTGATGAGTAAGAAGTGAAAAATGAAAACTAAAAACTAAGAAGATATGGCTAAACAATTGAAACGTTGGCAAGGATGGCTGTTGTTCTTCGGAATAATGGTTGTCGTGTTTGTGTTGGGAATGACCGTCTCCTCGCTTATGGAAAGGCGAGCTGAAGTGGCTACCATCTTCAACAACAGGAAGGTGAAGATGGACAGCATCGAAGTGGATAACCAGAAGTTCAAGGAGGACTTCCCCTTGGAATACGAAACCTGGGCTGAGACATCAGACACCACTTTCGAGAGTGAGTTCAACGGCAGTCAGAGAAAGGACGTGTTGGCTCAGAGGCCTGAAATGGCCGTGCTGTGGGCTGGGTATGCCTTCTCGTGGGACTACAACACGCCCCGTGGGCACAGGCATTCTCTTGAGGACATGCGTGAGATTCTCCGTACTGGCGCACCTGGCGTGACACCCGGCAAGGAGCCGCAGCCCGGCACATGCTGGACCTGTAAGGGACCTGATGTGCCAAGGCTGATGGCCGAGGTGGGGCCTGCCGCCTTCTATCAGGCCAAATGGTCGGATTGGGGCAACCAGGTGATGAATACGGTGGGATGCTCCGACTGCCACGACCCGAAGACCATGGACTTGCGTCCTGCGCGCTCTGCACTCTATGAGGCTTGGCAGCGTCGTGGAATGGACGTGAACAAGGCTTCCCATCAAGAGATGCGCTCCCTGGTCTGCGCGCAGTGCCATACGGAATACTATTTCCAGAAGGGCACCAATTACCTCACGTTCCCGCAGGACAGCGGCATGACCGTGGAGGCAATAGAAAAATACTACGACAAGATAGGCTTCTACGACTATATCCATGCCCTCAGTCGCACGCCCATCCTCAAGGCGCAGCATCCTGGATATGAGATCTCACAGATGGGAATCCATTATCAGCGCGGCGTGTCGTGCGCCGATTGCCACATGCCCTACATCACAAAAGGTGGCATCAAATATACTGACCACCACATCATGAGTCCTTTGGCTCATATCGACCGTACGTGCCAGACATGCCACCGTCAAGACGCCGAGACTTTGAAGAAGAATGTGTATGAGCGTCAGCGCAAGTGCAACGAGATTCGCGACCGTGTGGAAAAGGAACTTGCCGCAGCCCATATTGAGGCGAAGTTTGCATGGGACAAGGGTGCGACCGAGAGCGAGATGAAGCCTGTGTTGGCACTGCTTCGCAAGAGCCAGTGGCGTTGGGACTTTGCCGTAGCCTCCCATGGCGCAAGCTTCCATGCCCCGCAGGAGGTGACACGCATTCTCGGCCACAGCCTCGATTTCGCCCAGCAGGCACGTCTGCGCATAGCCAAGATTTTGGCTCGCCATGGCTTCACCGGCGATGTGCCTCTGCCCGACATTTCCACCAAGGCCAAGGCTCAGGCCTATCTGGGACTTAATATGCAACAAAAGAACAGCGACAAGCAGAAGTTCCTCAACACCGTTGTTCCTAATTGGGTGAGGCAAGCCAAGGCTGCCCACCGTGCTGTAGAGATGTAAGCGATGATGTGGAAACAGCCTTGGACGCTTAAAGAAGGATTTATGATAGGAGCAGGCCTCATCTTTGTGGGGCTGCTCCTTCAATTCTCTGCCGGTGGCATTGACTGGAGTGCTTTCTCTTATCCCGTCAATGCCATCTTGCTATGTTTGTTCGTCGTAGTCGCAGCTGTTCTTTTCCTGCTGCGTGGCAAGTCCTACGCCATCCGATTCCTCTCATCCTACGGTTCTGCCGTCGCCTGCCTTGTCTACGCCGTGGCCCTCACGGTGGTCATGGGGCTTACACGTCAGGTGCCGGCTGGAATGCCTTCGCAGGATGTCTTGGGTCTTACGCGGATGTTGGGCTTCTGGCCCTTCGTCTTGATCTACGTCTGGATGGCGCTCATTCTTTCCCAGGTGGTTCTGTTGAGCCTTAAGGGTTTGGCGTGGAAGCGTTTGCCCGTGTTCCTGTTCCATCTTGGTCTGTTGGTGGTGTTGCTCTGTGCCTCATTAGGAAGTGCTGACATGCAACGGCTGAAGATGACGGTTGGTAAGGACACTCCCGAGTGGAGGGCCTTGGACGATATGGGTAAGATCCACGAGCTGCCTGTCGCCATCCAGCTGTTGGACTTCAACATCGAGGAATATCCCTCGAAGCTGCTTCTCGTAGACAACGACTCCGGCTCGGTGGTCAGGACCGACAACTTGATGGGTTGGCGCGTCCAAATCCTGAAGAAGATGGAAGAGTCGGCTCCGATGATGACCCGCGACACAACCTATTATATGACATGGCGCCAGCCTGGCAATGTTAGGGCATGGCTGGTGAGGGCCACGTCGCCCGATGGAAAAACCCTCAGGCAGGGATGGGTCACCTGTGGCAGCTACCGCTTTCCCATGCAGTTGCTCAAGGTCAATGCCCAGTACAGCATCGCCATGGCCGAGCCTGAGCCGATGCGCTATACCTCGCACGTGCAGATTCTCACCCAGTCGGGCAAGAACATCATCACCAGCATAGAAGTGAATCATCCCTTCTCTGTCGACGGTTGGAGGATTTACCAGTATTCCTACGATGAGAAGATGGGACGGTGGAGTGAGATAAGTGTTTTGGAGTTGGTTCGCGACCCATGGCTTCCCGTGGTCTACTTTGGCATTTTTCTGCTTGCCCTTGGAGCGGTGGGCTTTTTCTTCTCGTCGCCATGGAGAAGTGGCGGACAGGCTTCAGTTCAATCCTAATACCGAAACGACATGATTTGGAACTATTTTATCATATTCTCGCTTTTGGCTCTTGTGCTCTGGTCCTTAGGCTCATACGCCGCATGGAGGGGGCATGAGCGTCGTGCCGTGGTTCTCACTGTTGGAGGGCTTGTGGCTTTTCTTGCCTTCATCATCCTGCTGTGGGTGGAGCTTCAGCGTCCTCCGTTGCGCACGATGGGTGAGACGCGTATGTGGTATGCCTTCTTCCTTCCCATGGCGGGGCTTCTGGTCTATTCGCGCTGGCATTACAAATGGCTCTTGTCGTTCAGCACGCTGATGGCCTTGGTGTTCATTTGCATCAACCTTTTCAAGCCCGAGATTCACAGCAAGAGTCTGATGCCCGCGCTGCAGAGTCCATGGTTTGCCCCCCATGTCATCGTCTATATGTTTGCCTACGCCCTGTTCGGAGCAGCCACGATGATGGCCATCTATCTGCTGTTTTTCAAGAAGGGGCGCGGCGGCGAAGTGGAGATGTCGACAACGGACAATCTGGTCAGTGTCGGCTTCAGCTTCATGACGTTTGGAATCCTGATGGGAGCCTTATGGGCCAAGGAGGCCTGGGGACACTATTGGAGTTGGGATCCCAAGGAGACTTGGGCTGCCGCTTCCTGGTTCTCCTATCTTATATATATCCACTATCAGCGGATGCCGTCGTCGCGTTTCAAAGTTGCATTGTGGATTCTCATTGTCAACTTCATCCTCTTGCAGATGTGCTGGTGGGGAGTTAACTATCTTCCGTCGGCACAGGGAATGAGCATTCATACTTATACTATGGATTGAGTAGGGAAGAGTTGGGAATTGGAAAGAGTTAGGAGTCACTGGAACGGGGATTCCCCGTTTCAGTGACTCCTAACTGATTGAATGTTTTTTAGGTTGGTCCTATAAATCAGGCTGATAGAATAAACTATAAAGTGCAGTAGTCGTTTCGGTCGTCTTCTGCATCTATCGGTCTCAAAAACGTCAAGTCTCATCGGTCGTGTAGCCCGCTACACTCCCTCTTCAACTTACGTTTTGAATCCCGATATCTTGCAGAACCTTTTCGATAAGCCAAAT
>SFCY01000140.1 GCA_004558865.1 Bacteroidales bacterium
AAGACGGGCGACTCGGCGCAGCACGCCCTCGACCAGATCGAAGCCCGCGGCTACGCCACGCCCTACCTCACCGACGGCCGCCGCGTGGTGGAGGTCGGCGTGCGCTTCGACATCGACAAGTTCACCGTGGAAGAATGGAAGACAAAGTAAAGACCCACCCCCTGCCTCTCCCTAAGAGGGAGGGGAGAAACAATAGCCCCTACGATGTCCCCCAATGCCGTGCATCCAATGGTTTCATTCATTGAAATGTAGGTCGGTTCTAAAAATTAGGTCGAGTCGTATTCTGCAAGATATCAGCCTCAAAACGTAAGTTGAAGAGGGAGTGTAGCGGGCTACACGACCGATGAGAATTGACGTTTTGAGGCCGATAGCTGACAGAACCTTTTCGATAAGCCAAATGAGCAGAGCCAAGCTTGCTTGGACTCTGCCATGGCGAGAAATGTGGGCACTGGACACAATACGCCCCCCGTTACGTATTCAGTTTATTTGGTTAAAATGCATTAACACAAAAAGAAAAGGGACACGAAGAACAGCGCGTTTCGGAATTTATTAGTAAATTTGCACGCAATAAATTTATAAAGTAGTTCTTATGTCTTCATTTGTTGCAGATAAAATTGTTATGGACGGCCTTACTTTTGACGACGTCCTCCTTATTCCCGCTTACTCAACCGTGCTGCCGAAAGAGGTGGAGTTGAAAACCCGCTTCACGCGCCACATCCAGCTCAACGTGCCTTTCGTCACGGCGGCCATGGACACCGTGACGGAAGCGTCGATGGCCATTGCCATCGCACGCGAAGGCGGCATCGGCGTCATCCACAAGAACATGACCATTGATGAGCAGGCTCGCCAAGTGGCCATCGTGAAGCGTGCCGAGAACGGAATGATCTACGACCCTGTGACAATCCAGAAAGGACGCTCGGTGAGGGACGCGCTGAAGATGATGCACGACTACCACATCGGCGGCATCCCCGTGGTGGACGACGACAACCACTTGGTGGGCATCGTGACCAACCGCGACCTGCGCTTTGAGCAGCACATGGACAAGCTCATCGACGACGTGATGACCAAGGACAACCTGGTGACCACGACCCAGCAGACCGACCTCCACGCTGCTGCGCAAATCCTGCAAGAGAACAAGATAGAAAAACTTCCCGTGGTGGACCGCGACAACCACCTCGTGGGACTCATCACCTACAAGGACATCACAAAGGCCAAGGACAAGCCCAAGGCCTGCAAGGACGAGAAGGGCCGCCTGCGCGTGGCGGCCGGCGTGGGCGTGACCGCCGACACGCTGCAGCGCGCCCAGGCCCTCGTGGAGGCTGGCGTGGACGCCATCGTCATCGACACCGCCCATGGCCACTCGGCCGGCGTGGTGGACAAGCTCCACGAAGTGAAGAACGCCTTCCCCAACCTTGATGTGGTGGTGGGCAACATCGCCACGGGCGAGGCCGCACGCTATCTCGTTGAGAATGGCGCCGACGCCGTGAAGGTGGGCATCGGCCCAGGCTCCATCTGCACCACGCGTGTGGTGGCCGGCGTGGGCGTGCCGCAGCTCTCGGCCGTATACGATGTATACAGCGCGCTGAAAGGCACCGACGTTCCTCTGATCGCCGACGGCGGACTGCGCTATTCGGGCGACATCGTGAAGGCCTTAGCGGCCGGCGGCAGCTGCGTGATGGTAGGCTCGCTCGTGGCCGGAACGGAGGAGAGTCCCGGCGACACCATCATCTTCAACGGCCGCAAGTTCAAGGCGTATCGCGGCATGGGCTCCTTGGAGGCCATGGAGCAGAAGAACGGCTCGCGCGACCGCTACTTCCAAAACGACATCAGCGACGCCAAGAAGCTCGTGCCTGAGGGCATCGCCGGGCGCGTCCCCTACAAGGGCACCGTGCAGGAGGTTATCTACCAGCTCACGGGCGGACTGCGCAGCGGCATGGGCTATTGCGGAGCGGCCGACATCGAGAGGCTCCACGACGCCAAGTTCGTGCGCATCACCAACGCCGGAGTGATGGAGAGCCACCCCCACGACATCACCATCACGAGCGAGGCCCCCAACTACTCGCGCCCCGAATGAGAATGGATTTTCCCATACACATATATTATATATAAGGTAAGGAGATGCGTGCAGCCCTGCGCCAAGGACTGCCCGCATCCCTTTCAATTCAATTCCAACCACCAATGAAATCGAAATTTATACTTGCTGCCTTACTTCTGACGGCCACGGCCACAATGGGCCAGACCAACGACCCCGTCATCATGACCATCAATGGACAGGACGTGACGCGCTCGGAATTTGAGTATTCCTACAACAAGAACAATACGGAAGGCGTGATCGACAAGAAGAGCGTGAAGGACTACATCCCCCTCTTCGTCGACTACAAGCTGAAGGTGGACGCCGCCAAGGCCGCCCGCCTCGACACGCTCTCATCCTTCAAGAAGGAGTTCTTGGGCTACCGCGACCAGCAGGTGCGCCCCTCCTTCATCACCGACGCCGACGTGGAGGCCGAGGCACAGAAAATCTATCGCCAGACACAACACCGCATCGACTCCATGGGCGGACTGGTGAAGCCGGCCCACATACTCTTCATGGCCCGCCAGCGCGACTCGCAGGAGAAATGGGACGAGGCCCAGCGGCGCGCCGACTCCGTGTACAGCGTGCTGCAAAAGGGCGGCGACTTCGCCAAACTGGCCGAGCAGTATTCACAGGACCCCAGTTCGGCCAAGAACGGCGGCGAGCTGGGCTGGCTGCAGAAGGGCGCGCTGGTGAAGGAGTTTGAGGACGTGGCCTTCGCCATGAAGAAAGGCGAGGTGAGCAAGCCCGTGAAGACTCCCTTCGGCTACCATATCATCAAGGTGCTCGACAAGAGCGCGTTCTTCCCCTACGACTCGTTAAAGAACGACATCCACCGCTTCATCGAGCAGCGCGGACTGCGCCAGATGATCATCAACAACAAACTCGACTCCCTGGCCAAGGCCAATCCCGGAACCAAGCCCGAGGACTTCGTCGACAAGCGTCTCGCCGAGATGGAGCTGAAGGACCCCAACCTGAAATACCTCGTGCAGGAATACCACGACGGACTGCTGCTCTACGAGATCAGCAATCGCAACGTGTGGAACAAGGCCGCCAACGATGAGGCCGGACTTGTGGAGTACTTCAAGAAGCACAAGAAGAACTACAAGTGGGACGCTCCCCGCTTCAAGGGCATCGCCTACCACGTGAAGAACCAGGCCGACGTGGAGCGCGTGAAGGACGCCGTGAAGAACCTGCCCTTCGACAAGTGGGCAGAGGTGCTGCGCAAGACCTTCAACAGCGACTCGGTGCAGATTCGCGTGGAGAAAGGCATCTTCAAGATGGGCGACAACGCCTTGGTGGACCGCGACGTGTTCAAGAAGGACACCACGGTGAAGACCAATCCCAAGTATCCCATCGACGCCGTGTACGGCCAGGTGATGAAAGCTCCCAAGGAGATGGACGACGTGCGCGGCCTCGTCGTGGCCGACTACCAGGAGCAGCTTGAGAAGGAATGGGTGGACGGCCTGCGCAAGAAGGCCACCATCAAGATCAACGACGACGTGGTGGCCACTGTCAACAAGCACTGACATAAGGGGGAGGGAACAAACACCCTCCCCCCCTACCCCAACCTACCCCAACCTACCCCAACCTACCCCAATCTACGAAGACAGGGAAAACGAGAACCCAATTGCAGGGGCCGTGCCTCGTGCCGGCCCTAAGGAAATGACCCAACCCCTTTTTAATGCATAATGCATAATTGGCCTTCGCCGTTTATGCGGATGATTGAAAAGCGGTCGAAAACATCTATACCTATAAACGCAAGCAATAATGAAAAAGATATTCTCCTTTTTAATAATGCTCCTGCCGCTGACGGCTTCGGCACAGAATGAGAACCGGCGTGTGTCACTCGAACCACGCGTGGGCATGACCATAGCAAAGATGAGCGGATCGGCGCTGAACTTATCCACGACGTGGAAGGCAGGATGCACGGGAGGCGTGGAAGTAGAAATTCCACTGTCCGACTACTATTCGCTCACCACGGGTGCGGACATCAGCAATATCGGCACTGGCTTTAAGGAGCAAAAGCAGACGCAGGCTTCAGTGAAAGAGAAGCTTTCGGTGACCTATGTCACGGTGCCTTTGCAGCTGAAGGCTTATTTTAAAGGGCCCAGGGGCCTGTCGGCTCACCTCGGTCTGCAGGCGGGATTCCTCGTCAACGCCAAGGACAAGGCGACGGTGAAGTCGATTCGTACGATGGATCTCGGTGACGGCACGTATCTGTGGGAAAACTATACGGAGAAGAAGTCGGAGAAGGTGAGCGACAAGTTTCGCAACGTCGTGGCCGGTATCCCCCATGGGGCTGAGCTATGAATATCACCAGGTGATGATTGATGCCACCTACACGCTGGAGATACTGCGCCAGGCCGTAAGTCTTGGCACATTCAACAACTGGACTTATTTGACAGCCCGCAACTATCCAATCTGTATCACGATAGGATATAAGTTCCGGCTATAAAGTGCAAGGGGAGGACATGCGTGGCCCGAAGGACAATGATCGGCTTCATACAAAAATATCAGAAAAACTCCCATTGCATGTGCTCTTTTCAAAAAAACATATACCTTTGCACCACATTTTGTAGACATGTTCCTCAAAAGCAGGTTATCATGCTACGCCTGGATGGCGGAATAGGTAGAAGCGCTGGTCTCAAACACCAGTGCCGCAAAGCATCTCGGTTCGAACCCGAGTCCAGGTACCCTTTTACACTACAAATCCCTTGTAAATCAATGATTTACAAGGGATTTTTCTTTCTCAGGGTGTTAATAAGGCGTTAATGCCGGACAAGAATCGGAAAACGAAAGGCTATTTTTTGGAAACCTGCTGCCACAGCGTCTTGTCGCTGACAACGATACGGGCAGAGACCTTCAATCCAGGCTGAGAGTTGCGGCCAATAGAACGGATGTGAGTCTTAGCGGTAAAATAATGGTTTCCGCCTACGACGAGCAGCTTGTCGTTGTGGCTGATGACGGGGCACACGATTGGGGCATTGTCATTGTCCTGCCCTTCTAAGGTGATGCGTGCCGTGCGCGGCTCATCAAAGTGTATCGGCTATCCAACATCTGTGTCTTTTTTTAAATATGGTTGACACCTCAAAAAGAAAAGATGGAAAAGAAAAAAGAGAGGCTCCAATCCCTATTGGATCGCAGTAAGTTAGAGAAG
>SFCY01000012.1 GCA_004558865.1 Bacteroidales bacterium
GAGACACAAGATAAGCATAACGCTTCTTCTTTTTCCACGATGTCCGATTTGCAAACTCTGTCGAGTCCGCATCTCACATGCAAAACTAAGCAATAATTTTCAATTCAGCAACATTTTGGCAAAAAAAATGTGAAAAAGACCCACCCCCCCAACCCCAAAGTCCCCTCCCTTTTAGGGACTGTGGCGGTTGTTCTATTGTTGTGTGACAGTTGTCATACAATCGTGGGGCGGTCGACACAGAAGTTGGGCAAGCAGAAACGGGCTGTTTTCTGAGAAATTCTTGGGCATTTGCTTGCTTATCTCAAAAGGTTGATGTAAATTTGCAGACATCTATCTTACAACTTACAGAGAAATGAAGAAAATCAGAATAGGTCTATTACCGCGCATCCTCATCGCCATCGTATTGGGCGTGGTTCTCGGCAACGTGCTCACGGCTCCGTGGGTGCGCGTCTTCGTGACGTTCAACTCCATCTTCGGCAACTTCTTGGGCTTCCTGATTCCGCTGCTCATCGTGGGGCTGGTCACCCCGGCCATTGGCGACATCGGGCGCAACGCGGGGCGGCTGCTCCTGGCGACGGTGGTGATTGCCTACGTGGACACCGTCTTCGCGGGGCTGTTGGCCTACGGCGCGGGGTCGTGGCTCTTCCCGTCGATGGTGTCGTCGTCGTTGGGCGTGGCGCCGCCCTCGGGCGACGACCTGCAGCCATTCTTCACCATCAGCATCCCGCCCATGTTCGATGTGATGACGGCCTTGGTGTTCGCCTTCACGTGCGGACTGGCCATCGCCTACGGCAGTCTGGCGACGCTGAAGTCGGTGTTCGCCGACTTCCAGAAGGTGATCGTCAAGACCATCAACGTGGCCATCATCCCGCTGCTTCCCTTGTACATCTTCGGCATCTTCCTCAACATGACCTTCACGGGCAAGGCCTACCGCATCATCGTGGTGTTTGCCCAGATCATCGTGGTGATATTCGTGCTCCACATCCTCATCCTTCTCTACCAGTACCTCATCGCGGGGGCCGTGGCGAGGCGCAATCCCATCCACTCGCTGCTCAACATGCTGCCCGCCTACCTCACGGCGTTGGGCACGAGCTCGTCGGCCGCCACGATACCCGTGACCCTCCGCAACACGCTGCGCAACAAAGTGAGCGAGAAGATAGCGGGCTTTGTTGTTCCGCTCTGCGCCACCATCCACATGTCGGGCTCCTGCATGAAGATCACGGCGTGCGCCCTGACCATCTGTCTGCTCAATGGCATGCCCCACGCCCCGGCCTTGTTCCTCAACTTCATCCTCATGCTGGCCATCATGGCGGTGGCGGGTCCGGGCGTTCCCGGTGGGTGCATCATGGCCGCCCTGGCTCCGCTGCAGATGATCTTGGGATTCGGCAAGGAGGAACAGGCGCTGATGATAGCCCTCTACATAGCCATGGACTGCTTCGGCACGGCCTGCAACGTCACCGGCGACGGGGCCATAGCCATGATCATCGACCGCATCTTCAAAAAGGAAGAGGCGCAGGGCTAAGACCAGAAGACTCAAAATACTTGGGTGTTCAGTTTGCTGTACCCACTTTTGAATAAGTTCTTGAATACAAAATGCGTGGCCATCAATCCCCCAATTTACCTTCTCTTATATAATAACTTAGAAAAGCGGAAAATATCCGCTGTGCGGAACTTTACGGTTGAATTTAGGATTCTATTATAACAAAAACCAGTAAAACCCTTGCTGCGATGCAAGGGCTACGCCCCTTGTTTCTTCTCCGTAGCCGGCTTGCTCCGAAGCAAGCTTCGGCAAGCCGGCTACGGAGAAGAAACAGCCTTCGTGCCTCAGGCTTGCATCACAGCAAGAAAACCATGAAAACAGGCTGGCGCGGCCCTAACAAAACCTCACCAACTCACAAAACTTACAAACTCACCAACTCACGAAACTTACTTCAGGATTGTGTCCGCTGAGGGCAGCGGACCTCTCGGACAGTGGATCTCACGCCGCGATAGCCTGTTTTCAAGGTTTTCCTTTGTGTCAGCGTCATCCTCCGACAGAGGAGGATTTGCCGTTTGCGGGGTGAAGGCGGTTAGAGGCGAAGCCTCTCACAAGCCTTCACCCCGCAAACGGCAAAGAGCTTTGGGCATTGACGCTGATACAAAGGGTTTTCTTGGTTTTGGTTTTAAAAACTAAAATGCACTGGATTTGTCGGGTGCGACGATATTTTCTGGTACACCATATTGAACATCCTATCAAAAGACCCACCACCCCCAAAACAACCCAAAAGACCCATCCCCCAACCCCTCTCTAAGAGGAAGGGGAGACCCAATCGCCCCCAAGGCATGGCCACAAAGACGCGCGGTCGCTTGCTGGGGCCCTGTAGGTAGGGTTAGGGCCGGCACAAGGCACGGCCCCTGCAGGCGGGTGTGGCCTTTGCGGCCTTTGCGCCTTTGCGCCTTTGCGAGACAAAACATAGGGGCGCGGACAATCTTCTAACTTCAAACTCTTTTCGGCTCGCATCTTCCAAATTCCAACTCCCAAAGGCTCAATTTGCTTAATTTATTCACTGTTTCATGGATATTTTTTCCCACGTTTGCCCCTTTTTCCCTATTTTTGCACACGAAACATTCACAACAAGCATCATGAAACAGTTGAACAAGACAAGACATCACTCCAAGTCCATCTTCCGCATGGCACTCTGCGGACTCATCCTCTTCTCCGCCCAGACCGCTCCGGCCCGGCAGTGGACGCTGCAACAGTGCATCGACTATGCGCTGCAGAACAACATCACGCTGCTCAAGTCGCGCGTGAGCCACCAGAGCGCCATCGAGGACTGGAAGCAGAGCAAGGCCGCCCTGCTGCCCTCGCTCTCAGCATCCACGTCGCAAAACGTGTCGTACAACCCTTGGCCCGAGACGGGAAGCTACATGGTGGCCGGCTCGAAGGTGCAGACCAGCGTGGACAAGGTGTACTACAACGGCAGCTACAGCGTCACGGGTAACTGGACGGTGTGGGACGGCAACCAGCTGCGCAACACCGTCAAGCTCAACGACCTCACCGCGCAGCAGGCCAGCCTCGACTCCGCCGTCACCGCCAACAGCATCCAGGAGCAGATAGCACAGCTCTATGTGCAGATTCTCTACTCCAAGGAGGCCATAGAGGTGAACTGGCAGACGCTTGAGGTGTCGAAGAAGAACGAGGAGCGCGGCAAGGAGTTCCTCAAGGTGGGGAGCATGAGCAAGGCCGACGTGGCACAGCTCACGGCCCAGCGCGCCCAGGACGAATACAACGTGGTGCAGGCCGAGAGCAACCTGCGCGAATACAAGCGGCAGCTGAAGCAGCTGCTCCAGATCATCGACGACGAGGAGTTCGACGTGGTGGCTCCCGAGACCACCGACGCCATGGCGCTGGCCGACATCCCATCGGTGGCCAACGTCTACAACGCCGCCCTCTCCAGCCGCCCCGAAATCAAGAACGCCATGCTCGGCCTACAGTCGAGCGACCTGCAGCTGAAGATCGCCAAGGCCGGAAAGCTTCCCTCGCTGACCATGAGCGCGGGGGTGAGCACCAACACCACGTCGATGAGCGACAACGCCTGGGGCACGCAGCTGAAGAACAACTTCGCCTTGGGGGGCGGACTCACGCTGAGCATCCCCCTCTTCGACCAGCGGCGCACGAAGACCGCGGTGAACAAGGCCCTGCTGCAGAGGCAGACCTATCAGCTCGACCTGCTCGACAAGCAGACCACGCTCCATTCCACCATAGAGAACTATTGGCTGCAGGCCACCAACAACCAGGCGCAGTTCAAGAGCGCGCGCGTGTCGACGGAGAGCGCGCAGGCCAGCTACGAGCTGCTGAGCGAGCAGTTTCGCCAGAACCTGAAGAACGTGATAGAGCTGATGAACGGCAAGACAACCCTGCTGCAGGCCCAGCAGAACGAGCTGCAGGCCAAGTACCTGGCCATCCTCAACATCGACATGCTCAAGTTCTATCAGGACGGGACGCTGAAATGAGCCTCTTGGCCATGCCCGCTGTGTGTGCGGGGGGCTGTAGTTGTTCTGGGCTTGCCTGCAATCCGGCGGCCGCGCGGAGGCTGCCCCCGGAAGGGCGAACGACGAAGAATGAAATCCAAGGAAATATTAACAGCAATAGATTATGAACCCCAAGAAAATCAGTACAATCTGGATTCTCGTTGGCGGTTGCTTCGCCATTGCCGTCGCGGCATGGCTCCTCTCCGGCAACAAGAAGGACGAACAGGTGAGCTTCGTCACCGAGGAGGTGGCGCCGGCCAACATTCAGAACAGCATCACGGCCACAGGCTCAGTGGAGCCCGTCGACACGGTGGCGGTGGGCACGCAGGTGTCGGGCATCATCGACAAAATCTATGTGGACTTCAACAGCACCGTGAAGAAAGGCCAGGTGCTGGCCGTGCTCGACACGAAGAACCTCACCAGCACGCTCAACTCGGCCAAGGCCAACCTGCAGAGCGCGCAGGCCAACCTGCAGAGCGCGCAGGCCAACCTGCAGAGCGCCAATGCGGCCCTGGGCTACCAGCGCGCCAACTACAACCGCTACAAGGCCCTCTACCAGAAGGGACTCATCAGCGCCAACGACTTTGAGAGCGCGCGTCTGAGCTACCGGCAGGCCGAGGAGCAGGTGGCGATGATGAAGGAGAGCGTGGTGGCCGCGCAGGAGAGCGTGAGGACGGCCCAGACCAACTTGGGCTACGCCACCATCGTGTCGCCCATCGACGGCACCATCATCAACAAGTATGTGGCCGAGGGACAGACCGTGGCCGCCAGCTTCAGCACGCCTGAGCTCTTCGGCGTGGCCCGCGACCTGAAGAAGATGCAGGTGCTGGCCGACGTGGACGAGGCCGACATCGGCGACGTGAGGCCCGGCGAGAGCGCCACCTTCACCGTCGACGCCTATCCCGACGACACGTTCCAGGGCACCGTGCAGCAGGTGCGGCTTGGCGGCAGCACGAGCAACAACGTGGTGACCTACAAGGTGGTCATCTCCACCTCCAACGCCGACCTGAAGCTCAAGCCCGGCATGACCGCCAACGTCACCATCTACACGCAGCAGAAGTCGGGCGTGCTGAGCGTGCCCACCAAGGCCCTGCGCTTCACTCCCGCCAAGGAGACCGTGGGCAAGATGAAGATCAAGGACATCAGCAACGCCAAGAACAAGGTGTGGACCATCGAGGGCAACAACATCGTGGCCCACCAGGTGAACATCGGCATGAGCGACGGCACCCACACGCAGATTGTGAGCGGCGTCAAGCAGGGGCAGAAGGTCATCACCGGCGTGGACGTGAAGACCGACGACGCCGCGGCCGACGGCTCCAACTCGTCGGAGAGCAGCCCCTTCGCACCGGGCCCGCGCAAGAACAACAAAAAGAAATGAACGACTATGAACGGGAACAACAACCAAGCCGCTGAAGAAGGCAAGAAAGTGGTCATTGAGCTCCGCGACGTGAAGCGCGACTTCCTGGTGGGCGATGAGACCGTACACGCCCTGCGCGGAGTCTCGTTCAAGATTTACGAGGGCGAGTTTGTCACCATCATGGGCAAGTCGGGCTCGGGCAAGTCGACGCTGCTCAACCAGTTGGGATGCCTCGACACGCCCACCAGCGGCGAATACTTCCTCGACGGCGTGTCGGTGCGCTCGATGACGAAGAGCCAGCGGGCCGTGCTGCGCAACAGGAAGATAGGATTTATCTTCCAGAACTACAACCTGCTGCCCAAGACCACCAGCGTGGAGAATGTGGAGCTGCCGCTGATGTACAATCCCGATGTGACGGCCAAGGAGCGTCGCGAGCGTGCCGTGGAGGCGCTCAAGGCCGTGGGCTTGGGCGACCGCCTCTACCACAAGAGCAACCAGATGTCGGGCGGACAGATGCAGCGCGTGGCCATAGCCCGCGCCTTGGTCAACAACCCCGCCGTGATACTCGCCGACGAGGCCACGGGCAACCTCGACACGAGAACCTCCTTTGAGATCCTCGTGCTCTTCCAGAAGCTCCATGCCGAGGGGCGCACCATCATCTTCGTGACCCACAACCCCGACATCGCCCACTACAGCAGCCGCGACATCCAGCTGCGCGACGGCCGCATCATCAGCGACGAGCGCAACCACAACATCCTCAGTGCCGCCGAGGGACTCGCCGCCCTGCCGGCCAACTCAGACGAATAGCGCCTCCCCAAAAAAAGGTGGGAGACTTCCAGACTCAAAGTTAGTGACATGAACTATACAAATCTTTTCAAAATAGCCCTTCGCGCCATCTTCGCCAACAAGATGCGCTCCTTCCTCACCGCATTGGGCATCATCATCGGTGTGGCCTCTGTCATCACCATGCTGGCCATCGGACAGGGAAGCAAGCGCAGCATACAGGCCAACATCGCCGAAATGGGCTCCAACATGATTATGATCTCCCCCGGCGCCGACATGCGTGGCGGTGTGAGGCAGGACCCCTCGGCCATGGAGACGCTGAAGCTCACCGACTACCAGAGCATCAAGGACGAATGCAACTACATCAAGGCCATCTCGCCCACCGTGAACAGCTCCGGCCAGTGGATCAGCGGCAACAACAACACGCAGTCGACCATCTATGGCGTCAACCGCGACTATCTCGACATACGCCAGCTCAGTGTCGACGACGGCGAGATGTTCACCGACCAGGACATCAAGTCGAGCGCCAAGGTGTGCATCCTCGGCCGCACGGTGGTGGACTATCTCTTCCCCGACGGCACCGACCCCGTGGGCAAGGTGGTGCGCTTCAACTCCATTCCCTTCCGCGTGGTGGGCGTGCTGAAGAAGAAGGGCTACAACTCCATGGGCATGGACCAGGACGACTTGGTGCTGGCTCCCTACACGACGGTGATGAAGCGCATCCTGGCCCAGACCTATCTGGGCGGAATCGTATGCTCGGCAATCACTGAGGGCGTGACAGACAAGGCCACCGACCAAATCACGACCATCCTGCGCCGCAACCACAAGCTCAAGGATGCCACCGACACCACGGAGGCCGACGACGATGACTTCAACATCCGCTCGCAGGAGGAGCTCTCGTCGATGATGAACTCCACCACCAACATGCTCACCATCCTCTTGGGCTGCGTGGCCGGCATCTCGCTCATCGTGGGCGGCATTGGAATCATGAACATCATGTACGTCTCCGTGACGGAGCGCACGCGCGAGATTGGCCTCCGCATGAGTGTCGGCGCGCGTGGCATCGACATCCTCAACCAGTTCCTTATCGAGGCCGTCATGCTGAGCGTCACGGGCGGACTCATTGGCGTGTGCCTTGGCGTAGGCTCCAGCTACGCGGTCAAGGCGCTTGCCCATTGGCCCATCTACATTGAGTTCTGGACCATCATCATGAGCTTTGCCGTCTGCACATTCACGGGTGTGTTCTTCGGCTGGTATCCCGCCAAGAAGGCGGCGCGCCTCGACCCCATCGAGGCCATCCGCTACGAGTGACGCATCGCGGGGGCGAGATGGCCTGCAGGGTTGATGGATATTGCCTTTCATAGGAATTGGGGAAGAATCTCCCGTAAATGATTTGTGAGTGATTCATGGTGGTTCAATGCCCAAACAAAGCGGAGTTTGATGTCCGTGAATCATGAAAGGGAAGAAAAGAAAGTTGACGAGAACCAAAGATCTTACGCTAACATAGCGCTGTTTCAACTGTTAATGTTTCGGGGCGTGCCTGGCTTGTTTCGGGCGCGCCCCCTTTTTCGATGGGTTCATTTGTGGTTGTCAACAACAAGACAACCATAGCAGGCGGCTGCGCACTGCGTGCTTCTTCTTCGGCACTGGGGACAGTCCCATCACCGATGCCCCCCCCCGGGCTGCGCTGCGCCAGCCCGGGGGTAGAGGGAGGCCGACTCGTCGAGGCTGTCGCGATGAGAAGTCCGCTGGGGGCAGCGGACCTCGCGAGGCAGCGGGTCTCGCGGGGTTTCAGTTAGAAGTCCGCTGGGGGCAGCGGGCCTCCCGGGGCAGTGGATTTATCGAAGCGACAGCCCCTACTGACGTAGGGAATGTTCCGTCAGTAGGGGCTGTGATGCTGTGCGCGCCTTTTCCGCCAAGCGTGAGGCGAGGCTGTTGGTTGCGTGAGGGGTCTACATTTCCCTTTCTTTCCAGTGCAGGGCATCCTGGAAGCGCTTGATCACGTCGGGGTTGCCGATGTGCTTCTCCTCGTCCTCGCTCAACTTGCAGGTCTCATTGTAGTAGGGCCAGGCCTCCGTGATTTTCGCTGCGACGAGCTTGATGACGATGTTCATGGGCTTCACTCCCTTGAAGTCGTTGGTGAAGTGGGTGCCGATGCCGAACGATGGCTGCACGTACTTCTCGGCGAACTGCTTCACCTCGATGGCCTCGTCGGTGTTGAGGGCGTTGGAGAATATCACCTGCTTGGTCTTCGGGTCCACGCCGAGCGACCTGTATTTCTCCACGATGCGCTGCAGCTCCTTGCGGTTGTCGCCGCTGTCGACGCGCAGTCCCTTGAAGAGGTTGGCGAAGTCCTCGCTGAAGTTGAGCGAGAAGATGTCCCATCCGAAGGAGTCGTAGAGGTAGGTGCCGAGCGCGCCGCGGAAGGTGTTGCGCCAGGCCTCCATGGCCAGGTGGTTGGCCATCTGCGGGCCGTACATTCCACCGATGGCGCACACGAACTCATGGGCCATGGTGCCCACGGGAGTGAGGTCGTGCTTCATGGCGAGCCACACGTTGCTTGTGCCGACAAACCTGCCTTTCCACGGCTTCGACTGGTAGCAGTCCTTCATGGCGCGCACCATCACGTCCTCAGCCTCGAGCGATAGCCGGCGCCGCGTGCCGAAGTCGGTGTAGATGCAGCCCGCTTCCAAGAGCCGCTCCGCCTTGTGGTAAGACTTGCGGTAGTAGGCGTCGTAGTCCACCTTGTCCTGGCCTGTCACCATATAGTAGAGCTCTGAGACGATGGCGAGCACCTTCACCTCAAGCAGGATGGTCTCGCTCCATGCCCCCTCGAAGTCGATGTGCAGGTGGTGGTTTGCGTCGAGGCTGACCCTCACCCACGAGGCACTGTAGCGGAAGCCCTTCAAGTAGGGATAGAACCACTCGGGTATGTAGTTGCACTTGCGGCGCATGAAGACAATCTCCTCGTCGGTGATGACCACGTTCTCAAGGTATCTCACCTGTTCCATCACCAACTGGTCAAAGCCCTCGGGATACTGGGTGTCGTCGCGGTCCTTGAAGCTGTATTTCACCTGAGCTCTTGGGAAGTTGTCGATGACGGCACAGCACATGGTGAACTTGTAGAGGTCGTCGTCCGTGAAGTGGGTAATGATTTGTCTCATACTGATGAATGCTAAGAATCTGTAGCAGTGCTTTATTGGTTGTTTTTAAAGATGATAACGAGCGGGTGATTGAAATATTGCAGAAAAGGCTCATATAATGCGTTGTTGCTTGCCCTCAATGTTTGTCGCGTAAAGACCGCCAGGGCCATATCCGCCGCAGGGCGCCATAAAGGCTCAATCCCTAACCCCTCCCTATGAATGGAAGAGGACACCCAATCGCGTCCTTGCTTCTCTCCAACGGGTAGGGGAGCGGCACACGGACGCACGACCTTTGTGACCCTATGGTGGGATGATTGCCGATATTCATATTGTCCATGAATCCTGTCGGTAGAGGTGCCCTGTCTTGAGTTGCGGCTGACAAGATGGTGGTCGGGAGGTCTTCTTTCGCTTCATTTTCAGTTGGTTGCAGATGGAAAACAAGAGGAAAACCAATCGGGGGTAACATTTTGATGTTTTTTGCGGCTTATTATTTGGTTAAGAAGAAAAAAGGGGTTACTTTTGCATCTGTCATCTGCCTGAGGGGGGAGGCCAACCTCCCCCTCAGGCATGGAAAAGAAAACCAAAAACATCAACCTAACAATAATGCTATGCAGAAAGAAGGTCTTGACATCAAAGAATTAGACCAAGTGGTCGTCCGCTTCTCGGGCGACTCCGGCGACGGAATGCAGCTTGCGGGAAACATCTTCTCGACAATCTCCGCCACTGTAGGCAACGGTATCTCCACATTCACCGACTACCCCGCCGACATCCGGGCCCCGCAAGGGTCGCTCACGGGTGTTAGCGGCTACCAGGTGCATATCGGTGCCGGCAAAGTCTACACCCCGGGCGACAAGTGCGACGTGCTTGTGGCCATGAACGCCGCCGCGCTCAAAACGCAAATCAAACACGCCAAGCCCCAGGCCTCCATCATCATCGACACCAACTCCTTCGGCCCCACCGACTTGAAGAAGGCCAAATTCAACACCGACGACTATCTGGGCGAGTTGGGAATCGACAGCGACCGCGTTGTGGCCTGCCCCATCACGAAGATGGTGAAGGAGCTCGCCGCCAAGGAGGCTCCCGACATGAACCCCAAGATGGTGCTGAAGAGCCGCAACATGTTCGCCTTGGGACTCGTGTGCTGGCTCTTCGACCGCCAGTTGGATCTGGTCAACAACATGCTGCAGGAGAAGTTCCGCAAGAAGCCCGGCGTGGCCGACTGGAACATGAAGGTGGTGCAGGCTGGCTACGACTACGGAGCCAACACCCACAGCAGCGTGCCCAACACCTACCGCATAGAGACCAGGGACAAGCGCCCCGGCCGCTATATGGACATCACCGGCAACAAGGCCACGGCCTACGGCCTGATAGCCGCCGCCGAGAAGGCCGGGCTGAAGCTCTATCTGGGCTCTTACCCCATCACCCCCGCCACCGACATTCTCCACGAGCTGGCCAAGCACAAGTCGCTCGGCATCATCACCGTGCAGGCCGAGGATGAGATTTCGGCCTGCTCGGGAGCCGTGGGAGCCGCCTTTGCCGGCGCGCTCGCCGTGACCTCCACCTCCGGCCCCGGCATCTGCCTGAAGAGCGAGGCCATCAACCTTGCCGTGATCGATGAGCTGCCGTTGGTGGTCATCGACGTGCAGCGCGGCGGCCCCTCCACCGGACTGCCCACCAAGAGCGAGCAGACCGACTTGCTGCAGGTCATCTACGGACGCAACGGCGAGAGCCCCATGCCGGTGATCGCCGCCACCAGCCCCACCGACTGCTTCATGGCCGCCTATATGGCCGCCAAGTACGCCTTGGAGCATCTCACGCCGGTGACGCTGATGACCGACGCCTTCATCGCCAACGGCTCGTCGGCATGGAAGCTGCCCGACATCGACGAGCTGCCTGACATCCATCCCCACTACGCCACCGAGAAGCAGCGCTACAGCTACACGCCCTACGCCCGCGACCCGAAGACCGACGCCCGCTACTGGGCCATACCCGGCACGGAGGGCTACTGCCACATCCTCGGCGGACTGGAGAAGGACGGCGAGACGGGAGCCATATCCACCGAGCCCGAGAACCACGACAAGATGGACCACTTGCGCTACAACAAGGTGGCCAACATTCCCGTGCCCGACCTTGAGGTGGAGGGCGACGAGCAAGACGCCGACCTGCTCATCGTGGGCTTCGGATCCACCTACGGCCACCTCCACACAGCCATGACCGAAATGAGGCGAAGAGGCTACAAGGTGGCCCTCGCCCAGTTCAGATATGTCAACCCCCTGCCGAAGAACACCGCCGACGTGCTGCTGCGCTACAAGAAGTGCGTGGTGGCGGAGCAGAACCTCGGCCAGTTGGTGGCCCTGCTGCGTGGCCGCATCAACGGCTTCGTGCCTTATCAGTACAATAAAGTTATGGGACAGCCATTCAACGTGCAGGACTTGGTGAAGCAGTTCTGCGCCCTCATCGACGGCAAGGCCGACGTGGACAATGGCAGTACGTTTATTTCTAAAGTGTTATAATCATGGAACTAACAGCACAAGATTTCAAGAAAGGCCAGCCGCGCTGGTGCCCGGGCTGCGGCGATCACTTCTTTCTGAACAGTTTCCAGAAAGCCATGGCCGAAATAGGCGTGCCGCCCTACCAGACGGCCGTCATCTCTGGCATCGGCTGCTCAAGCCGTCTGCCCTACTATGTCAGCACCTACGCCATGCAGACCATCCACGGACGCGCCGCCGCTGTTTGCACGGGAGCCAAGGTGGTGAACCCCAACCTTACCATCTGGCAAATCTCGGGCGACGGCGACGGACTGGCCATCGGCGGCAACCACTTCATCCATGCCAACCGGCGCAACGTGGACATCAACATCATCCTGCTCAACAACCGCATCTACGGACTCACCAAGGGCCAGTACTCGCCCACGTCGCCGCGTGGCTTCGTCTCCAAGTCGAGTCCCTACGGCACTGTGGAGGATCCCTTCCGCCCGGCCGAGCTCTGCTTCGGCGCGCGTGGGCGCTTCTTCGCCCGTGCGGCGGCCAACGACAGCCCGGAGACCATCAAGATCCTCAAGGCCGCCTATTACCATAAGGGCACTGCTGTATGCGAGATCCTGCAAAACTGCATGATTTTCAACAACGGCGCCTGGGACAACATCTACACCAAGGAAGGCCGCGCCAAGAACGCCATCTATGTGGAGCATGGGAAGAAGCTCACCTTTGGGGCCAACAATGAGTACGGACTCGTGCAGGAGGGCTTTGGACTGAAGGTGGTGGAGATAGGCAAGGACGGCTACACCCTCGACGACGTGCTGGTGCACGACGCCCACTGCCAGGACAACACGCTCCAGCTGAAGCTCGCCATGATGGACAATGAACATGGATTTCCCGTGGCCTTTGGCATCATCCGCGACGTGGAGGCCCCCACCTACGACCAGGCCGTGAACGACCAGATAGAGGAGGTGAAGGCCCAGAAGCCCTACCACAACTTCATGGAGCTGTTGGAGACCAACGACATTTGGACGGTGGAGTAGCAGCCACCGCAGCCGCAGCAACTAAAGGAGACAGGCCCAAGCATCGGCCCGCCTCCTTTTTTTTGTTTGCCCGATGGGCGGGCGGGGGAGAGGATGCCTTCCTTGTGGGGGGAGAAGAGAACGTCAGGCTGTAGTCTGACGCACGAGAACGACGCGGCGACGCACGACTGACGGTGGGGCGACGCACGACTGACGGTGGGGCGACGCGTGATGGACGACAAGGGCAAGCGATGCCGCCAAGGAGAACCGCAAAAGGGGATTTTCACAAATTGGTGATATAATTTAGCAATTTGGAATCTTTTTTCTCGCAGTTTTCCATTAATTTTGCAGGTGAAAACAAAAACCAACCTTTAATTGATATGAGAATTCGACTTATTCTTGCCACGTGTGTGGCGCTGATGAGCTTGAGCCTGCAAGCGCAGGTTCCTCAGGCCGATTATGAAGTGGTGCCTCTTCCCCAAACCATCAAACAGCAAAAGGGACAGCCTTTCCTATTGAAGGATGGCATCACCATATCCTGCTCAAGCAACGACGCCGCCCTGAGGCGTGACGCTGAGTTCCTGCGCGACTATGTGAGGGAATACACGGGCATCAAGCTCAATATCGTCGACCGTAAGGGAGACATCCAGCTCGCACTCGACAAGAAAATCCGGCAGAAGGAGGGCTACGGCATCACGGTCAGCAACAAGCGTGTCACCCTCAGCGGCCAGACTCCCGCTGGTGTGTTCTACGCCATCCAGACCCTGCGCAAGAGCCTGCAGCCCGGCGTGGCCCAGATAGAGCTGCCCGCCGTCAGCATCAGCGACGCGCCCCGGTTCGGCTATCGCGGCATGATGCTCGACTGCGCGCGCCACTATTTCCCCCTGAGCTTCGTGAAGCAGTATATCGACTTGATGGCTCTCCATAATATGAACACCTTCCACTGGCACATCACCGACGACCAGGGCTGGCGCATCGAAATCAAGAAATACCCGCGGCTGGCCCAAGTGGGCTCCAAGCGCGACATGACCGTGCTGGGGCGCAACTCGGGAATCTATGACAGTATTCCCTACGGAGGCTACTACACACAGGACGAGGCGCGTGAGATCGTGCGCTACGCCGCGGAGCGATACATCACCGTAATCCCCGAGATCGACATGCCCGGCCACATGCTCGGTGCCTTGGCTGCCTATCCCGACATGGGCTGCACGGGCGGCCCCTACAAGGTGTGGGGCATGTGGGGCGTGAGCGACCAGGTGTTGTGCCTTGGCAATGAGAAGACCTATCAGTTCTGCCAAGACGTGCTGAAGGAGATCATGGACATCTTCCCCGCCAAGGAAATCCACATCGGCGGCGACGAGACCCCTACTGCCAGTTGGGAGAAATGCCCCAAGTGCCAGGCCCTGGCCAAGCGTGAGGGCGTGGACATCAAGCACCTGCAAAACTATTTCACAGCCAGGATGGAGAAGTTTGCGGGGAAGCATGGCCACCGCATCATCGGATGGGATGAGGTGCTGCAGTCGAAGAACCTAAGCGACAGCACCATCATCATGAGCTGGCGCGGAGTGGCTCCCGGCAGCGAGGCCGCCAAGCGGGGCCACGACGTCATCATGTCGCCCACCGACTACAACTATTTCGACTATTATCAGACAGCCGAGGGCGAGGACAAATGGGGCGAGCCGCTGCTCATCGGCGGCAACCTGCCCATAGAGAAGACCTACAGCTTCGAGCCTTGCCCCGACTCGCTTCCGGCCGCCGCCAAGAGCCACATCATCGGCGTGCAGGCCAATCTCTGGACAGAGTATATCGGCTATACCTCGCTGGCCCAGTATCAGGTGCTGCCGCGCATGGGCGCCCTGGCCGAGGTGCAGTGGATGCAGCCCGCCAAGAAGGACTTCGGCAGCTTCCGCGAGCGCGCCAAGAGCCTGCGCCGCATCTACGACGCCTACAAGGTGGCCTACAACAAGAGGCTCTGGAACAACACCCAGAAAAAATAAAGGGATGGGAAGGGTGCGCCCCCATGGCGCTTTCCCTTCCCACCTTAATATATAAAGGAACATCTACAAACAAAAAACAGTTATACATGAGACTGATTATTGAAAACAACTATGCCCTGATGTCAGAATGGGCAGCCAATTACGTCATCCAGCGCATCAACGCCTTTCAACCCACAAAGGACCATCCCTTCGTTCTCGGTCTCCCCACAGGATCCTCCCCGGAGGGCATGTATGCCCGCCTGGCCAAGGCTTGCCAGGAAGGCCGCCTGTCGTTCAGGAATGTCGTCACGTTCAACATGGACGAATATGTGGGCCTGCCCGAGTCCCACCCCGAGAGCTACCATTCCTTCATGGCGCGCAACCTCTTCGACCATGTGGACTGCCCCAAGGAGAACGTCCACATCCTCAACGGCAACGCCAAGGACCTCGACGAGGAATGCGCCAACTATGAGCGCAAGATCAAGGAGGCTGGAGGCATCGACCTCTTCATAGGCGGAATCGGCCCCGACGGCCACATTGCCTTCAACGAGCCGTTCTCAAGCCTTACGAGCCGCACCCGCGTGAAGACGCTCACCACCGACACCATCATCGCCAACTCGCGCTTCTTCGACAATGACGTCGACAAGGTGCCCAAGCACGCCCTCACCGTGGGAGTGGGAACTGTGATGGACGCCCGCGAGGTGATGATTCTCGTGAATGGGCACAACAAGGCGCGCGCCCTGCAGGCCGCCGTGGAGGGACCCGTCACCCAAGCCTGGACCATCAGCGCCCTGCAACAGCACCCCCACGCCGTCATCGTGGCCGACGAGGCTGCCGCCGATGAGCTGAAGGTGGGCACCTACCGCTACTTCAAGGACATCGAGAAAGACAACTTATAAGCCATTGGCTTCCCCTCCCCGCGCTCTCCGCGTGCGGGCGGGGGCTGCCCCAAAAAACTTAGCCCCGGCGGAGGGACAATAACCGTCGCCATGGGACTCGCAGGGGACAGGACATTTTTTCTACGGAAAAGTAAACAACAGACTAACATGAATTTAAACTTAAGCTCACAAATCGTCCTCAATCAAGTATCTGAGGAGTTCTACAATCCGAAGACGGCCGTCGACCGCTCGGAGATTACACGCAACGAGAAGATCCTCACCGACATCTTCCCAAAGGTTGACGAGGGCGCGGCCGCCATCGCCAACGCCATCCTCAAAGAAATCAAGGACAAGCAGCAGCTTGGCAAATACTGCGTCCTTGGCCTTGGCACGGGCCAGAGCCTCACGCCGGTCTACGACGAGCTGATACGCATCCACCGCGAGCAGAAGGTAAGCTTCCGCAATGTGGTGGTGTTCAACGCCTACGAGTATTTCCCCTTGAAGGCCGACAGTGCCATCAGCTCCATCCACCAGCTTCGCGAGCGCTTCCTCAGCAAGGTGGACATTCCCGAGCAGAATGTCTTCTCGCCCGACGGCAGCATCGCCCAGGACGAGGTGCAGCAGCTCTGCCGCCTCTATGAGGAACGCATCCAGTCGTTCGGCGGCATCGACATCATGCTGCTCGGCATCGGGCGCATAGGCAACATCGCCACCAACGAGCCGGGCTCTGGCATCAACACACGCAGCCGACTCATCCTCATCGACGCAACCTCGCGCGAGGAGATGACAATGAGCTTCGGCGGCCAGGAGGCCGTGCCGCCCTGCAGCATCACGCTCGGCATCGCCAACATCCTCGCCGCGCGCAAGATCTATCTCACGGCATGGGGAGAGGAAAAGGCCGACATCATCAGGCAAACGGTCGAAGGCTCGGTCAGCGAGGCCTTCCCGGCCAGCTATCTGCAGACCCACAACAACTGCCATGTGGTGGTCGACCTCGCCGCGGCCGGCAAGCTCACGCGCATCATCCATCCTTGGCTGGTGGCCAACTGCAAGTGGACCGACAAGCTGACGCGCGCCGCCTTGGTGTGGCTCTGCGGCGTCACCCACAAGCCCATCCTCAAACTCACCAACAAGGACTACAACGAGAACGGACTCTCTGAACTGCTGGCACTCTATGGCTCCGCCTACCAGTGCAACATCAAAATCTTCAACGACCTGCAACACACCATCACAGGCTGGCCGGGCGGCAAGCCCAACGCCGACGACACCTATCGTCCCGAGCGCGCCACGCCGTTCCCCAAGCGCGTCATCGTGTTCTCGCCCCATCCCGACGACGATGTCATCTCCATGGGAGGCACCATCCAGCGGCTCGTCAACCAGGGACACGACCTGCACGTGGCCTACGAGACCAGCGGCGACATTGCCGTCAACGACGAGGAGGTGACCCGCTTCATGCACTTCGTCAATGGCTTCAACCAGATCTTCATCGGCGAGAAGGACGAGACCATCAAGAAGATGTACAAGGACATCAAGAAATTCCTGGCCGAGAAGAAGGAGGGCGACATCGACACTCTCGACGTGAGGCGCATCAAGGGACTCATCCGTCGCGGCGAGGCCCGCACGGCATGCACCTACAACCACATTCCGCTCGACCACGTCCACTTCCTCGACCTGCCCTTCTATGAGAGCGGACGCATCGAGAAGCTGCCCATGACGGAGAAGGATGTCAACATTGTGCGCGACCTGCTCACAAAGGTGAAGCCCCACGAGATATTCGTGGCCGGCGACCTGGCCGACCCCCATGGCACCCACCGTAAGTGCACCGACGCTGTGCTGGCCGCCATTGACTTGGAGAAGCAGGCTGGCGCCGAGTGGCTCAAGGACTGCCGCATCTGGATGTATCGCGGAGCATGGGCCGAATGGGAGATTGAGAACATCGAGATGTGCGTGCCCATGTCGCCCGAGGAGCTTCGCGCCAAGCGCAACGCCATCCTCAAGCACTCCTCGCAGATGGAGAGCGCTCCCTTCCTTGGCAACGACGAGCGCCTCTTCTGGCAGCGAGCCGAGGACCGCAACCGTGGCACGGCCAAGCTCTACGACGATTTGGGACTGGCCTGCTACGAGGCCATGGAGGCCTTTGTGCAATACCGCCCGTAAGGATGTGGTGGCAATAGACTGCGGAAGCTCTCCACCGTCTTTTATTGCGGACCCGACATGAAATGATCGAGACAGAGCCAAATACCCATGCGGAAACGACGCAAGGTATTTGGCTCTATTCAGTACAGCTTCGAGGGAAAGACGGTGGTGTTCCACGGCTCGAACGCCGACATCGCCCCCGGCGCAAGGATTGTGGCAACAACCGATGGCTACGCCATGCGTGGCCAATTGGCATCCTCAACGGTCAGTGGTGGCTACCTGCTCAACAGCGACGGCAACGCCTTCGAGCAAACCGCCTCTGGCAGCGTTGGCGCCTTCCGTGCCTACTTCGTCTCGAAACTGGCGGCGGACATCGCTCCAAAGACCTTGAAAGTCAGGATTGGCGGCGAAACCACCGGCATTGCGTTGGCCAAGCCGACAGCCAAGGGCGATGGCGCATGGTACACCCTGCAGGGCGTACGCCTCAACGGCAAGCCCACCGCTCCCGGCCTCTATATCCACGGAGGCGGCAAGGTGGCTGTGAAATAGCAGTGGCAACCGAGTTGGCAAATAGCCAACATCCATTCATAAAAGAATCGCGGCTCGCAGATGCGGGTCGCGATTCTTTCTATTAGAACTCGTAGCCCAAGTTGATATACAGGCTGACTTCCTTTTGCCGTGTGTTGTAGTTGAGCGACGCCCCCACAGGGCCGAGCACCGTGCGGTAGGCCCACGCGGCGCGGAAGCCATAGTGGGGCTTGGTGCGCAGCAGGCGGTCGAGGTCGTTGTGGTCGAACATGATTGCCGCCGCGGCTGCCATGTAGTTGTTGGTGGTGAGGTGCCATTGTCCCTGCAGCTGCGCGGCTGCCATGCGGTTGCCTGCAATCTCCACGTTGTGGGAGCCGGCAAAGGGCATCTGCTCCTCTAAGTAGTGGCCAAACCATGGGCCGCCTACGTTGTTGAGCCGCGTGTAGGGGATTTCGCTGCCGAAGAGCATTCGCCCGTAGGCCATCGGCTGGAGCGAGAAGCTGTGGCTCAAAGGGATGTTGGTGAGCCACAGGCCACTCAGCTCGCTGAATCCCGTATGGTGGTTGTATTGGGCGAAGTTGTCGGTGAAGTAGGCGTAGCCCAGTCTGAAGTTGGAGCCGCGTGTGGGGAAGACGCCATCGTCCTGCGAATTGTAGTGCAGCAGGGCGTGGTAGCTGAAGAAGTGGTCGTCGGCGAGTTTGGCCCCGTGCTCCAGGTACTCTTTCTGCGAAGAGAGCATGTTGATGAACCTGTAGTAGTCCCATCTTGCGCTGACGTCGAACGACACGTTGTGGAAGTTGGCCCCCAACAGCCCTATGCTCACCCTGTGGTGGTTGTTGGTGATGTTGTAGGCGTTGTGTCCCCGTTCGTAGATGTCGATGTCGTTGTGGCGGAACGTATAGTCAATGCCCAGCCGGGCAATCTTCTTGGCAACCCACAGCCCCTGTGCGTCGACCATGATGCGCTTGCCCAGTCTGACGGTAGCCTGCAGGTCGATGGGTGCGCGTGAGCTCTTGTAGAGCGCATTGAGCTGCAGGGCCACCATTTCCTCATTGTCGAATCTCATGCCCACGTTGCCCTGCACGACATCGCGGATGGGGCGCTGATCCAACTTGTCGTCGCTGAAGTCCATCGGCTGCCGCGCCTCCCCGCTCGCCGAGAGGTATTGGGGGCGGTAGTCGTCGGCCAGCCCCAATTTTCGCTTCAGTGCCATCAGCTCGTCCCAGTGCCTCATGGCCTCCTCCTCGCCACGCCTGATGAGGGTGTCGATGGCCGCGTTGTTGAAGCTCGCCGCGTTGTAGCCCTGTGTGTTGACGCGGATGGCGATGTCGGTGATGGCCAGGTTGTCGTCGTATTTGTTCTTGCAGTTCACGTCGACAATCTGTCCCAGCACGCTGGTGCCTGTGGCCAGGTCGTCGGCGGTCTTTGGCGGCCCCTGCACCGTGACTCCGATGATGTAGTCGGCGCCCATCCGGCGCGCGATGTCGGCCGGATAGTTGTTGCGCAGTCCGCCGTCGACGAGCACGCGGTTGCCCTTCCTCACCGGGCTGAACACCAAGGGGATGCTCATGCTGGCGCGCATGGCCTCGGCCAGCACCCCGCTGTGGAAGTCATACTCGGTGTTGTCCACGATGTCGGTGGCCACGCACGAGAAGGGTATGGGCAGGCGGTCGAAGTCGATGGAGTCGGTGTAGCCCGCCGTGAGATGCCGGAAGAGCTTCAGGAGATTCTTTCCCATGATGAGTCCGCCGGCCTCGGCGATGTCCTTCCGTCCCGCGGTGAAGGTCTTCGAGAGGAAGTAGGTGTCCTGCCGCTTGCGCCCCATGAGGTCCTCAGAGTAGTAGTCTTCCTTGTCGGAGAGCAGGAAGTTCCAGTCCTGCTTGCGCACGAGCGAGTCGAGCTGGGTGGCGTTCCAGCCCACGCTGTAGAGTCCGCCCACGAGGCTGCCCATCGACGTGCCCGTGACGATGCTGATGGGAATGCCCGCGCGCTCCATCACCTTCAGCACGCCGATGTGGGCCATGCCCTTGGCTCCGCCTCCCGAGAGTACCACGGCCACGCGTGGTGGCCGCTTGTGGGCGGCTGGTGGCTGGGGGGCGGCCGATGGGCTGCCAGTATTCATCTGGAGGATGGAGCAGGTGTCGCGGACGCTTGTGGCCGGGCCACCGCTGGGTTGGGCCAGTGCGATGGCACACTGCAGGATAAGGCAAAACAGGAGGGAGGGCGTTTTCTTCATATCGCTTATTGTTAACGTAATGCAAACATACGAAAAAAATTAAGAAAAAAGGTCTTCATCCATGCTTTTTCGGTGCGAAAGGTTTTATCTCATATCTTTTTTGTACCTTTGCACCAAGTTTATAAACGATTATCAAGAAGAAATGGCATTAAAATGTGGTATCGTGGGACTGCCCAACGTGGGTAAGTCCACATTGTTCAATTGTCTGTCGAGCGCCAAGGCTCAGGCAGCCAACTTCCCCTTTTGTACGATAGAGCCCAACTTGGGAGTCATCACCGTTCCCGACGAGCGGCTGACCAAGCTGGCCGAGATTGTGCATCCGGGAAGAATTGTTCCCGCCACGTGTGAGATAGTAGACATAGCAGGCCTCGTGAAAGGCGCCAGCAAGGGCGAGGGCCTGGGCAACAAGTTCTTGGGCAACATCCGCGAGTGCGACGCCATCATCCATGTCATACGCTGCTTCGACGACGACAACGTTGTGCGCGAGGGCGGCGCTCCCGTCGATCCCGTGGAGGACAAGGAAATCATCGACACGGAGCTGCAGCTCAAGGACCTGGAGACCATCGAGGGCCAGTTGGCCAAGGTGCAGAAGACCGCAGCCGCCGGCAACAAGGACGCCAAGGTGCTGGAGACTGTGCTCGAGGCCTACAAGGAAGCCCTGGACAAGGGGCAGAACTGCCGCACCGTGACTTTCGACACGGAAGAGGAGGAAAAGGCCGCCCACGACCTGTTCCTGCTCACCACCAAGCCCGTGCTCTACGTCTGCAATGTCGACGAGGCCAGCGCCAAGTCGGGCAACGACTACTCGAAGAAGATAGAGGAGATTGCCGCCAGCGAGGGAGCTGAGGCCATGGTCATCGCCGCAAAGACGGAGGAGGACATCGCCTCGCTCGACACCTACGAGGACAAGAAAATGTTCCTCGACGAACTGGGAATGGAGGAGCCGGGAGTGAACCGGCTCATCAAGAAGGCCTACCACTTGCTCAACCTGCAGACGTTCATCACGGCCGGCGAGATGGAAGTGAAGGCCTGGACCTACCACAAGGGCTGGAAAGCTCCGCAGTGTGCGGGCGTGATCCACACCGACTTCGAGAAGGGCTTCATCCGCGCCGAGGTCATCAAGTATGAGGACTATCTGCAATACAAGTCGGAAGCCGCCGTGCGCGAGGCCGGCAAGCTCAACATCGAGGGCAAGGACTATGTGGTGCAGGACGGCGACATCATGCACTTCAGATTCAATGTTTAACCGGGTTGCGGCCCGCCATCAGCCCCATCAGCCCCGTTGGTTCCGTGCAGCCTGAGGAATGCATGGACCCGACGAGGCTGATGGGAGCCGCGAGGCTATGGGCCGCCGCCCACCAAGATATCATCGGCAATGGACAATCTTCTCTCCTTCATCGTCTGGAATCCCGACGTTGTGGCCTTCCGCATAGGCTCCTACGGCATCCACTGGTATGCCCTGTGGTGGATCATAGGCCTTGTGGCGGCCTACTTCATTGTGCGCTGGCTCTACAAGGACCAGAAACTCAGGGACGAGGATTTCGACCCGCTCTTCATCTACTGCTTCTTCGGCATCATCATCGGCGCGCGGCTGGGCCACTGCCTCTTCTACGAGCCGGACTACTTCTTGGGCAGCTGGCAGCATCTGGTGGAGATGGTGCTGCCCATCAGGTTTGAGCCCGAGGGCGGCTTGAAGTTCATCGGCTATCGCGGACTGGCCAGCCACGGCGGCACGTTGGGACTGATGATAGCGCTCTGGCTCTACTACCGCAAGACGCATTTGAACCTGTGGCAGGTGCTCGACGACATTGCCATCGCCACACCTGTGACGGCCTGCTGCATTCGGTTGGGCAACCTCTGGAACTCGGAAATCATCGGCAAGGTGACCGATGTGCCATGGGCCTTCATCTTCGAGCAGGTGGACCAGGCTCCGCGCCATCCCGGACAGCTCTACGAGGCCATCGCCTATTTCGTGTTCTTCTTTGTGGGCTGGTTCTTCTATCGCCACAGCAGGAAAAAGGCCGGCAGTGGATTCTACTTCGGACTCTGTCTGGCGCTCATCTTCACCTTCCGCTTCTTCATCGAGTTCACCAAGGACATCCAAGAGCCTTTTGAGGCCGGCATGCCTCTCAATATGGGCCAGCTCCTCAGCATTCCCTTCATCATCCTCGGACTCGCCTGCATGTTTGGCGGCAAGTGGATGGTCAAGCTTGGGGCGAAGAAAAGTTAGCCTCCTCTCCCAACACACCAAACAAACACAAGAGATGAAACGTTACGACTTAATCCTTTTGTTGGCTCCCCTCTGCCTGGCCTCGTGCTTCAAGGACGAGGCTCCCAATGCGGAGGCCGACATCGAGCATGTGGCGGTGAGCGTCGGCGACCCGCTGAAGACGTTCTTCCAGCTCTCTGACACCGCGCAGACAGTGCCCTTCAGCGACTCCACCATCACCTTCCGCGTGCGCAGCCATGCCGACATCACTGCCTTGGCCCCCACGCTGAGGCTCACGGAGGGAGCTACGGTGAGTCCCGCAAGCGGCACGGTGCACGACTTCAGCAAGGGGGCTGTGGTCTACACCACCACCTCGGAGGACGGCCTTTGGCACCGCACCTACAAGATGCAGTTCGTGCCAACGACCATCACGCTGCGCGACTCGCTCGGCTTCGGGTTCGAGGATTACAGCCTTGAGCCCTCCGAGCAGAAATACTACGTTTTCCACGCCGATGAGACGGTGGGCGACTGGGCCACGGGCAATCCCGGCTTCAAACTCTCCATGGGCACCGCCAAGCCCGACGAGTATCCCACCTATCCCATGGCCAACGGGCACACGGGCTCCTGCGCGGCGCTGACCACCCGCTCCACGGGGCCGTTTGGCGTGATGGCCAACAAGCGCATTGCGGCAGGCAACCTCTTCTTGGGCACTTTCGACCAAAAGGTGGCCCTCACCAACACGCTCCACGCCACGCGCTTCGGAGTGCCCTTTCCCGTGAGGCCCGTCGCGTTCAAGGGATGGTACAGCTATCAGCCCGGCAAGACCTATCAGGACGTGTTTGGCAATGCCGTGGCGGGCAAGGCCGACCATGGCTCCATCTACGCCGTGCTCTACCGCAACCACGACGCCCAGGGCAACGAGATTGTGCTATATGGCGACAATGTGAAGACCTCGCAGCAGGTGGTGGCCATCGCCGACTTGGGCGATGTGGGGCAGACCAACGGCTGGCGACCCTTTGAGGTGCCGTTCCTCTATCGCCAGGAGGTGGACCAGGAGACCCTTCAGAACAGGGGCTACAGCCTGGCCATCGTCTTCTCCTCAAGCAATGAGGGCGACAAGTTTGAGGGAGCTGTGGGCTCCACGCTCCTCATCGACGACGTGAGCATCATCAGTCAAAAACAAGAATAAAGCGTTATGAAGACCTATATCCTTATAGCATGTTTTCTCGCTATGGCATCCCTCGCGGCCAAGAGCCAAAGCCACCGCTTCAGCGACATCCGGCTCACGGCAAGGGTGGGCTTCAATCTCGGTGGCACCGCTCCCGTGGGGCTGCCCGCCTCCATCCGCAAGCTCAACAGCTATACGCTGCAGTCGAACCCCATCATCGGGCTTGAGGCCGAGAAGCCCCTTGGCGGACGGTGGGGAATCATGGCGGGACTCCATTACGAGAACAAGGGCATGAAGGAAGACGCCAACGTGAAGAACTACCACATGGCCATCGTGCGCGGCGGACAGGAGTTGGACGGCATGTACACAGGCAACGTCTCCACCGAGGTCAACGAGTGGATGTTCACCGTTCCCGTGGCCGCCACTCTCCATTTGGGCAGCCGCTGGCGGCTCCATGCCGGCCCGTACGTCTCGCTGCTCACGCAGAAGAGCTTCGAGGGCCGCGCCCACAACGGCTATCTGCGCGTGGGCGACCCCACGGGACCCAAGGTGGACATCGGCGACGACGTGGGCACCTCCGGCACCTACGACTTCTCCAGCAGCATGCGCCGCTTCCAGTGGGGCGTGTCGGCCGGCGCCGACTGGCGGGCCTTCAAGCGGTGGGGCTTCTTCGCTGAACTCAAGTGGGGACTCAGTGGTGTGCACAAGAGCGACTTCCACACCATAGAGCAAACCCTCTATCCCATATTCGGATCGGCGGGGGTGGTCTACAGGCTGAGATAACGGGTCATCCCCCATTATCCCCATACCCCCATTGTCCCCATACCCCCCCATGATTCCCATATCCCCCAACACCCCCAACAAGAAGAAAATCAACCAACAATAACTTAACAGCAATGAAACGATTATTCACATTCCTCGCAGCGACGGTGATGGCTGCGGCCGCCATGGCCACCAACTACACCGACTCACTTGCCATCTACATCAACGGCGCCGCAACGCCTCTAACCACTCCGGCCACCATCTCCATGGACAAGGCCAACGACGGGACCTACACGTTCACGCTGAAGAACTTCTCTCTGGCCATAGGCGGACAGACCATGTATGTGGGCAATGTGAGGCTCGACAGCGTGCGCACCTTCAAGGGCACCAATGGCCGCACGGTTCTTGTCGGTGGCGACGACGTTCTGATTCAGAACGGCGACGACGCCTCCAAGCAGTGGCTGGGCCCGATGATGGGTGAGGTAGATGTCATCCTCAGAGGCTATGAGGTCGCCGGCCGCCTGTATGCCAACCTGGACATCCAAGTGGAATCCATGAACATGGCTATCCGTTGCGTCTTCGGACGTGGCTTCAACCTCGTCAATGGTGGTTTTGAGGCCTATCACACGGCATCCGTGTCGATGGGAGGCAACACCGCCACGAGCGACGAGCCCGACGCATGGCACAGCTTCATGAGCGCCAGCGGCAACCCCGCCCTCGTATTCATGGCCGGCTACAATCCCCACACCTTCATCAGCAACCTTGTGCGCCCCGGAAGCAACGGCAACCGCTCGCTCATGCTGACATCGGTGGACATGTGGGGGGTCATCGCCAACGGCACCGTCACCACTGGGCGCATCAACACGGGCTCGCCCTCAGCCACCGACTCCACAAACTGCGCTTGGCTCTCGCTCGACT
Source organism: Bacteroidales bacterium (assembly GCA_004558865.1). Taxonomy (GTDB): domain Bacteria; phylum Bacteroidota; class Bacteroidia; order Bacteroidales; family Bacteroidaceae; genus Prevotella. The sequence continues at coordinate 25,605 of SFCY01000012.1, forward strand.
CTACGGGAACCGATGCCAAGGGTGATCCTTTCTATCAGTATATGAACGGCCAGCCCGACTCGCTCGCCATCTGGGTGAAGTTCAAGCAGGGCACGCCCAACGCCGAGCATCCCTACGCCACCGTGAGCGCCGTCATCACCGACGGCACCTACTACCAGGAGCCCACAGGCAAGCAGGAGTTCAACAACATCCTTGCCGTGGCACGCAACAACAGGATAGAGAGCAACAACAACCAGTGGCAGCGCATCACCATCCCCTTCGACTACGACTCCTATAAGGCCAACAACGCCACGGGACGAGCCATCCTCGCCACCATCTCCACCAACGCCGACCCCGGGGAGGGCAGCACCGACACGCTCTATGTGGACGACGCCGAACTCATCTACAACAACTACGTAAGGAGCATCACCTTCAATGGGGAGAAGCGCGACCTTGTGTTTGATGAGGAGAACGACTGCGAGGTCACATTCAACGCCGCGGGCAAGAAGATTCTGCCGGGCGACATCCAGCTCGAAGTCGCTCCCCACTCTGTCGTCCTCTCCGAGATTGACAAAGAGGAGCCCTCTTGCATCGACTATGTGGTGATGAGCGACGACCTGAGCAACTACTACACGATAGAGGTGACGCTCATGGGAGCTGACCTCACGGCGGTGAAGCCGGTCAAGGGAGCTACGGGTCTCACGCAGGCTGCCGTGTACAACCTCAGTGGGCAGCGCGTCAGCTCTATGCAGAAGGGACAAGTCTACATCCTTCGCAATGCCGACGGTACGGCCAGGAAGATTCTGAAGTGATTCTTCACTTATTAATATCGCCAGGGGGGCACGACGCACAGCGTTGTGTCCCCTATTTTTTATGATTGTCCCCAAACATCCAACTGCAGGGACCGCGCCTTGCGCCGGTTCTAAAGGAACCCGCCCCTAAACCCAAAGACCCACCCCTAACCCAAAGACCCACCCCTAACCCCTCCCTCCGAAGGGAGGGGAATAATCACCCAAGAAGATACAAGCATTTGAGTATATGCTGCGGATGCTCGCATCAATCCCTCTATGTCTTGTCTCGCAAAGGCGCAAGGAACGCAAAGGCCACACCCTATCGCAGGGGCCGTGCCTCGTGCCGGCCCTAAAGAAACGTTCGACCGCTTTTCTGTCATCCGCAACTTGGCAAATGCCAATTATGCAGGTTCAATGGATATTTTCCGTGGATTGGATATGTTGTTTCATTTCGTATAGTCCTGACTTCGCCAATGAATAAATGGTAATGGAAAATCAGCGCATCCTTGCATCTGCCCAAAAGCGGGGAATGCCTTGACTTGAAGCTTTCTGCCGTAGAATTTTATGCGCGTAAGCGCAATTTTACGCGA
>SFCY01000141.1 GCA_004558865.1 Bacteroidales bacterium
TCCCTCGGCCTTGTTGGAGTGGCACACGATGTCGAGCGTGTTGACGAAGGGGTTGAGCTGCTCCATCGTGAGGTTGTAGGTGATGAGAGCTTTGGTGCCATCGGCCAAACCCGAGATGGTGAACTTCACAGCGTCGTTGTTCAGTCCGCTGACAGAGAGCGTAGCGTTGGTGTTGCTGCTGCTGACGTTGGCCGTATCCTTGACATTGTCCTTGTTGGTGCCATAGAGCTCCAACTTGAAGTCGGAGGGCGTGAAGGCGGGGTTGGTGGTGGTGCTGTTGATGACGTTCCACGAGGCGAAGGTGTTGTAGTAGCCTTCCTCGCTCATGAAGCGTGCTTGTTTGTCGCTCGTTTTGGACAGCGTCAGCTCGCCATACATCACGTGCCCGTCGTCACTGAGCGTGAAGCTGTTGGCCTCATTGATGTCGGTGGTGCCATTGGCAGTATACTGTACTCTATTTCCAGAGCCTGACTTCTGCACCGAGAGATAACGGTTGCCGCTCTGCAGCTTACCTGTCTTGGTCAGCGTCCACTGCGCGCCTGTGCCCGTGGTCCACGTGCCGTCGGTCTTGAGGCGGTAGATCGTGCCAAGCCTTCCTGCCAAAATGGTGCCCGTCTTTCCATCGTATAGTGGGCCTTGATTTGGGCGCCCGTGATGCGGAAGCCCAAGGGGATGGTCTTGCCGTTCTGGTTCTGCGTCTCGGTGGGGGTCTCGATATAGTAGGTTCCGTTGCCGAGGGCATAGTAGAGTTGGCCGTCGTTGCGGAGCACCTGGATATTTCCGCGGCCGGCGGTCTCGGGCAACTTGCCGTCGGTCACGGCATCTTCCTCATAGAGCCAGTTCTTGGCCGTGAGGTCGATGACGTTCTGGTAGTCGTAACTATAATAGGTTGCGCCGCTCTTCGTTCGTATTGGGCTTCACCACGCCAAGGTCAAGCTTGCCCGTGGTGAACTCAGAGCCCACCATATTGACACCATTGGCGATGATCTCGTCGGGAGCTCCCGGCACGCCCTCGGCCGCGAACTCGGCCTCGGCGGTGAAGTAGAGTTCGATGGACTTGATGGTTGCGCCATAGAATCCGTTTTTTTCATGCCAAAAATAGAAATAGAGGTTGTTGGTCATGTCACTTGCAGTCTTGCTGGTGCGCTCGATGACATAGTCTTTCGTCTCATTTGTGCTACCCATGCTTGCCGTGGAAGCCAGCGGATTTTCATAGTCAAATGTGCTGCCCGTCTCATATAACCGCTTCGACATAGAAGCATGGTTGGCACTATTGATGGTCTTGCCGTTAATGTTGTTGAGCAGCACTATGCGGTAGCCTGTGAAGCGGAAGCCCTTGGGGAGCGAGAGGCTCATCAAAGTGCTGACAGACGCACCGCCGTCCACGACATAGAGGTTTTGGCTCTTATCAAGGCTGATGTTACCAGCTGGGTCCTTCAGTACACCACTTGATGTTAAATCCTTCTTGTCGGATACATGCAGGGTGAGTGGCAACTGGTTGTGACGCCAGAGCGACGACCAACCTTGTTCGAATCCGACCTCTCCCGTGTAGGTCAGTCCTGCGATAAGGTGCCCCGACGAGGGTGAGATGGTGACGTTCTGCCCGTAGGCCCGCGGGCCAAACAACACTGCAAAGCATCCTGCCAATATAATAAGAACAGGATGCTGCCACTTAGATTTACGTAGCTTTAAATGAAAAGGTCTCATGTTTTCGATTTTTTATTGATTTGTTGATAATGACAAAATGAATAAGCGTACAGTCTTTCTCCCTCCCTCTCGGATGGTATGGGTAGACATCGGTGGGTACTTTTTTTTAGGTGTCTTGCAAATTTAGGTTAATAGAATAATAAAGAAAAAAAAATGTGACTGCAAATTGGTGCAAAGACCTAAAAAAGAGATTCAAAAAGAGGCAAAGTTCTCGAAATCCTCAACTAAAATGTGTATATTTGCAGCATGAAACCAATGTTCACAGATTTAAAAGCACGTGTACATTCCTTTTTGGCCAAGCATTGTAGTGACCGCAAGGATGAGATGCAGCTGATGGTATACTTGACATATCAAGTCCTTGTTATCCTTGGCATGCCCATGCACTTCGCGTTCAGAATCATAGGTCAGGAAGATTTTTGTCTCAAGGCCATCTCCATAGGGATATGGCTGACCGCCGTTGTAGTGTTTATACTTTTCCTCTCCAAACGTCTGCGTCTGCCCAAGGCTTTCTTCTGGCTGGCCGTGCCGTTTCAGTTCTTCGAGTGTGTCCGCATCGTGTATCTTGCCGCCATGACCTCTCCAGCGTGGCTGATAGCCCATCAAAAACTGGTGGTGATCAATGAGTTGCTGTCATATTGCAATTTGGTTGGTGTGTGTGTAGCCTTGGTGCCATTGGCGCCGACGCTGATTTTAGTAATGTATTTGGTTTCCATAGGAGTGGCTTATGTCATCTGCCCATCGGTGATGGTCAATCAGTTTGTGTTGCTCACATCCTATTACATGGTTGGCATTTGGGTTTATTTCTTGATAACCCGGCGTCTGGTCAGCTCCACTGCCCGCGACATGAAGGGCTACAAACAATTTCAAGACAGTGTGCTCGACATGTTCCACATGGGCAAGGCCGAGCTTGTGTCGATCATCCAGCTTTGTCGGGGAGCTGGCCGCAGAGACGAGATGTACGGCAAGATGCTGGCCAATCTGTCGGAGCAAACCTGCTACAACCTGATAGCCATCGGAGCCTACCTGCAGAACGAGCGGCGCGACCAGGCAACGGACTTGGCGGCGGAGTTTCCCCAGCTCACGCCCTCAGAGCTGGAGGTGGTTCGCCTGATATTGAAGGACATGACCTTGAAGGAGATAGCCGTGGCCACGGGGAAGAGTCTGAGCAATGTGGGCACCGTGAGAGGCAACATACGCAAGAAGCTTGGCCTTTCCCCAGAGGACAATCTCCGCGACTGGCTCTTGGCGGAACTGAAGTCGAAGACAGGCAGCCGCTTCCCGATGTCTAATCTGTTGTTTCGGGGGGGGGTAAACGACGGAGGCGAGGTGCGTCTGGATAGAGCCGCAGGCACATAGCCGCCTGTCAGCGCCTGTTTGGAAAGCCCTGGCCAAACACAGAGGAGAGGCAGCAGGAAGAGACTGTGTCTCCGGCTGGGATTCATCTTGGACCCTTCCCACCAGCTGATGCATGTGGGTACAGCATAGCCGTCTGCTTGCCCAACTTCTGTGTCGACCGTCCCACGATTGTGTGACAATTGTCACACAACAATAGAACAACCGCCACACAGCAATAGAACAACCGTCACAGAAGGAGACCACCCCCCCAAAGATGAACGCATAAAAAAAGTCCGCCCCCTTTTATGGGCGGACTTTTTTCATGCGTTCACCGGGCCGGAGGCTACTCGCTGCCGAGAATCTGGTTGGAATGGTCCTTTACCTTGATTTGCTTCGGTCCGAAAATCTGCTCCACCACGCCTTCCTCGTTGATGATGAAGGTGGTGCGGAAAGTTCCCATATACTTGCGTCCATACATCGACTTCTCGCCCCACACGCCGAAAGCCTCGTTGAGCTTCATGTCGGTGTCGGCTATCAGAGGGAAGGGCAGGTTGTTCTTGGCCTTGAACTTGAGGTGGCTCTTGGCGTCCTGCACGCTCACGCCCACCACGGCGTAGCCCTTGGCCAAGAACCGCTCGTAGTTGTCGCGCAGGTTGCAGGCCTCTTGGGTGCAGCCCGACGTGGAGTCCTTGGGATAGAAATAGAGTACGAGCTTCTTGCCTTTGAAGTCGCTCACGTGAATCTCGTTGCCATTCTCGTCGAGCCCGAGAAAGTCGGGTGCTTTTGTTCCTACTTCCATATTGTTGTCTTTTAGATGTTGGTTGAATTGTCAATGGTTCATTTGCAAGGGTCTACGCGTTGGCCACCAGCCAGCTGATGTAGCCCAAGAACACCGCCACCAACACCGCCCCCTCCCAGCGGCTGAGGGTGTATTTGGTGTAGCTGAAAAGCCAGAGCAGAATCATCGAGGCCACGAGCATGGAGAGGTCCACCGATGTGATGCCCGAAATCTGCATGGGCTGGATGATTCCCGTGATGCCGAGAATCATCAGGATGTTGAACACGTTGGAGCCCAACACATTGCCAATTGCGATGCCGCTCTGTCCCCTGCGGGCCGAGACCACGCTCGTGGCCAGCTCGGGCAGCGACGTGCCGCAGGCCACGATGGTGAGGCCGATGACGGCGTCGCTCACGCCCAGGGAAGAGGCCAGGGCCGAGGCGTTGTCGACAAACACGTTGCTGCCACCGATGAGCAGGGCCAGTCCCACCACAATCATGGCGGCGGCCCATGCCGGACTCTTGGGCTTCTCTTCGGCCTGTTGGGCCTCCTCGGCATCGCCGCCCTGGCGGGCGCCGCGCACGGTGATGACCATGAACACGACGAAGAACAGGAAGAGGATGGCCGCGTCGAGGCGCGAGATGGTGGAGTCGAGACACATCATGAGAAGCATCACCGACGACACGAGGGCAAAGGGGATGTCGCGCCTCACGGTGGAGTGGAGTATGGTCATGGGCGCCACCAGAGCGGCGCAGCCCACGATGAAGAGGGAATTGAAGATGTTGCTGCCCACGATGTTGCCCACGGCGAGGTCGGGCGTGCCTTTGAGGGCGGAGACAAAGGAGACGCAAAACTCGGGCATGCTCGTGCCCATGGCCACGATGGTGAGGCCGATGACAATCTGCGGGATGTTCATGCGGCGGGCCAGCGACACGCCGCCCGAAGTGAGGGCATCGGCGCCCTTGATGACGACGAAGATGCTGACCGCGATGAGGACAATCTGCAGGATCAGCGAAGATGAGGCAAGGGAAAATAAGAGTAAATGTGTCATAGTTGTTGTTTACGTATCATTTCATTGGTGGACGGGGCGGCGAGCCGCAAAGGGGCTGGCGGCTTGGCGCGGCAAGCCCCGCGAGAGGCCGAACCGCCCCACGCGCTGCAAAAATACAAAAAAAGCCCCGAATATGTGGCATATTCGGGGTGAAAACTAACAATCACACAACTTATTACTTTCAATGAGTATTGTCGGAACATCCGTCGCGGACATCCATGCCCCTGCCCGCCGATGGCCGGCGGTCGGGACGACAATCGTCGGTCTAACCAATCTCTATCTGTCGGCCTACCTTCTGCTCCTGTTGCTGAATCTTGGGCAGGGTGACGGTGAGGATGCCATCGGCCACGCGTGCGCCAATCTTGTTCTTGTCCACCTCGTCGGGCAGGATAAGCGTCTGCTCGTAGGTGGTGTAGGAAAACTCGCGGCGCAGGTAGTGGGCCTGCTCCTCGGTGGCCTTGCTATGGTTCTCCATCTTGATGGTGAGGTTGCCCTCCTGGTTCACATTGATGTTGAAATCCTCTTTCCTCAGTCCGGGAGCTGCAAGCTCCACGATGTAGGATGTGGGGGTCTCAAGCACGTTGATGGCGGGGGCTGTAGCCTTGGCCGGGACCTTGTCTGTGTTGTCAAAGAAGTCGTTGAACACTTCTGGAAGCCAAAAATTTCTGTTGTACATATTATGTTCTCCTATTTGTTTTAATCGTTTGATGTTTGTCTACGCCCAATGAGTTGCAACAAGCATACCAATGCAGGAAAGGTGACAGGGTGGCACGCGCAGGCTGACACGATGGCACAAGCTGTGGCTTCCTCCACAACAAAAAGGCGCATAAATCAGCGCATCCTTGCATCTGCCCAAAAGCGGTTTGGAAAGCCTTGACTTGAAGCTTTATGCCGTAGGATTTTATGCGTTAGGGCGCAATTTTACGCGATAGCGATTTTCGTCATGGGCAGGCTTGCCTCCAAAGGTGTGGTTCTGAAGTGACGGGGTAGCCGTCGAGCTTGCTCGTAAGGC
>SFCY01000142.1 GCA_004558865.1 Bacteroidales bacterium
GTCCCGGAAGGCTACGCCGGTCTCCTTTTCCACATAGACCTTGGCATTACTCTTTCCCACTCCCATAACTCCACCGCTGCTTTTGGATATCTTGCGGAACAGAAAGCTTAAAAGCACCCACATCAGCAGCACCGGAAGAATATAGGTCAGAAGAATGGATAGTATCATCCCCGAACCGTCGGGAACTGTTCCGTTCACATCCACCCCATTGTCCAGCAACCGCTGGGTCAGGGAATCATCAGAGATCCTTCCTGCTTTATGAAGTTCGCCAAGTGCAGCGTAGTTATCATAAATGCCAGGCTTTCTGCAGCTTTCAAGGTATGCTATTGACTTGCCTTTGTATTCTGCATAAGCGATTTCACGCCTTGTGCTATCACCAATATAGCCACCCACATTGATGACAAAGATTTCATCTGCCAAGTCAATCTTTGCCAGATGCTGGCGATCCAACATATCTTTTACGCCCTCTGTCCATACCACATCATCCCCAGAATGACCAAACAGCCCCACAGAAATAACGATGTTGCCTTCAAGTGTCAGACGCTTTTGCGCTTCCAAGAATTCTTCCTTGAAACGGGTGCTACCACAGAGGGTTATAACCTTAAATCCATTAATCATGTTCTTTATTTCTTTTAGGTACGATAAAAATACGACTTTATTTTGAATAATAGAGCGTATTAACATAATTTAGTACAACTATCCATTGTCTTTAGGACCATAATAGTTCATTCCCCAGAAAAGACCAGCAGCCGATTCCACTTCGCTGGTTTCAACGTCTTTATCTACTCTCACTTTCATGCCCAGTACCTCGATCATATCTTTCTAGTCTGCTACTGCATAGCAAAAAACATTTTTCTCTTTAACATGGCAATTCATATCAATGGAAGGACTTGTATGCTCCCAACGAGATACAAGTCGGATATGGCGATTCGTAGGTTTTGTCTCGCACTCGGTCCATTTTTTATAAAGACCTTTGAACACCTCAATACTCGTGTCAGAGAAATGCCGCCCACTATTCACCATAAAGAGGTGATTTAAATGCGGTAGTATGCTTTCAAAGTCATACTTCTTAAATAATTCTGATACTGTCATATCGTTACATCTTTATAGTTCACGATGCAAAGATACAAGAAAGGTGCGCCGTATTGTGTCACACCTTGTAAATACATCATTATTATTTTCTTTTCCTGTTTTCGTCATTGGGACATCCAAATTCGTAAATTTTTGCAGAACCTTTTCGATAAGCCAAATGAGCAGAGCCAAGCTTGCTTGGACTCTGCCATGGCGAGAAAAGGTGGGCGCTGGGCACAACCTTTTCGATAAGCCAGATGAGCAGAGCCAAGCTCGCTTGAGCTCTGCCATGGCGAGAAAAGGTGGGCGCTGGGCACAATCTTTTCGATAAGCCAAATGAGCAGAGCCAAGCTTGCTTGGACTCTGCCATGGCGAGAAAAGGTGGGCAGTAGGCCAATACGACTCAACCTAATTTATAGAACCAGCCTATAGAAAATCAAGGCGACGGAATGCCGCGTTCTCACTTTTTATTCGTAACTTTGCGGGCGATTCGCCGATGTCTCGGCACTACCCGCCACCGGGCGAGGGCTGGGCGGGCAGGCCCCAACGGGGCTGGCGTGGACAAATCCTACCCCCACCGCCGCCAAGAGCCAGGCCGACGACGCGGGGGCAACCCCTGAACCTTAAACAACGACGACGCCACAGAGAAAGCGGAACAGGCACCATGCCCCCCCCACTCCACCATGGCGCCCAACCAATACATCATGCCTACAACACCAAACTACAATTCCATTCTGAGCCACTTCCTGACAGAGGGAACAGTGGCCGACGTGAAGCCTCTCGGCAACGGACTCATCAACGACACCTTGAAAGTCACCACCACGGGCGACTCGTGTCCCGACTATGTGCTGCAACGAATCAACGACTCCGTCTTCACCGACGTGGAGCTTCTGCAGCACAACATCACCACCGTGACGGACCACATCCGGCGGAAACTCGCCGACCGAGGCGAGACCGACCTCGACCGCAGGGTGCTGCGCTTCGTGAAGACCCATGAAGGCAAATCCTATCTCCACGACGAGGACGGTCGCTATTGGCGGCTGTCCGTGTTCATCCCGCGCTCACAGACTCTGGAGCGGGTCACACCCCGCACATCGTTGGAGGCCGGCAGGGCTTTCGGCGAGTTTGAGAGCATGCTCGCCGACCTGAAGGAGCCTTTGGGCGAAACCATACCGGGATTCCACAACATGGAACTCAAGGCGAGGATGCTGCGCGAGGCCGTGGACAACAACCTTGCCCAAAGGGTGGGCCAGCCCGAGGTGAGGGAACTGCTGCGCGACATGGAGGCCGACATGGAGGAAATGTGCAAGGCCGAGCGGCTCTATCGCGAGGGGCAGCTGCCCAAACGCATCTGCCACTGCGACACAAAGGTAAACAACATGCTCTACGACGCAGAGACGGGCAATCCCCTGTGCGTGATAGACCTCGACACAGTGATGCCCAGCTTCGTGTTCTCCGACTTTGGCGACTTCCTGCGCACGGCGGCGAACTTTGTGGCCGAGGACTGTCCCGACCTCAACCGTGTGGGATTCAACATGGACATCTTCCGCTCCTTCGCCCAAGGCTACCTGGAGTCGACCCGCCAGTTCCTCCTGCCCATTGAGCGCGACAACCTTCCCTTCGCCACCGCCCTGTTCCCCTTCATGCAGAGCGTGCGCTTCCTGTGGGACTATCTGAATGGCGACAAATACTGGAAAGTGGAATACCCAACACACAACTTGGTAAGGGCGCAGAACCAAATGGCGCTCTACAAGAGTGTACGCCTCCACGAGAAGGAAATGACAGAATTCCTAAGGAACTGCCAACAATAGGGCGTCCCCCAGCCTTGTCCCAACATAGTATCCAACTGCAGGGGGGGGGTACTTGTCATCATCCCGCAAAGGCGCAAAGGACGCAAAGGCCACACCCATTACTTTTTTGGGTGATTGAAGTTGGCACATAGGTGAGAGCCGCTTCCCTCACGAACCAAGAAGAGCCTCCAGACATTCCGTCTGGAGGCTCTCTTGTTAAGGCCGACGCACTTCCTTGCGCTCACTTGCCGTTGTGATGGGCTACGGCCTAAGAAGCTTCATATTCTTCACCGTCCCATCCGAGTAGGTCACAGAACGGATGCAGAGGCCACGGCCGGGGACAGCCAGCCGGCGACCGGCCAAATCGTAATACTCCACGCGGCCAACGCCAGCATCGGGACTGGTCACGTTGGAGATTCCTTGGGTGACAAACCAGGCCACATCCGAGTAGCGGGCTTCGTCCGCCACGGTGTAGACGGAGCGCACACCGAGGCGTCCGTAGATTTCATCGTAGAGGATGACCATGCGCTGGTTCCAAGAACCCTGAATGTTGTAGCCATTGGTGAAGTTGTAGGCCATGCTCTCCGTGTCGTCGCCCAGTCCAGAATAGGTGTCGGCATAGAAAGTGTAAGGCTGCTGGTTGCTGCCATCCGCATCGGCCATAATGAGCTGGTAAGACAAGAGGGCAGGATCGATGAAGTTGCCTTGGGTGTCGACCTTGTCCATGTAGAACGACACGTAGTTCAACCCACTTGTAGGCTCATTGCTGAGGTCGGCATCGAGCGAATAGGGGGCGAGGGGCGTCGCCGCCTTGGCCACGAAGGGAACCAGCTTGGGGGTTGCGAAGTCCTGCACGTAGTAGAGCAGGCTCTTGCCTGCATTGAGCAGATAAGTGCTGTCGGAAGAGAGGACGTTGCCCTCGCCAATAGTGAACGTCACCTTGTCGTTGATTGAATAGCTGTCGTAGGTCTCCTCATACACGGGGTCGTAGACCTTGCAGGCCGTCGCCCCCACGAAATAGAGGTGGGACTTGTAATAGCTGTTGGCGCCCAAGTATTGGCCCGAGGGGAAGGTCACGGTGTTGCCCTGCCTTGTACCCACCACACAGCTGTGGAGGTTGGGATAGAGGTCGGTGAGGTAGACCCGGTCGTCGGTGAGTGCCACCTTGGCCACCAACGTGTCGGCCGTGCCGTCCTGCGCCTTGTAGGCAAGCGTATAGGTGGAGAAGTTGAGGCCATCGGGCGCCACGTTCTCCTTGTCGGTGACGAGGCTGTAGACCACCTGCTCGTCGCCATAGCCATACCAGTCATTGCCCTCCGAGCAAAGGGCCAGCTGGCCGCCGTCGGTCTGAATGATGGAGTCGCCGCTCACGCGGAAAGTGATGTCATAATCCACGCTTCCATCGGCCAGCGTGTCAGGCTGGAAACTGGTGGAGTCGCTGTTCCACACCAGTCGCTTGGCATAGAGCACGGTGGGCTGTCCCGTCTCGCTGTCGGTATATTCCAATATGGGCTGAGGAGTCTTCACGGTGATGACGTCGCCCTTGCGGGTGCCCTTGACCCAGGTGTCGGTGCTGAGCGTGTTGAAAGGATTCAGGAAGTAATAATCGTTCCCGTCCACGACCACACGCCCCAAGTAGGCATAATAGGGCGTGGCGTAGCCCGATCCCATGTAGGCATACCATCCAATGCCGTCGCGGGCATAGTTGGCATAGAGCGTGCCGGAGGGCTGCGAGCTGATGATTCCGTCGCCCTCGCTCCTCAACACACTGCCCAGTGGCCTCACGCTGTTTGCCTTGATGCTTCTGGCGGTTCGCACTTTCGATTCAAAGGGTCTGTTTCTTTGTGGTTGGCCAGCGGCTAAGACAGCCACCGAAGCCAACATCATAAAACCAAAGGTAAAGAGCTTCTTCATAGATGCTGTTGTCCTTAATGACGCACCACTGTAGTAATACTTTTCTTCACCGCATACGGGCAGCAGGCTGCCCCTTATGCTTGCCGTGGTGGGACTCCGCTTGACTTAGTGGCGCTGAAAATCAAGCAAGAGTCCATCACGACAGTGCAAAGATAGGAAAAATTCGCACAACACGAATGGCGGCAATGGATTTTTTTGTATTAGACAAGAGAACGGGGAAAGTTGGTAGCCTATGGCCGAGGAGACAAAAGAGGGTCGGAAGTTGGGAACCCGACCATTAGAACTGGCCTTATTCATAGTCTGTGACAGTTGTCACGGACTATCGCGACAATTGCCACGGACTATCGTGGCAGTTGTCACAGACTATCGCGACAATTGCCACACAACTTGGGAAGCCCTCCCTCAAACATAACATCTGTAGTTTAACGTTTTTGGTTGACTACTTTAAGCCTTATTTTTAATGTTGGTTGACCCGGTTAAACATTACTTTTATATTTGGTTGATACATGTGCG
>SFCY01000013.1 GCA_004558865.1 Bacteroidales bacterium
CAACTCCATAAGGATTGACAACAGCTGGTGCGGTACAGAAGGCATCGGAAGTCCAAGTTGTGTGACAACTGTCACACAATAATAGAACAACCGTAGCACAGCAATGGGACAACCGTAGCACAGCAATGGGACAACCGACACACAACTTGAACAATCGACAATGAGTTCCAGAAGGTATGGTACGGTGGTGGCCCATTTGGCTGAAGGCCTGGTATGCGGACTGACACGCCGGGAGCTTCAGGCGGAAATGCGGGGTGCGCGTTGCCCATGGGGCTATAGAAGCTCCTTGTAGATATCTTCGGGACGCACGAGTTCGGAGCAGGTGACGATGGCGCCCACGAGAACGCCCAACATGCCGTGGGAGTTGATGTTCTGCCCCGTCTGCAGCAGATTGGGAATCTTCCATCGATGGGGGATGCGGCACGCGGCGAGGGAGTGGGCGTCCTTGGCGATGCCGTAGAGGCTTCCCCGCTCGGTGCCCGTGTAGTCGCGATAGGTGAGGGGAGTGGCGGTGTAGTGGCGCGCGATGTCCTGGCCGAGGCCGGGGAAGTCGCGCTCCACGGCCTTGAGCAGCCTCTGCGCCTTTCGCTCCTTGAAGTCCTCGTAGTCCTCGCCCCGCTTTCCCACAGTCGTCGCCGCCCAGCGGGCCACGTCCTCATAGTTCATATACGACAGCACCACGCCCGTCCGCGCATAGCGTTGGCCCTCTTCGTCGCAGAAGTGCATGTAGAGATAGCCTTTGGGCCACGACTGGTCGTCGTATTCCTCGCAATGCCAGGGCGAGGGGCTGCTGTAGCCGAAGAAGTTGTGGTCCATGTAGGCCACCCTTTCGGGCTTGAACTGGAGGTAGAGCGAGAATACTCCCGTGGTTTGCGGCAGGTTCTCTACCCGATGGCGGAACGCCGGACGGATGATGTTGGACGACACCATGTCCAATGTGCGCTTGGGGTGGGTGTCGGAAATGACGTAGTCGCAGTCGATCCGCTCTCCCTGCCCGGTCTCCACCGCCACGGCGTGAGCCTCGTCGCACACGATGCGAGCCACCTTGCTGCGGGTCCTCAGTCGGCCTCCATGGCGCAGCAGGGCGGCCACGAGGGCCTCCGCCACCTTGCCCGAGCCGCCCACGAAGCGGAAGGCACTCTGGTTGTAGAAGTCGGCTATGAAGGCATGGACGGAGAAGGGGGTCTTGCCCTTTTGTGCGGCATAGAGTGGCAGGTTGCCCACAAGCACGCGGGCCAGCTGCGGGTCAGCTACGATGCCGCCTATCACCTCGTCGATGGAGTGGAGTTGGAACTGGGTGCTGAGGGTCGCGTTGGTGTGGTCGAACCTCAGGGTGTGGAGCGATGAGGCGTTGGCCACCGCCTCCACCGTGTCGCAATAGCGCCAGAGGGCGTCGCGCTGCGTGGGGAACCACCGCGCCAGTCCCTCGATGAGATTCTCCTTTCCGTTGGCGATGGGGTAGCGTTGGCCGCCCAAGGCGATGACGTCGTAGCCACGGGGATTGAGCTGCGACAGCCTGACGGCGGGTATCACTTCGAGATAGCGCAGCAGCCGCCAGAGCGTTTGTCCCGGCAGGGCGCTGCCCACATAGTGCATGCCCGTCTCAAACACCGCCTCCCCCCGGCGGAAGCATTGCAGACAGCCTCCGGGCTGGGCGGCCTGTTCGAGGACGGTCACTTCGTAGCCGTTCTTCGCCAGGATGATGCCTGAGGCCAGTCCTCCCAGTCCGCTGCCGATGATGACGACGCGGCGGCGCGAGTCAGATGTGTTGTTCGATGTCATTGCAGATGTTTTGGTATTCCCTCTCGTAGCGGTGGCGCAGGGTGTTGGCCTGTTCGCGCAGGCCGCCAAGCCGCCGCAGCTCCTCCTGATCCACGGCAGCCCCTACCTTTATATATATGGGCCAGCGGTTGAGGTGGTAGGTCTTCTTGCGCAGCACGTGACCTGTGCCGTAGAGAATCATGGGCAGGATGTCGAGGTGCAGCTCGCGGGCGAGATAGAAGGCTCCCTGGTGGAAGCGTCCTATGCGGCCGTCGGGCGAGCGCGTGCCCTCGGGGAAGACGGCTATGCTGTAGCCCCGCTCCACGAGTGTGCGCAGTTGGGGCATCAGCGCCTCCAGTCCCTCCCTCACGGGCAGGTACTCGGCGTGGCGGATGAGGAAGCCGTAGAAGGGGTTGCGCCACACCCAGTCGTTGGTGAGGAACACAATGCGGGGCGTGAAGATGAGCATGCACATCAGGTCGAGGTGCGACTGGTGGTTGCAGATGATGATGTGCGGATCGTCAAAGTCGGTGCCGGGCGCCATGTCGTAGCCAAACCTCACGCCGGGGATGCCGAGGCGCAGCATCACCATGCGTGCCAGCCGGCAGATGAGCTGGTGGAGCCGATAGCGTTTGGCGTTGGTCATGGAGCCGAGGTGGACGTAGAGCCACACGCCGGGCGTGATGACCGCGAGCGAGAAGAACAGGAAGAAGAGCAGGGAGAAGAGGGTGCGCCCCCATTTGTCGAGGAAGCGCAGGATGCGGAGGGGAAGCCCCACGACGACGGCCAGGAGGCACAGCACGCAGTTGAGCAGCGTGATGCGCAGGAAGTCGGCGCGCGGGCGGAAATGGCTCACGCGCTCGGCTGCGGGTGGGTAGAAGACGTTGACGGGGATGTCGACAAGGGATATGCCCGCCCACGAAGCTCCCACGAGGAGCTCCAACTCGGCCTCGTAGCGGTTGGTGAGCAGGGACAGGAAGTGGAGTCTTCGCAGGGGATAGAGGCGGAAGCCGGTCTGCGTGTCGGGAAGCCGGCGCCCTGTCTGCACGAAGAACCATAAATTGGAGAGGCGGTTGGCGAAGACGCTGCCCTTGGAGCGCACGGCGTCGCCAAACTGTCGGCTGCCCACGATGAGCGAGCCGGGATGGTCGATGTTGGCCTGGAGAAACCGCGGCAGGTCCGACGCGTAGTGCTGGCCGTCGGCATCCATGGTGATGGCATGGGCGAAACCCTTCTGCAGCGCGCGTCGGAATCCTGTCAGCAGGGCGTGTCCCTTGCCGCGGTTGTGGGGAAGGGCTTCTATCGTGATGCCGGGGATGGAGCGCAGCGTGGCCATGGTGTCGTCGGTGCTGCCGTCGTCCACCACGATGATGTCGCTGCAGAACTGTTGCGCCTCGGTCACCACACGCCGGATGCTCCCCACGTTGTTGTAGGTGGGAATGACCACGCAGATGCCCCGCTCGCGGAACAACTGGCGCAGCTCCTGCTGGCTATAGTCACTCTGCTTTCTCACAACTGAAGGATAGTTTGGCCTTTTGCTCTCCTTGCGCCTCCACCGCCACCTGCGCCTTCACCGTCTTCGCGTCGAGGGGCGTGCATTTCAGGATGCGCAGCTCCACCCGCGGGGTCTCCTCGGGCGAGAGGATGGAGAGGAACTTCACGTTCTTCACCGCAGTGAGCCTGAGGGGAAAGCCCAGGTGGCAGGCCAAGATCTCCACGGCCATCTGCACGGTGCACACGCCCGGTGTGACGGGATGCCCGGGGAAGTGGGCCTTGTAGATGGGGCATTCGGGCAGGAGCCTCACCCCGTAGGCGGGCTGCGGGCAGTTGGCCTCGGGCAGGCTCTCGATGCGGTAAAGGTTATTCTTCAGAGTCATTGCTGATGGGCGTTAGTTGATAGCGTATGTTGCGTCGCTCGTTGGTGTAGGTGCTGTCGCCGCGCTGCATCGCCTCGAAGAGTCGGGCGAGGTCGTGGCTCACCACGCGCTTGAGGTACCAGCGGTTGAGCGGCCCCACCACGTGGTGGAGCCTCACCCTTCGCTTGCCCGCAAGATAGGTGAAGTCGAGGGCCGAGATGCCAAACTCGTTGAAGAGGCTGCCGCGTATGGTGTCGTTGCTGTTCACCATCATGCAGATGCCGCTCATGTAGCCGCGTGGCAACTCGATGAGCGCATTGTAGCTCATGCGGTCGCCATGGGCTGTGGGGAAGCGCGTCTGCCCCCATGCCGCGGTGGCTGAGAGCAGCAGGACGGCCAAGAGCTTAGCGGATGTTGAAAATCTGGGCATTGATGGGGCGGTTTATTGTGGTGTTGCGGAGCTGGATGACCGTGCGGTCGCCATTCTTCTCGTGGAGGTCCACCTGCGTCACCATCGACTGGCGGCTGTTGATGTGCAGCACGATGCTGGAGAACATACCCTTCATCTGCTTGCGCAGGGGATAGAGCGTGGCCAGGTAATTGGCGCCGTCGGCGGTGATGGTGGTGCGGAAGTCCTTGGAGTCGTTGAGGTTCTTGCCCACCACGCTGTTCATCATGATGCGGGCGATCTCCTTGAACATCTTGCTTTGGTTCACGTTGATGACGTCGCTGCGCTGTCCGCGACGGATATTGACGCGCGGGCCGTTGATGATGAACGTGTAGGAGTAGGGCGCGGTGTACTGCCAGCGCAGGCAGTCGCTCTTCTGGTAGTACATCTTGCCGCTTGCCACCATCTTGTCGTTGAGCATCTTCACGTATTTGGTCTGCACGAAGTCGCACTGCAGCGTGCGGACCTTGGCCGCCGCTTGGGCGATTTGCCGTTTCACGGCAGCCTCGTTGACGCGCTGGGCCCGCACGTTGTCGGGGCAGAGCATCAGCAGGGCGAGGAAAAGGAATAGTATCTTTCGCATTGTTGTGTTTGTTATTTTGCAATCAGGAGGCAGCCCGCCATGATGAGCGCCACGCCGAGCCACTTGCTGGGGCCTACGGTCTCGTGGAAGAACACGATGGCGCCCACCATGCCGAAGGCGTAGCTCAGGCTGATGAGCGGATAGACGGTGCTGAAGGGGAAATGCCTCAGCATGTACATCCACAGCAGGGAGCAGGCGGCGAAGAGCGCGCCGCTGAGGGCAAACTGCCAGTTGGTCAGCACCGACAGCCAGAAGCGGCGGTTCCAACCAAAGGGCGCCATGCGCAGCAGGGCAAACTTGAGCGATGTCTGGGCGGCCACGAGCAGGAGACTCTGCACGGTGGCGCAGGTGACTATTTTCCACATGAGAGCAGGATTGATTCGGAATGGAGGTCGGCGGGAGGCTGCTTGCCTATCCGCCGCAGGGCGTCGCTGAGCAGGGGCGTTGACTCGTCGTGGATGCCCACCAGCACATTGCGGCAGTGGCCGCCCTCGATGAGCATCCGCGCGGCGAGCAGGGCCCAGTCTCTCGATGCCGCGCCTTGCGAGAAAGTGAGGTTGAAGCCGTGGCAGCGGGTGTGGATGGCCACCGCGCTGCCTATGGTGTTGTGGGTGCTCTGCATGAAGAGCGACGGGCTCACGGCGTCCTCGCCCTGATGGGCCATGGCGTCGAGCAGTTGCAGGCTGTGGTCGATGCAGCCGTAGGTGGTGGCGGTGACGATGGCGTCGGGCGTGGCGATGCCGCCGGCTTTCAGCGCGCGCATCGAGGTGAGCAGGGCCGCCTTCACCACTCGGCTCATGCGGCGCGTGGCCATGGGCGCCACAAACTCCCTCAAGGCCGGCAGCTCCACAGCGTCGGTGAGCGTGGAGGCTCCGGCCACTGCGCCGTCGCCATAGCGGCCACGGCTTGGCCCGATGGTTGGGGTTGTGGAGAGGATGAGCGAGGTGTCGTTGCCGCCGAAACCAAACGAGTTGACCATCACGTGGCGGAGGTTGGCCGGGCGGTTGGCGGATGGGGGCACTGGGCCTCCCTCGAAGGGGTGGCTGAATCCGAGGTTGCCGGGTATGAGTCCCTCTTGTAGGGCGATGAGGCTGACGACGGTCTCGATGGCGCCGGCGGCGCTCGTGGCGTGGCCCGTCAGCGCCTTGGTGCTCGACAGGGGAGGAAGCTCCGTGCCGAATAGGCGGTGGAGGGCGCGGCTCTCTGTGGCGTCGTTGTTGGGTGTGCCGGTGCCGTGCGCGTGTATGTAGTCGATGTCGTGGGTGTCCAATCCTGCCTGGGCAAGTGCCTCGCGCATGGCGAGGAATGGTCCCTCGCCCTCGGGCGAAGTGGCGGTCTGGTGAAAGGCGTCGCACGCATTGCCCCATCCATTGAGATAGGCGCTGACGGGCATCTGCCGCTGGGCAGCCGTCTGCTCGCGCGCCATCACCACGTAGGCAGCCCCCTCGCCAAGGTTGAGTCCTGCCCGGCTCTCGTCGAAGGGTCTGCAACGCTCGTGGTCGAGAATCAGGAGCGAGCGGAAACCGTTGAGGTGAAAGCGCGTCAGCGCCTCTGTGCCTCCCGCCACAACAACGTCGGCCTTGCCCGCCCGCAGCAGCATCGAGGCGAAGAGGATGGCATTGGCTGCCGAGGAACACGCCGTGCTGATGGTGGCCACGTCGCTGAACAGGCCGAAGTGGTCGGCGATGAGCTGCGAGGAAGCCCCACAGTCGTGCTGGAGCAGGCACGAGGCGTCGCCGCCCTCTGCCATGCTGGCGTAGTGGTTCTCGGTGATGTCCATTCCTGCCACGGTCGTTCCCGAGACGAGCAGCACGCGCAGTCCGTCAGTGGGTTGCAGATGGGCGTTGGCCAAGGCCTCGCCCACCGCCATCATGCCCATCAGGGCCGTGCGACTCACTTCCCGTGAGGGGTCTATGTGGAGCCGGTGTTTCATGTCGGCGTTGTCCATCGCCACCTCTCCCACGGGCAGCTCCTGGTGGGCCGACTGCAGGAAGCGCATCCTGCCCACGCCGCTGTGTTGCCTACGGAGCGACTCGGCCACCTCCTTGAGGTTGCAGCCCATGGCGCAGACGATGCCTGCTCCGGTGATGACAATGTTGGCAGTGTCCATCGGCCTGTGTTATTTCTTTCGGTGCGCGTTGATGTAGTCGGCCATGACGTTGATGCTCTTGAACACGTCCTTGCCTTCGGCGGCAGTCTTCAACCGTATGCCGTATTGTTTCTCAAGCAGTACGATGAGTTCCAGCGCGTCGATGGAGTCGAGCCCCAGTCCGCCGCCAAAGAGTGGCGCGTCGTCCTCGATGTCTCCAGGGCTCAACTCTTCCAAGTTGAGCGCCTGGATGATTTGCTCCTTCAGTTGTTTCTTCAGTTCTTCCATCCTAATCATTTATAATGCATAATTGATAATTCGTAGTTTCCTTGTTCATGCATAATGGCTTTGCCCCCCTCCTTGCTGACTTTTAGCGATTAGCCAAATAGCTCCTAACACCTAACACCTAATAACTAACCCCTAATACCTAACACCTAACAGGATGTCGGCTTCGAAGTCCTCGCCGCTCCGATAGTCCACCCATCCTCCGATGATGCTCTCCGTTCGGGAGTCGCAGGCGGTGGCCGTGAGGATTTGGCGCATCAGGTCCGCATCCTTCTCCGGCAGGATGTAGAAAGCCGTCTCGCCCCTGTAGAGGTTGCGAATGGCTATTTCTCCCGTCACGATGTTGGGCAGCGTGTAGACGAAGTGGGAGGGAGAGGGAAAGTAGCTTTCGGGTCTAATGGAGCGCAGATAGTCCAAGTCGGCGGCGACCGACGACGACCGGTTCATCAGCACCACGGCGCGGTCTTGGCAGTCCTTTCTTCGCCCCTCTCCCTCGGCTTGGAGCAGCAGCTCGGTAGCGAGGAAGCCCAATTTGCAGAGCGGGTCCATCTTGTGGAACTTGGGGTATTCGCCCACGCGGCGTTCATAGAGCTCGCGCAGCAGAGCGTCGCCCGTCGACGTTGTGGCGATTCGGTGGCCGTCTACGTTGGCCCCAGTGGGCGAGAGCGTCACCCGATGTGTCATGTGCCAACAGTCGCGCTGTGGCTGAGGCCCGGAATCCGTGGCTCCCTTGACGGCGAGGATGGCCGCATTGCAGCCGCCAAAGCCGGAGAGGGTCTTCACGAAACTCCGCTTGTTGGTGGGCAGGGCCTCTCGCGTCACCCGAATCTTGCCCGACACCCCCAACTCCTGGAAGCCGCGCGTGGCCGGAATCCATCCCTCGTCCAAGGCTGCCATGCAGAGTGCTGTCTCCACCACCCCCGACGCTCCCATGGTGTGGCCATAGTAGCCTTTCAGCCCAACCACGGGAATGGCGCTTAGGCCCGCCCGCTCCATCGCCACCGACTCCATCTGGTCGTTGAAGAGGGTGGCGGTGCCGTGGGCGTTGACAAAAGCCAGCGAGCCTGGGGAGGTAGCTTCGCCTACGGCGGCCAGCGCCAGGCGCAGTCCCTCGCCCTGGCGGTGGGGGGTGCTGATGTGGAAGGCGTCGTTGTTGGCCGCCCCGCAGGCTATGCCCCAGTTGGAGCCGGTATGCCTGTGGCGTGCGAAGACGATGGTGGCGGCCGCCTCGCCGAGGTTCATGCCCGCGCGCTCCATGTCGAAGGGGCGGCAGGGCTGCGCCGACATGGCCTTGAGCGACTGGAAGCCGGAGACGATGAACCGGCTCTGCACCTCTGCGCCGCACACCACCGCATAGTCGTAGAAGCCGCAGCGCAGGAGCCGCTCCGCCAAGATGATGGCCGACAGGCCCGAGACGCACGCGTTGCACACCACGATGGGCTCCGTGGTGAAGCCCAACCTCTTGGCGATTCTGCGCGCGCATGGCGCCAATCCATAGGTGTCGTCTGCGGCCGTCGCCGCTGTCAGGCGTTCCACGTCGCCCTTGGTGCTGCTCAGTATCAGCAGGGCGCGCGGCGAGGCCACGTCGATGCCGCTCTCGCGGATGGCCCGCGCGGCCGAGGTGGTGGCCAGAAGCTCAAAGTCCATCCTCTCCCCAGCAGGGAAGAGCGAGGCGGTGACGGGCTCGGGCAACTGCCACAGTCTGGAGTGGCCCGCCAGGCGGCTCTCCCCGCTGGCCACGCCGCGCAGGTTGTCTCTTGTGGTGGCCCCGAGCGGCGACAGGATGTTGTCGGCTATCTTGTATATCATCTTATGGTTCCGTCTGCATCCAGCGTTCTTTCCATTTGGCATAGAATCCGGGATTGTCCCACGACAGCTCACCGCCGACGGTGGTGAAGACCTGCACCGAGTGGGCCTCGACGCACAGCTCTCCGGCCTCGTCGCGAATCTCATAGTCGAACACCAACTTGGCCGACGGCTTGGGGCGGTAGACAATGTCTACGGTGGCCATCTGCCCGTGGCGCAGCGGCTTGTGGTATTTCAGGTTCAGCTCCACGATGGGCGCGAACCATCCGTTGCCGTAGATGGTCTGGTATTCCAGGCCATATTCCTTGCCGAAGGCCTCGCGCGCGTCCTCAAGATAGAGCGGGTAGTGGCCGTGCCACACCACTCCCATCGAGTCGACCTCGCTGAAACGGATTTCTATTTCTTTCCTTGTCCTGAGTTCTTTCATTCTGCTTGCGTTAAGGGTTCGCCCCGCCCGTCGGCGGGCGTCGTTCGGCTCAACTGTTCTTTATTGCTATCTTGATGTCGCAGTGGGCTATCCGTATTCCTTGGGCGGAGATTTCGGCGTGGGCGAGAATCATCCCCATCACCTCCTCCACCACTTCCATTCGCGTCGTCACCGTTGTGCCCACAGTGGGGAGGGCGGCCACGCAGAAGTCGCGGATGGCTCCGATGACACCAATCTGGATGTTCTTCTCCAAGATGTATTTGTTGACGTAGCCGATGCGGGCGGCGCAGGTCTGGGCGATGTTCTCCATCAGTCCCGTTGCCGTCCATTGGCCGTCGTCCACGAAGATGTTGTCGGGCCTTACGCAGGTCTCTGTCTCGGTCGCCGTGGGGGTGAGCGCCGTCAGCGTGTCCACCATGACGAAGGGCTCCTGTTGGGGCAGCAGCTCGTGGATGTCTATCGAGCGCAGGAACTCGGCCGTGGGATGCTCGCACAGCGAGTGCGGGCTTTGTCGCTGTTGGCTATTTGCCATCGCCCACCTTGCCTTCTATGTAGTCGCAGAAGTCTTTCAGCGTCACCACACCGCTCATTTCCTCGGGCTTGATCTTGAAGCCGAAGTTGTTCTCCACGATGACGACGATGTCCACGAAGTCGAGGCTGTCGATGCCCAAGTCGTCCTTGAGCTTGGCGTCGTCGTGGATTTTGTCCTCGTCGATTTCCAGTTCGTCGATCATGAACGCTCTGACTTTTTCTTCTATTTCTTGACGTGTCATATTGTTGATGGTTTTTGTTGTTGCTGATTTATTGGGGAGTGATGGGGGCTATGGGGTTGATGGGGTTGATGGGGTTGATGGGGTTGATGGGGAAGAGGGGCTTGCCTTCTTGCAAACCAAGATGGAATGGCCCTGCCCCAAGTGGTCGTAGACCTGCTCCACTTCCAGCCGGGCCTCATGGATGCATTCCACCATGTCCTCCGAACTGTACATCTTGGAGTTGCCGTTGGCGATGGCGGCAAAATAGAGCGAGGTCATCGTCAGGCAGAAGGCCGCCGGCTCAAAGCGCTGGCGGTCCCAAAGCGTCTCCATGATGCATATCCGCGTGTCGGCCCCCATCGCCTCCGACGCGCGGCGCAGGATGCCCACGATTTGCGGCTTGCTGAAGCAGTCGAGAAACTGGCTCATCCAAATCACGTCGGGCGCGGGCTCCATCTTGGGGAAGCGCGCCCGCTCGTCGAGCAGGTCCAGGGCGAGGCCGCCGATTCGCTCCGCACCCCTCTTGCCGGCAATGTTGCGGCGCATCATCTCTATTTGTTGTGGCAGGTCGATTACGGTCACCTCCACCTCCGGGTCGAAGCCTACGCAGCGCAGCGCCCATTTCCCAGTGTTGCCGCCAACGTCGTAGAGCCGTCGCGTGTGAAGCTGGCCGAAGACGATGTCGAGGGCTGCGGGAAAGGCAGAGTCGCTGTAGAAATGGTCGAAGCCGAACCAGCTCTGCCTCACCTGCTCGGGCAGCTGCGACAGGGCCTCATACACTGTGGGCCAGTCGCCAAAGTGGCGCAGTCCCTCGGGCCGGCCGCTCTTGAGCGACTCGCCCAAGCGGAACCAGCCTTCGTAGTTGACATCCTGGTTGAAGTCGATGTTGACCCGCACGGCGGGGTCGTTGATGAGGAACCATCCTGTCTTCGAGATGGTGAAGCGTTCGGTTTGCGGGTCGACGAGGATGATGCCAATGGACAGCGAGGCCTCGGTGAGGCAGCGCACGGCATAGTCCGACAGCTGGGTGCGCTGGCAGATCTGCTGGCGCGTCAGCCCTTCGGCGGAGTCGCGCAGCAGGTCCAGGACACCCCACTTCAGCATCAGCCTTGCCGTCTGGAACACCGCGGGCCCCCAGGCGATGAACTCGGCGAGCCGCTGCGCCTCGCGGGCCGACAGCTGCTCCTCGGTGTAGGTGTGTAGCGATTGCGATAACTGCATGTTGTCTGTTCGGGGGGATGGGACCCTACTTCTTGATGACGAGGGCTGAGTTGGTGCCTCCGAATCCGAACGAGTTGCTCAGCACCGTGCCCACCTCGGTGTCGACCCTCTTGGCGGCGAGGTTGAGGCCCTCGGCACACTCGTCGGGATTCTCCAAGTTGATGTTCGGGGCCACGAAGTTGTTCTGCATCATCAGCACGGAATACACCGCCTCGCTGGCGCCGGCCATCCAGCACTCGTGGCCGGTCATCGACTTGGTGCTGCTGATGAGGGCGTGGCGGCCGCGGAACATCCTGTCCAAGGCCTTGGCCTCATACATGTCGCCCTGCGGCGTGGAAGTGGCGTGGGCGTTGATGTAGTCCACGTCGTCTGCCTGCAGGCCGGCGCTCTCCAGCGCCCGTGTCATGGCCACCACGCAGCCGTCGTCGCTGGGCTGCGATATTCCCCCGCCATTGCTTGAAAATCCGTAGCCCACCACTTCGGCCAGTATCGTGGCTCCCCGCCGGCGCGCGTGCTCATACTCCTCCAGCACCAAGGCCGCCGCGCCGCCGCTGGGCACCAGTCCGTCGCGGTCGCGGTCGAAGGGCCGGCTTGCCCTCTGCGGGTCGTCCATCCTGATGGAGAACGCGCCGAGGGCGTCGAAGGAGGCCATGGAGTAGTGGTTGGTCTCCTGCGCGCCACCGCACAGCACCATGTCCTGCAGGCCGTCCTTGATGAAGAGGTAGCCCAGTCCGATGCTGTGGCTGCCGCTGGCGCAGGCCGCGCTCACCGTGAAGTTGATGCCGCGCAGGTGGAAGATGGTGCTGAGGTTCATGTTGACCGTCGAGTTCATGGCCTGGAACACGTAGCCATAGCCCAGCATGGCCGAGTCGTGCTTCTCGTCCATCACCTTTGCGGCCTCGATCACCGGCTTTGCCGAAGAGTCGTTGCCGAAGAGGCATCCCACCTCGTGGGCCTGCAGGTAGTTGTCGTCGATGCCGGCTTGGGCGAGGGCGTCGCGGCTGGCCATATAGGCATAGCGGGCCTCTTCCGACATGCCGGCGCGCGTGTGGCGGTCGAGCATCTTCTTGGTGATTTCCGGCTCCGGCACGATGCCCGTCAGTCCGGAGCGGTAGCCGTATTCGAGCCGCTCCTTCTGCAGGCCGATGCCCGACTTGCCGTTGTAGAGGGCGTCCCTGACGGTGTCCAAGTCTGTCCCGAGACACGACCAGATGCCCATTCCGGTGATTGCTACTCTTCTTGACATATATTGATGTTGATTGTCCATTATGTGGTTAGCGGCCCGCCCCCGCCTGCCGTCTTGTTGGAGTGCGGAGGAATGGCGGCCTGTAAACTTTGCAAAGTTACTTATTTTTATCGACTGTGGCAATTTTCAACGTTAAAAAAGGTGGTTTTTGGCTTTTGTCCCATGTATGCCGCTTCCCGGCCGCGACAATGAGAGCCTCTCAGCCTATGCGTCCCCTTTGGTTGGTGGCGGGCTTCCATCAGGCAAACTACGCTCGAAGGACCGTCTGCCTTGGTTTCGTGGCAGCTGTGGCGAACTATCGTGCCAATTGCCACGAACTATCATGGCAGCCGCCACGGAATATCGTGCCAACTGCCATGCATGTTGTCCAAGGCTTGGAGAAGACAGCCTTGAGCCTTGCTCAAGATGCGGATAAGGTGCTGTAGGACTTTCGCTGTGGGCGGTGCGGGAGGTCAGTTGTCCTCAGCTGCCCTCAGCTGACACTCTCATCGCGATAGTCTGTTTTCAAGGTCATTGTATTTTTGTGCTTGATTCTTGCCAGGACAGCAGATTTCGGTTGTCGGAGAATGTCTGCAGGGTGGATGGGGTTCAGTAGCATTCATGTTCTCGGCTGCTTAGAACTCCGGCTCGTTGTCGAATGTCATCGTCTGGCCGTCCACAGGATGGCGAAACGAGAGGCGGGCGGCGTGGAGCATCAGTCGCTCTGCGGGGTGGCCATAGAGGTCGTCGCCTATGATGGGGCGCGCCAGCCCGAGGGCATGGGCGCAGTGGACGCGCAGCTGGTGAGTGCGGCCTGTCAGGGGGTGAAGCTCAATTCGGTTGTCGGACAGCATGCGGTAGTCGGTGATGGCCTCATGCCCGTATGTGGGATCCACGAGCTGGCGTGGGCGGTCGGCCAAGTCGGGGCGCAGGGGCAGGGAGATGCGCCCCTCGCCGGGAGTGGCAATTCCTTGGGGGGCAGATTCCAGCAGGGCAATGTAGGTCTTGCTGATCTCGTGGGCGGCAAACTGGCGTTGCAGGTCGTGATAGGCGGCGAAGGTCTTGGCCGTGACCATCAGTCCGCTGGTCTGCATGTCGAGCCGGTGGACGATGATGGGCGAGTCGCTCTCAGGCCACTGCTGGCGCAGTCGGCTGTAGACGCTCTCCCGCTGGCTCTTACCCGGCACACTGAGCATGCCCGCAGGCTTGCAGACCACGCAGAGAGAGTCGTCCTCGTAGAGGATGGGCAGGGGCTGGCTCACGGGCATCAGCAGCTGGTTGGCGTCCACGTCCATGCCCTGTAGCATGTAGGCCAAGAGCGGCTTGCACTTGGCGTTGCAGGCGGGGTAGTAGCTGCCGTGGTGGCGCACCTCGCCGCGCGGACTCTCGCCCCACCACATCATGGCCATGCAGAGAGGGCGCAGACCGTGGCTGTAGGCATACTGGAGGAGCTTGGGCTCGCAGCACTCGCCGCTCCCCGACGGAGGCACCATGCCGTAGACCTGCATGAGCGAGCGGCTCTGGCCCATGGCGTTGGCCACCATGAAATGGGAGAACAGCCACCGTTGCAGGCTGTCACTCCGCTGCTTGCGCTCCTCGGCCATCGCCCGCAAGCCGTCGGACAGTCGCAGTCGCTCGGCCTGCGTCTCCTTCTCCATGAGCCGGAGCCGCTGACGCTTGCGCCGCAGCTCGGCTTTCTGAAACTGGCTCTCGCGGATGCGCTCCGCCTCGAAGCCCACGCCGGCGCGCCGTTGCTCCGCGCGCCGCTGCTTGCTCTCCGCCATCAGGGCGAGGAAGCGGTCGATGTCGGCCTCGATGTCGGTGCGCTCGGCTGCCTCCTCCTGGTTGAGCCGTACGAGCTGGTCGCCGATGCGCTGCCGCTCCGTCTCAATGTCGCGCCCCAAGGCCTCAATCGCGGCCTCCTGCCCGAGGAAGTACCCGTCGGGCTTGAGATAGTCGAATATCATCGGCACGAAGCCCGGCCAGTCGCCACGTCCGTCCAACTGTCCGCTGTAGGCGGCGAGATAGCCCAACTGGCAGCTTCCGTCGGCCACCACCATCACGCCTATCATCTTTCCCTTGTCGGCCTCCCGCCTGAACGCGTCGTTGCTGCCTATCCACGCCGCCACCTCGGCCATCGCCTCCCGGCAGAGCGGGTGGGGACGGTAGTAGAATGGATTGTTCATCCGCGGCGGCGGAGCCACGGTCGGGGGCAGGGGATGGAATGTCTGTGAGGTGGAAAACATGTCACTCAACCATTTCGATGCTCACGCCGTTGAAGTCCTTCACAAAGTCGAGGATGCGCTCACGATAGTTGTTGCGCTTGATTTTCAGCTCAAGCGTCACCTGGTATTGCTGGCCGTCGGCCTGCTGGTCGCGGTGCATCTCGTAGGAGTCGAAATCCACGCCGTTGTCCTGCAGCTGCTGGAGCATTTGCCTCACGGTGGCGTGGTCCTCGGTGGAGAAAGTCACCATGAGCCTCTTCATGCCGAAGCGGCGCGCCACGAAGTTGAGGGCCTCCATGCAGAGCAGCACCAAGATGGTGCTGGCCAAGGCCAAAGTGTAGAGTCCGGCTCCAACGGTCATCCCGATGGCGCTCGTCACCCACAGCCCGGCCGCCGTGGTCAGTCCCCTCACCACATGCTTCTGGAAGATGATGGTGCCGGCGCCGATGAAGCCGATGCCCGTCACCACCTGCGAGGCGATGCGCGAGGGGTCGAACGAGGCCGTGGAGGCATAATGGTGGAGTGCCAAGTCGAAGCCATATTGCGAAAGAATCATGAAGAGCGCGCTGCCCATCGCCACGAGGAAATGGGTGCGCATGCCGGCCTCCTTGGCGCGCAGCTCGCGCTCCAAGCCGATGGCGCCGCCAAAAAGGGCGGCCAAGGCCAGCCGAATGATGAAATCTGTGGTTGTGAACATTTTCTTGGGGAGGAATGGTGGGGGATGGGAGACAATGGGGAGGGTGGGGGAAGACGGCGACTGAGGGGACGGAACCTAATGGGCGTGCCTGCGCCTGCAGTCGGGGCAGATGCCCTTGACCATGTAATTGATGGAAGTCATCCTGAATCCCTCGGGAAGGGGAACGACGGGAATGGGCGTGTCGTCGAGACAGAAAGTGCGGTGGCACTGCTCGCAGAAGAAATGGGCGTGCAGGTCGTCGTCCTCATCGTCGTCGTGCTCACGGCTGCACAGCTCGTAGCGCACGTTGCCCTCGCCGTCCTCCACGTCGTGCACCAAATGGTGGTCGCGGAAGAGCTGCAGCGTGCGGAAGATGCCCGACTTGTCGATGGTGAGGATCTTGTTCTCCAAGTCCTTCATCGACATGGGGCTCCCAGCCCCTGACAGTGTGCGGGCGATGACGATGCGGTTGGCCGTGGGCTTGATGTCGTGGCCCAACAGCAGTTTATTGATGGTTGACGTATTCATACAGCTTTTTATAGAAAGGATGGCGCGTCATGGTGGTGGCGTCGCCAAGGATGATGAGCTTCATCCGGGCGCGGGTGATGGCCACGTTCATGCGGCGCAGGTCGCGAAGGAAGCCAATCTCGCCCTCGTCGTTGGCACGTACGAGAGAGATGAGGATGATGTCGCGCTCCTGTCCCTGGAAGCCATCCACGGTGTTGACCGAGATGAGGCGGCGGAAGGGCTTGAAGAACTCGCTGCGCTTCAACAGCGAGCGCAGATACTGCACTTGGGCGCGGTAGGGCGAGATGATGCCCACGTCGATCTGCTCTTCCAAGATGCGCTGCTTGCCTATCTTCTTGAAGTATTCCTCAAGGGTCTGCAGCGTGAGCCGCGCCTCGTCTTTGTTGATGCGGCCGAAGGTCTCGCCCACGAAAGCCTCGCGGTAGTGGGGCTCTTCGTCGGCCGCCGGCAGCTCGCTCGTGTCGACCCACATCATCGGGTTGTCGTAGTCGAGTATGCCGCGGTGGCCCATGCCCTCGGCGCTGTGCACCATGCCGTGGTAGAACCACTCGTTGGGAAAGGCCATGATGGCGTCGTTCATGCGATACTGCACGCGCAGCAGCGTCACCGCCTCGGGCTTGTTCTCCACAATGCGTTCCATGAGCGTCTTGCCCAGGCCCGCCCGCATGGCGGCCATGCTCTTGATGGTGGGAGGCAACTGGCAGTGGTCGCCCGCAAGAATCACGCGCGTGGCCCTGCGGATGGGAATCCAGCAGGCAGCCTCAAGGGCCTGGGCGGCCTCGTCGATGAACAGCGTGCCTAACTTCATGCCCTCCAACAGTCTGCCGCCCGCACCCACAAGGGTGGAGGCGATGACGCGCGCCTCGCCAAAGATCTCGCCGTTGATGCGTATGACAAGTTCCGCCTCACGGCTTTTCAGCCGCTCCAGCTTCTGGTGGCGGCTCTCGCGGCTGCCCTTGGAGGAGCGAATCTCGCGCATGGCCTTGCGTATGGCCCATAGCTGCGGATAGTCGGGATGGGCCTCGAAGCGGCGCTCGTAGGTGAAGCCCAGCATCTTGTCGTTCACGCGGGTGGGGTTGCCTATGCGCAGCACGTTGATGCCGCGGTCGACCAACTTCTCGCTTATCCAGTCCACGGCGGTGTTGCTCTGTGCGCAGACCATCACCTGGCTCTCGCGCATCAGCACCTCGTTGATGGCTTCCACGAGAGTGGTGGTCTTGCCGGTGCCGGGAGGGCCATGCACCACCTCCACGTCCTTGGCCTGCAGCACCTTGTTGACGGCTTCCTCCTGTGTGGCGTTGAGCCACGGGAAGCGCATGGGCTCGAAGGAGAACGTCTGGGCGGGCTGGTGGCTGTAGAAGAGGTCGCGCAGATAGGCCAGTCGGTTGTTCTTGGCGCGAACCACACGGTCGAGGGCGTCGAACATCATGCGGTAGGTGGTCTCGTCGAAGAACAATTGCACGCCCACGGGATCGGAGCAGCTCTGGATGTCGAGCTGGTGTCCCTCTGGCACGGCCACGACCATGCGGTCGCCGTCGACATAGCTCACCTGGGCGGAGAACGGGAAGTAGCGCAGGGTTCCGTCCTTGTTCATGGCGAAGAACACCACGGGCTTGCCAAACTCGAAGTTGTGCTCGATGTCGGTGTCGGCGGTGCGCGCCACCTCCAAGGTCATCTGGTTGAGCGCATTGTAGGAGCTGCGGCCCACGGCGAGGGGAAACCACGCGTCGCCACGCTTCACCTTGCGCCCCATTCCCATCGTCTGCGTCTGCTTGCGATAGGCTTCCTTCTCCGCTGCGTATTCCATCTGGAGCAGCGTGCGCTGTTGTTGCAATGCCTGTATTGGCGAGACCATCTTGTCCATATCAGTGCAAAGATAGAAAAAATCTTCCGCTTCGCTGCATGTTTGGCGGCAATTAGTTGGTGGGGAGCATGTTTTTTCCCAAGGGAGGCTGCCCCCATGCGTTCTCGGAAAAGCCTCTGGCAAGGTGTTTGCGATGGAGACGCCGCGCTGGTGCGTATGCTTGCAGGGAGTCCTTCCCTCCGCCCGCTAATATCTTATAAGATCTTAACGCAATAATGCCTTGTGGACTGAAATAAAAAAGCACCGCCCAGTAATCTGAACGGTGCCTGTGTCTTGGGAATGTTTTGCTTGCGCATTATTCTGCAACCAACGTGTAGCGGCGGTAGTCGACGACCTTGAGATCCTTGCTTTGCTGCTTGAGCCAGTCCTGTACGGACACCTTGCCTTCGTCGGCGAACTGGAACTCCTGGTCCACGAGGCAGTTCTCCTTGAAGAACTTGCCCATGCGGCCACGGGCGATGCCCTGCACCATCTGCTCCTTGATGTGGGCGGCCTCCTCGTTGCTGTTCTCAGCGATGATCTTCTTGGCCTTCTCTGCGTCCTCGGCAGAGAGCCAGCCCTTGGCCTGGTTGCTCTCGATGTGGTCGGCGGAGTCTACGAGGTTGGGGTTGATGCCAGCTTTCTTGAGCAGGTTGTTGAGGTTCTTCTCGATGAGTTCCTCCTTGGTCTTCTGGATGGCCACCTTGAGTTCCTCGTCCTTCACGCTCTGCGGCACGGAAGCCTCGTCGAGTGCGATGGGCTTCATGGCAGCCACCTGCATGGCCACCTTGTGGCCGGCGTCCTCGTTGGCCTCGTTGAGGGCCACGATGGTGGCCAGTGTGTGGCGGCTCATGTGGTCGTAGACGTAGAGGTTGTCGCCCTCGAGGTAGTTGTATCCGTCGAGCTCCATCTTCTCGCCCGTGATGCCCGAGCGGTGCTGCACAGCCGTGGCGGCGTCGTCGCCGTTGGCCAGCTTGAGGCTCTTCACCTCGTCGAGGCTCTTGCAGCGTGCGGCCACAGCGGCGTCGAGGATTTCCTCTACCATAGCGATGAAATCCTTGCCGGCGGCCACGAAGTCGGTCTCGCACTTCACAGCCACCATAGCGGCGAAGTTGCCCTCCTTCTTCACGAGCACGCAGCCATTGGAGGTCTCACGGTCGGAGCGCTTGGCGGCGATAGCCAGTCCGCGCTCGCGGAGCAATTCCTTAGCCTTATCGAAGTCGCCCTCAGCCTCGGTGAGCGCCTTCTTAACGTCAGCCAAACCAGCGCCTGTCATGGCGCGGAGCTTCTTGATGTCTTCAATCGAAACAGCCATAATACTTGTTTGTTTGTTAATTGGGTTCTTGTGTATGAATGGTATGAAACCGAAAAAGGTCTTATGGGACAGCACGCCAGAGGCCAGTGTGGCTTCCGCGGCAATCCTATAAGACCTTTCCAGTGGTTATTACTCAGCCTTGGGAGCCTCCTCCTCGGCCTGCGCGGCCTTGGGAGCCTCTTCCTCTGCCTTGGGAGCGTCGTTCTCGCGGGCGCGGCGTGTGCCACGGCGACCCTCTGCGGCCTCTTCCTTCTGCTCTGCGGCAGCCTTCTCGTCGGCCTTCTCAGCCTTGCGCTCCTCCAGTCCTTCGGCGATGGCGCCGCAAATGGAGTCGAGGATGACCTCGATGCTGTCCTTGGCGTCGTCGTTGGCGGGAATCACGTAGTCGATGTTGCGGGGGTCGCTGTTGGTGTCAACGATGGCAAACACGGGGATGCCCAGACGCTTGGCCTCCTTCACGGCGATGTGCTCCTTCATCACGTCCACCACGAAGAGGGCGGAGGGCAGGCGGGTCAGGTCGGCGATGGAACCGAGGTTCTTCTCCAACTTGGCGCGCTGACGGGTTATCTGCAGCAGCTCGCGCTTGGAAAGGTTGCTGAATGTGCCATCGTTCATCAGACGGTCGATGTTCGTCATTTTCTTCACTGCCTTGCGGATGGTGGTGAAGTTGGTGAGCATACCGCCCGGCCAACGCTCAATCACATAAGGCATACTCACTGAAGTGGCCTTTTCGGCTACGATATCCTTAGCCTGTTTTTTAGTAGCGACGAACAGAATCTTCTTGCCCGACTTGGCGATGTTCTTGATGGCCTCAGCAGCCTCGTCAATCTTGGCGACGGTCTTGTTCAGATCGATGATATGGATGCCATTGCGCTCCATGAAGATGTAGGGAGCCATGGCGGGATTCCACTTGCGGCGGAGGTGGCCAAAGTGGCAGCCCGCCTGCAGTAACTGGTCAAAGTTTGTTCTTGACATTGTTTTGTTTGTTTTGTTTGTTTACTTTCTTTTTCAATTCTATGCCGCCCACTGGCGGTAGGGCTTAGAACCAACCCTGCGGTAGTCCGCCACGATGTGGAGTCTGCAGGGTTTAGATGCTAAACACGCAGTCCAGTTGTTAACGCTTACTGAACTGGAAGCGGCGGCGAGCCTTGGGACGACCCGGCTTCTTGCGCTCCACGGCACGGCTGTCGCGGGTGAGGAATCCAGCGTCCTTGAGCTGTTTCTTGTCCTCTGCGTTGACTTTCACCAAGGCGCGGGCGATGGCCAGGCGCAAGGCTTGGCTCTGGCCGGTGAAGCCGCCACCGTCGAGGTTGGCCTTGATGTCGTACTTCTCGGCGACGTCGAGGAGCTGCAGCGGCTGCTTGACGACATACTGCAGGATGGCGGAGGGGAAGAAATCCTTGATGTCTTTCTTGTTGATTGTTATCTTGCCGGTTCCCTCGCTGAGGTAAACGCGCGCAACGGCGCTCTTGCGACGGCCAAGTGCATTAATTACTTCCATCTTTCCTTATTATTTATACTGGTTAATGTCGATTGACTTGGGCTGCTGAGCCTCCTTGTTGTGCTCGGGGCCTTCAAAAACGTAGAGATTGTCCATCAAGGAACGTCCCAGCGGACCCTTGGGGAGCATACCCTTCACAGCGTGACGGATAATCTTGTCGATTCCGTTGGGGCGCTTGCGCAGCTCGGCGGGAGTGTTGAAGCGCTGGCCACCGGGATAACCAGTATAACGGGTGTAGACTTTGTCGGTCTCCTTCTTGCCGGTGAAGCGAACCTTGGCGGCGTTGATGAGGATGACGTTGTCGCCACAGTCTACGTGCGGCGTAAAGGATGGCTTGTACTTGCCACGGAGCAGTTTGGCTACCTTAGAGCAGAGGCGACCCACCACCTGGTCGGTTGCGTCCACTACGACCCACTCCTTCTTTGCTGTCTCCTTGTTCACAGAGACAGTCTTGAAACTTAATGTGTCCATTTGAATTTTAAATTACTACTAAAAAACTTTGAATCTACATGCTTGGAACATCTTCCTTGCAGAAGGTGTCCTCACAAGGTGCGCGGGCGATTCTCTAACCGCCATGCTCGGCCAAAAGCATGACTATTAACACTCCCGGCAGAGGGTTCTAAGTGTACCCTCATAATAATCGGTGCGCAAAATTACACATTATTTTTCACATACGCCCGACCGCCCGCGGATGACCGCAAAACATTTATGGATATTTAACAGAGAAAGCCCCCGCTGGCAACTCTCCAGCGAACTGTACTCCTAAACAGAATCTGTTTCCCCAAAGGGTTGCCCTTAGGCCAATCGATTCGCAGAACGGTTGCGCGCACTTACTTGCCGATGTATTTCTTTCCTCCGCGTATGTAGGGCTGGTGGGGCTGGGGGTGCTGAATCCTGCGCCCTGAGAGGTCAAAGGCCGCGTCGTTGGCGCGGCGGCAAGGAAGTGTCGTCGGGCTGATGCCCGTCAACACAGGCGGGAAGAGCTTCTGGCGGCCGTCAGCATCCATCAGAGTCTCCCCGTTGTCGTCCACTGCCAGCAAGCGGTAGCGGTTGCCGGGCGTGCCGAAACTATACGACTGGTTGGGGGCATACTCGCTTCCGATGCCCTCAACCCAGTATTCGTAAAACTCATTGGCTGAACTTTCTGGGGTGTAGCCGTTGGTCTTGTGCAGGAGCAGTCGTCTGAAGCTTTTGCCGTTGTAGTCCACCGTGTCGGTGGCAGCCACCACGATGGCGGCGTTGCCGTCTCGAATTGTGTCGCCCTCCCGTATCCCGAAGTCGTACACGGGGACAAACCTCTCGCCGTTATACTCATACACTTTCTCGCCCTCCTCTACCATCACGGAGAAGAGCGACTTCTCCCCTCCGTCGTTGAGGATGAGTTTCTTGCAGCTCTTCCCGCCTGCGATGGTGTCGCCCGCCACCGTTACAGTCACCTCAGAAGTGGTGTAGGCGACCACTTGCTGCAGCCTCCAGGTCTTCCCCTCATGCAGGAAACTGGAATAGACTTGTTGTTGGGCGGCCGTCGGCATGCTTGCCATGGCCAATAAAGCCAGTTGAAATAATCTGTTCTTTTTCATATTTTCCATTTTCTGGTTTTTGCAGATTATTCGATTTTATCGTGATTTAAATCGAAAAAAACACCCAGAGAGTAATTCGTTGAAGAACTTTATTTTTTTGCAAGCCGACATTCGCTGAATGGTTGCCAGTTGGTCTCCATTGGGACTTATTAAGAGAGGAGGGCAATGTCCTCAATGGAGAGGCCTGTGGTCTTGTGTATGAGTTCGGCGGAGATTCCAGCAGACTTCATCTTCCTTGCTATTTCCCTCTGAGCCTCGGTCAATCCTTCTTCCCTGCCTTTCACCAATCCTTCTTCCCTGCCTTTCGCCAATCCTTCTTCCCTGCCTTTTGCCATACCTTTCGCCATGCCTCTTGCCAAACCTTTCTCAAGTCCTTTCCTCAACCCCTTTAGCTCCGCGGTGTCCACTACATTCTTCAGGTCTCGATATATCTTGAGGCTTTCCTCATAGTCCATGCGCTCCTCGGGCGTGTATTTGGCTATCTCTGCCTGCCTGAACAGGCGCACGAACACACGCTCCTGCAGGGCCTTGGGGCGTTGCATCAGATTCGATAGGTTGCGCAGCACGAACAGCCATTTGTCGAACATGGTCTCAAGCTGGTCCTCCCGTTTGTTGAATTTCGGCATTTCCAAATACACGAATGTCAGTTTGTCGTAGAACACATGCTTGTCGTCCACGTCCATCAGCTTCACCTCATGGTGCAGACAGTCGTCGGAATACTCATGGTCGGGGAACACGAAGTCGAGAATGCCCACGGTGTAGACTGCCTTCAGCTTGAAGTCCCATTGTCCCTTTACACCTTGGCTCTGGATGGGGAAGGAGGCGTAGAAGATGCTGCGGTCTTTGAAATACTGCTGCTCGGCCTTCTGCATCTCCACGATGAAGAACTCATCCTTGTCGTTCTTGCAATACACGTCGAAGATTGCCCGGCGGTCGCCGTAGCCACTGCCGAGGTTCTCGCCGTTGAGATACTTCAGGTCGTTTATCTTCTCCTTGCCGTTGAAAAGCGAGTTGAGGAAACTGATGAGCAGTTCCTTGTTGAGCGGGGAGCCGAAAAGCTTCTTGAATCCAAAATCCGTGTAGGGATTGATGTAGCGCGGTGCTTTCAGCTCTTCCAAATAGTCGGCCTTGTCTGTCATTGCTTCAACTTTTTTTGCAAATATAGCTTTTTCCCGTTGAACGGCAAAACATTCCCCCATTAATTTTTTGCGGGAACAGATTGCCTCCCCCCCCCCGTGGGTGTGGCTGGGAGAGGCGGGTTCCCGTTGGGATGTTTGCGGATGGCCATATTGCCCTTTGATGGATCCGGCCATTGCCGCCCGGCCAGCGCTTCCCTTTCCGTGGCGGCCACGTCTCTTCTCCAGCGGCTCCTTACTGTGCCTCCAACTTGAACACGTGGCTGGTGGCATTGTCGGCGCTCAGCACGTTGAGGCCCACCTTCATCAGATAGTCGCCGCTGAAGCTCTTGCCCTCATACTCGCTGTGGCTGTTGTCGCCGGGCATGCGGTAGATTTCCGTCACCTTGTATTGCGCCGATGGGTTGAGGCCCTGCAGCAGCACGTTGGGCAGGTTGGAGCCGTAGCGGGGGTGGAGGTTGTAGGTGTAGAGCACGGCCGTGGCCTTGTCTTGCGACACGTAGTTGAGGGCGCAGTGGCTGCTCTCGTAGGGAGATATGAGCCGGTACTGGCTGCCGTCGAGCACCACGGGCTCAAGCGCGCGGTATTCGGCCACCGCGTTCTGCAGGAACTTGTACTCGTCGGCGGAGAGCGACTTGAGGTCGATGTCGAATCCGAGCTTCACCATGCTGCACACGTCGAAGCGGAACTTCACGCTTGTCTGCCGGTTCCAGTTGGTCACGTGGGAGGCCATCGACTTGGCGGGGAAGAACTTCGACATGCTCCATTGGATGTAGATGCGCTCGAAGGGGTCGGTGTCGTCGGAGCACCAGAACTCCGTGAAGTGCTTCAGCGCCTCGTAGTCGCAGCGGCCTCCACCGCCCGAACAGAGCATCATGGCGAGCTGCGGGTACTTCTCGTTCACGCGCCGGAACACCTTGTAGAGGCCGCGCACGTAGTCCACATAGAGGTTGCCCTGCCTGCGGCCCAGGTAGTGGGAGTAGATGTTGGTGATGGGGCTGTTGCAGTCCCACTTCATGTAGGCCACGTCGGGGTTCTCCACCATGATGCGGTCTATCACGCTGAACACGTAGTCCTGCACCTTGGGGTTGCTCAGGTCGAGCACAAGCTGGTTGCGGTGGTAGTAGGTCTCGCGGTTGGGCAGTGTGATGGCCCAGTCGGGATGCTTCTCGTAGAGCTCGCTCTTGGGGTTGACCATCTCCGGCTCTATCCAGATGCCGAACTTCACGCCGGCCTTCTTGGCGTCGTCCACCATTCCCGGTATGCCGAGCGGTAGCTTGCTCATTGTGGCCTCCCAGTCGCCCAGTCCGGCGTGGTCGTCCTTGCGGGGATACTTGTTGCCGAACCATCCGTCGTCGAGCAGGAACATGTCCACGCCCAAGTCCTTGGCGTCCCTCATCAGCGAGGCCAGCTTCTGCTGGTCGAAGTCGAAGGCCGTGTTCTCCCAGTTGTTGAGCAGCGTCATGCGCTTGCCCATTCCGTCCCTGAGGTTGTAGCGCCGGCACCAGTCGTGCAGGTCGCGGCTGGCCTGGCCGGAGCCTTGGCTGCTGAGCGTGAACACAAACTCGGGTGTGGTGAAAGTCTCGCCGTTGTCGAGCACATAGTTGGAGGCGTAGGGGTTGATGCCTGGGATGAGTCGCAGAGAGTTGGTGTTGTCCACCTCGCAGGTGTATTGGAAATTGCCCGTCCATCCCACCACTCCGAGCATCACGCGGCCCTCGCCCTCGCGCGGCCTCCCGTCGAGTCCCAGCTCGAAGAAGGGTTCGGCCAGCAGGTTGGCCCTCGTGCCGAGCTTTGTGTCGACGGTCTTCTTGCCGTATTTCAGCTCCTCGGTCTCGGGCTGTCCCTCCTTGGCCCAGTCGCTGTGGTATTCGGTGAGGAAGTAGCGTCCGGCCTTGAGGTAGAGCATCCCGCTGTTGTAGCGCCAGAGCGTGATGGGCTTGCCCTCGCGGTTGGTGATCTCGCTCCACATCTTGATGACATTCTCCTTGGGATATGCCACGTAGTGGAGCGTAACCTCGTCGTTGTATTTGTCGTCGGCCAGTCGGATGATGGTCTCTGTGCCACCGCTCACACCGCGTTGTTCCGACCCCTTGTAATAGAGGTAGGACGTGGGGTTGCCGTCGGCGTGGGTGATGGCCACGGCCGGCTCGAAGTAGTCCTCACCTCC
This sequence comes from Bacteroidales bacterium, assembly GCA_004558865.1. GTDB lineage: Bacteria > Bacteroidota > Bacteroidia > Bacteroidales > Bacteroidaceae > Prevotella. The sequence goes on from SFCY01000013.1 coordinate 25,428, forward strand.
CGAGGCGGGGTAGGCCTCGTGGCCGCGTATGCTCATGGAGCCGTCGTTGCCGGGGCGCACGTTCCACTTCAGCAGCTTGTAGTCCTCGGGGTTGAGCAATTTCTCGCCAAGATACACTTGGTACACTCTGTTCTTCTCGTTGACCTGGTAAACCAAGTCTGTCTTGTCCGTCGAGATGCGGATGATTTGCTGGGCGTTTATGGATAGCGTCATAACGCAAGCTGTTGCGATGGAGAGTAGCTTTTTCATTTTTAGTTCTTGGATACCCTGCAAAGATAAGCAAAATTTAGGTAAAACCCTCAGCTTTCGGCTTGATTTTTCATTCTGTCTTTTTTTAAATATGGTTGACACCTCAAAAAGAAAAGATGGAAAAGAAAAAAGAGAGGCTCCAATCCCTATTGGATCGCAGTAAGTTAGAGAAG
>SFCY01000014.1 GCA_004558865.1 Bacteroidales bacterium
ATCCCCCACGACGCCACGGCGCCGGGCCTTGACGAGGCGCGGAGGAAACTGCAGATTGACCGAATGACACCGGCCGAGCGGAACGCCTACTACCGCCATCTGGACAACGTGGTCATCCTCAGGGACAACATCTTCACAGCGCGCGGAGAGGGCAGGCTGGAAGGACGTGAGGAAGGACGTGAGGAAGGACGCGCTGAGGGATTCGCCGAGGGTCGCGCCGAGGGTCGCGCTGAGGGACGTGCCGAGGGTCACGCTGAGGGGCGCAGTGAGGGGCTTGCTGAAGGTCGCGCTGAGGCTATGAAAGAAACAGCAAGGAAGATGAAACAGAGCGGAATGGACGACAAGCTCATCATGCAGTTTACAGGCCTGAAAGCAGAGGAGATAGCCCTGCTATAAGAGAGGGCAAAGAAAAGGGTTTATTTGTAAAAAAATAAAGTTATGGACAAACAGCCACAGTATATCAGATTCGACTGGGCGATGAGGCGCCTGCTCCGCGACAAAGCCAACTTTGGAGTCCTCGAGGGATTCCTCACCACCCTGCTCGGCAAGACGATAAAGATTCAGAAGCTCCTTGAGAGCGAGAGCAACCAGGAGGACAAGGACGACAAGCAGAACCGCGTAGATGTTCTCGCTGAGGACGACAAGGGCGAGCTGTACCTCATAGAAGTGCAGAACGAGTCGGAATTGGCCTACTTCCAGCGAATGCTCTTCGGAACCTCGAAACTCGTCACAGAATACATCAACCGCGGAGAGAACTATGAGCACATCCGCAAGGTCTACAGTGTGAACATCGTCTACTTCAACCTTGGCGGGGGCACGGACATCGTCTATCACGGCAAGACCGAGTTTCGCGGCATACACAACGGCGAGCTGCTGTCGCTCTCCCCGTTCCAGCAACAAAGGTTCAAGGTGGACGCCGTCAGCGACCTCTATCCCGAGTATTTCATCCTAAAGGTCAACGATTTCAACAAGTGGAGCAAGGTGCCGTTGGAGCAGTGGATCTACTTCCTCAACACATCGGAAATCCCCCACGACGCCACGGCGCCGGGCCTTGACGAGGCGCGGAGGAAACTGCAGATTGACCGAATGACACCGGCCGAGCGGAACGCCTACTACCGCCATAGAATGGAAGGGCGCGCTGAGGGGCGCGCTGAGGCTATGAAAGAAACAGCAAGGAAGATGAAACTGAGTGGAATGGACAACAAGCTCATCATGCAGTTTACAGGCCTGAAAGCAGAGGAGATAGCCCTGCTATAAGAGAAATAGCCTGTTACACAAGAGAGACAGAAGGGATAGCAAAACAGAACAGGACTCCTCTTTTTCTTCCTCCTATCTTACATTGACGGGATACGATACAATCTACAAACATCCAACATAGACCTCAGTAACAGCAGGAGCGGGAACCATACCAACATGGCCCCCGCACAGCGGATGCACGCGTCCCCATAGCAGGATTACTGGCGCTCACTCCCCGCTTAGCGAGAGGTTAGGGGGCAGGGCTTTAGTTAGGGGTGGGTCAGTGGGAACAACCACCACAAATAAAACGGGCGATGCGTCGGAGTTGACGCATCGCCCGTCTTGGTATGTTACAATGGGGGATTACTCTGCGGGGAGCATGACCACCTCGCAATGGTCGCCCGACTTGAGCAGCTCCTGCATGAACTTCTGGATTGTCTGAGGAGTCTGGGCCTCCACAAGGCTCTTGTAGGTGGTGTAGTCGTCCACACCGAAGCGGCGCCAGTTGCTGATAATGCCGAGCCAGTAGCCATTGGTCTTGGCGTTGTCGTCGGCCTGCTTGAGCATGAGCTTCTTCACCTTGTCGAGCTTGTCAGCGTCGCAGCTCTTGGCCAGGTCGTTCACCTCCTGATAGAGGATCTTGCGGGCCACTTCCTGCTTCTCAGGCTTCATCGGGCAGAAGGCCTGGATGGCTGCCATGCTGTAGTTGTCCTCGTCGATGCTCATGGCTCCCATCGACTGCACGGAGTAGGCCGCGCTGCTGTCCTCGCGGATGCTCTGCAGATACTCCATCGTCAGAATCTGTCCGGCGATGTCGGCCTGGATGCTGTGCTCTGTGGTGTAGGGAATCTTGTGCGAAGTCCATACGATGACGGCTGTGGCCTTGGGAGTCTCCATCTTGCGGGTGAAGTCACAGTTGCGCACACCCGGCATGATGTCGGCCAGACGCTTGCCCTTCTCCACCTTCTTGCTGGAGGGCAGCGAGCCCAAGTAGGTCACGGCAAACTGCTTGAGCGAATCCACGTCGAAGTTGCCGATGAAGGTGAAGTCCCAGCCCCGTGCGTTGGCCAGGCGCTCCTTGGCCATGGCGAGGATGCGGTCGTAGGATGCGGTCTTGAGATCCTGCTCGTTGAGCGGGGCCAGACGCTCATTGTGGTCGTAGAGCGTGGTTGTGATGGAGTCAGAGAAGGCGATGTCTGGACTGAGCTTGCGCTCGGCCAGTTCCACCTGCTTTGCCTTCACCAAGTTGTCCCATTCCTCCTGGTCCTTCGTGATGTTGGTAAAGGTGAGGTAGGTGAGCTGGAAGAGTGTGCGGAGGTCCTTGGGCGTGGAGTTGCCACTGATGTTCATGTAGCGGCCGCCCATGGTCACGCTTGTACCAGCGATGACGCCGGCAAGTGCTTTCTCCAACTGCTTGTTGCTGAAGCCGCCCAGTCCGCTCTGCTCGATGGCCTCATCGAAGAGCTTCAGGTTGGCGCCCTCCTTCTTGAAGTCGTAGACCGAAGAGCCTGCGCCACCGTGGGCGGTCATGATGACCTGGTCTTTCTTGAAGTCGGTCTTCTTGTAGGTCACCTTCACACCGTTCTGCAGTGTGAGCGTGGTGTAGCCAAACTTGTCGTTGGTCTCCTGCTTCACAATCTTGCCGCCCTTGGGATCCTGCTTCAGCAGCGGCTCGTTCTTCACGTTGTCCACGTAGGCGGTGAGCTGCTCCGCACGGGCTTCCTTCACGGCCCCGAGGAGCTGGTCCTTGGTGGGATATACAGCCCCGGCTTTCTCGGTGTTGAAATTGATGATGACGAGGTTGGAGTCGTTGTCGTGGAAGTTCTCCTTGAGGCCTTCGTTGAGGGCCTCAACGGGAATCATCGGCACCATCTGCTTCATGAGCTGGTAGTCGACCTCGATGCCGGGCATGGGCTCATTCTCCAAGAAGTGGTTCACGATCTCCTGGTAGTACTGCGTGTTGGTGCGCTTGTCCTTGTTGCTGTACATCTTGTCGAGGCTCGACAGGTAGTCCTGCTGGTAGCGCTTGTATTCCGTGGCGGTGAAGCCGAACTGCTGGGCGCGGCGCAGCTCCTCTATCAAGGCCTTGGTGGACGCCGCCGTCTGGGAGATGTCCTTGGGCACGGCCACTAAGGTGAGGGCGTCCTTGGTCTTGGCGTAGATATACTGTCCGTAGCTTACGCTGGCTCCCACGAAGGGGCAGTCGGCTTTCAGGGCGCGCTCGTTGAGGCGGTCGTTGAGCATCTTGCAAAGGGCGCTGTTCAGATAGCTGTTGACGTAGAAGAGCGGGGTGTTCTTCATGCTGTCGGGGAACACGTCCTGCTTGATCATCACCTCCACGATGGACTGCTGGAACTCCTTGTCCTTGTCGACGACCACAATGGGTGCGGCGTTGTCGGGCACCGGCTCCTCCACCACGGGCGCAGCGTTCTTCGGGTTCTGTATGCCGCCGAAGAGCTTCTTGATTTCGGCCTCCACCTTGTCGACATCAACGTTGCCCACAACGATGATGCCCTGGTTGGACGGGTGATACCACTTGTGGTAGTAGTCCACAAGCTCCTTGCGCTTGAAGTTGTCCACCACGCTCATCAGGCCGATGGGATAGCGCAGACCGTATTTGCTGCCGGGATAGATGGCCGGGAGGTTGCGCTCGAACATGCGGCTGCCGGCGTCGGTGCGCATGCGCCACTCCTCGTGGATGACGCCGCGCTCCTTCTCAATCTCGTCCTGTTCAAGCGAGAGGCCGCACGACCAGTCGCGCAGGATGAGCAGGCAGGAGTCGATGTTGTTGGGATTGTTGGTGGGCACATTGTCGATGTTGTACACCGTCTTGTCGATGGCCGTGAAGGCGTTGAGGTCGCCGCCAAACTGCACGCCTATCGACTCGCAGTAGCGCAACAGGGCGTTGCCCTTGAAGTGCTCGCTGCCGTTGAAGGCCATGTGCTCCAAGAAGTGGGCCAGTCCGCGCTGGCTCTCCTCCTCCTGGATGGAACCCACACGCTGGGCGATGTAGAAGTTGGCGCGGTTCTCAGGCCAGTTGTTGTGTCTGATGTAGTAGGTCAGACCATTGGCCAGCTTGCCGGTGCGGACATCGGGGTCGAATGGCAGCGTCATCTGCTGCCCGTAAGCCATCAGTCCTCCACTCAACAGCAAGAATGCCGAAAGAAGAAGTTGTTTGATTTTCATACCTTTTTTGTTGTGTTGTTATTGATTAGTTGTTGTTTTCGGTTTTGTCCACGGCCGGTCTTCTCCCGCCGTCCGCCCAGTCGGTTTGACTTCCCAGGCCTATTCCCCGCTGCCGGCCAGGCCGAAGTGGCGCAGGGCTTTGGCCAGCCCGTCGTCGTCAACGTGGGCTGTCACATAGTCGGCGCACCGCCGTGTGGCCTCGTCGGCGTTGCCCATGGCCACACCGATTCCCGCTGCCTTGATGATGGGCGCGTCGTTGCCGCCGTCGCCCAATGCTATCGTGTGGGCCAAGTCGATATTTAGGTGTTGTGCCATAGCTTTCAGCCCGGTGGCCTTGTTGGCCTTTTCGTTGGTGATGTCTGTGAAGAGCGGATTCCAGCGGTTCGACACACAGTGGCCGAGCAGCGGCATCACGCGGGCCTCGGTGGCCACGTCGAAGAAAGGCGAGACTTGAAGTATGCGCTGGCCGTCGAGCAGGGACAGGTCGTGGCCGTATTTGCTCACGGGCACTCCCAATCCCTCGTAGAAGACTTTGTCAACAAGCGGGTTGGTGTTGTAGACCACAATGTCCTTCTCGCCCGCCACCACCATGGCGAATCCCAATTCGTCGCTGGCCTTGGCCAGGGCCATCAGGTCATCCCTGCCGATGCAATACTCGCACACCACCTCGCGTCCCACGTAGCACAGTGCGCCGTTGGTGGTGATGTAGCCGTCGACGAGACTCTCCACTTGCTGCAGATTGAAGATGAACTGCGGTGGACGCCCCGTGGAGATAAAAAACTGGTGGCCTCGCCGCTTGGCTTCAGCCAGGGCTCTCACAGCCGACTCGGGTACGCGGTGGGTGGTGAAACTCACCAGTGTTCCATCTATGTCACTGAATATTGCGTAGCTTTTATCCATGTCTTTGCAAATATACGAAAAATATATAGGCGGTGTATATTGAACCAATGATAATTAAAAATAATTAACCACGTTGCGCAACAAAGCGCCCGGTATTCACGGGACTCCCCCCTTTGTAGAGGAGGGGGGTAGGAAGTGGGCCTTTACGCCCCCGCGTTGTGTGGCCTTTGCGCGCCTTGCGCCTTTGCGAGACAAGACATAGAGGGATTGATGCGTGTATCCGCTGCGGGGGGCGGCGCAAGGTGCGCCCCTACTGTGGGTTCACTTTTTCGGGCACACTCATTGGATGCGCTTTTTCGGGCACATCGCAGGGGCAATCGGCGTTCCCCCTCCCAATTTTTTTGGGGTAGGTTGGTGGGGCTTTGGGCAGCAGGTTGGTGGGCGTGTGTTGGGGATGCTCCTGGTGCGTCAGAATAGGGAGCGATATTGCTTGAACCAGTCATACAGGCGGGCGATGCCCGTGGCGATGTCGGTGGCCGGCCGGTAGCCGTAGTCACGCTGCAGGGCGGCACTGTCGGCGTAGGTGCGGGTGACGTCGCCGGGCTGCATGCCCACCATCCGAAGATTGGCCTTTTTGCCCATGGTGGCCTCGACGCACTGGATGAAGTCGAGCAGACGCACGGGTTCCGAGTTGCCGATGTTGTATATCCGCGCAGGAATGTCGCGCCGGTCGTCGCCCCGCAGCACTCGGGCCACGCCCTCGGCTATATCGTCGATGTAGGTGAAGTCGCGCAGCATGTCGCCGTGGTTGTAGACCTGTATCTCACTTCCCTCGTCGATGGCCTTCATAAACTTCAGCGGAGCCATGTCGGGCCGCCCCCAAGGGCCGTAGACGGTGAAGAATCGCAGCCCCACGGTCTGCAGCCCGAAGAGCTGACTGTAGGCGTAGGCCATGACCTCGTCGCTCTTTTTGGTTGCGGCATAGAGGCTCACGGGATGGTCGGTGCGGTCGTCCTCGTGGAAAGGCACGTGGTCCTGCATGCCGTAGACGCTGCTCGACGAGGCGTAGACGAAGCGGGGGCGGCCGTGGTGGCGGCAGGCTTCGAGCAGATTGACGAATCCCACCACATTGGCCTGCACGTAGCTCATGGGATGGTCGAGCGAATAGCGCACGCCGGGTTGTCCGGCAAGGTTGCAGACATGGGTGAAGCCCTGCTCGGCAAACAAGCCGTTGATGGCCTCCGCGTTGGTGATGTCGACCATCTCAAAGTGGAATCGGTCCGCGCATCGCTGTTGGTTGGCGGTTGTGCCAAGGTCGGCCAGGCGGGCGCGCTTGAGGTCCGTATTGTAATAATGGGTGAAATTGTCTATCCCAACCACTTCCGCCCCTTCTTTGAGCAGCAGTTTGGCCAGAGCGTGGCCTATGAAGCCGGCGGCGCCGGTGACGAGCACTTTCATTTCTTTTGCTTGTGATATAATACGATGTTGCGTGAATAGGTGAAGAATCCCACCGACTGGCCCAAGATGAGCACCGGGTCGAGGCGGAAGATGCCGTAGCTGACGATGATGGCGCATCCCACAAGGCTGATGATCCAGAAGCCTACGGGCAGGATCGACTCGTGGCGGCGGTAGCTGTACTCCCACTGATAGATGAACCTCAGCGTGAAGATTACCTGCCCGGCCGAGCCCCACACAAGGAGCCAGAGCGGCACGTGGCTGTTGTGGAAGAACGAGGTGATGAACTCAGACGCGTCGGAGAGCATCAGCGATACGGCCACAAGCGGCAGGGCGGCAATGGGCACGCGCAGCAGCAGGCTCAGCTTGTGCCACACCCCCTTGATGTCGAGGTTCCATATATATATATAATAGGAGATGAGCTGGCCCAGGATGATGGCGAAGTCGCTGCGCAGCCAACCATAGACAAAGAGCAGGATGCTTCCCACGAGGGAGCATATCCAGTAGAGGTTGGGCGACACCACCCTATGGGCCCTCTCGGAGAGGATCCACTGTATGAGCATCCGCGCGGAGAAGAATCCCTGCGCGACGAAGCCTATGGCGTAGACAAATAGTGATGAGCTTTGCATTTCCTTGTTTTGTTATCGGAAGTCTGTCCCTGCCTGTTGGAGGGCGGGCGGCGCGCCACAATCCTAACGGCCCAGATTCTCCTCGTCGATGTTGTAGCGGATGTAGCGCTTCCTCATCCAGCGGTAGGCGAAGCAGTCGAGGAAGGGACCCTTGAGGCGGTTCCAGAGATGGTATTTCGACACGCCGGCCATGCGGGGATAGTGGCGCACCGGCACCTCCTTGAACTTTCCCTCCTCAAGCATCATCAGCGCGGGCAGGAAGCGGTGCATGCCGTCGAAGAAGGGCAGCCGCTGGGCGTAGGACGTCCACATCACTTTCAGCGGGCAACCCGTGTCGGTGGCCGTGTCGCCCGTCATCTTGCGGCGGAAGCCATTGGCAATCTTCGACTGCAGGCGCTTGAAGCCGGAGTCCTTGCGGTTGGCGCGGATGCCGGCCACGAGCTGGTAGTCGGGAGCGTACTTCAGCAGCAGCGCGAAGTCCTCAGGGTCGGTCTGCAGGTCGGCGTCAATGTAGCCCACATAGCGGCTTTGGGCGGTGTCGATGCCCGCCTTCATGGCCGTGCTGAGGCCATGGTTCTGCGTGGAAGAGATGAAATAGAAGTGGGGCTGGCGGGAGCAGATGTCGCGGATGGACTTCAGGCTGCCGTCCTTGGAGCCATCGTTGACCAACAGCACGCAGGTCCTCACGGGCGCGTGGGCCACGAAGGCCGCCATCTTCTCCTCCACCCGTTTCATGTTGTCCACCTCGTTATAGACCGGCATGACGACGGTCAAATCGTAGTTTCTTGTCTCGTTCATATTCTTTGTTGTTTTTTCCCTTTCGGGCGGGCGGCTCGCCGGAGCCTCCCCACCCTTTCTCTGCGGGCGTAAAGATATGCCTCAATTCTGTAGATATTCTATAGACGCCTATTTCCTCTCGATCAGCGTCACGTGGTTGACGAACGCCTGGGTGTAATGTCGGTTGCTCTTGGGGTGCTTGTTGTCGTCGAACGTGCCGATGCGGGTCACCCTCAAGCCTCCCAAGATGTTGGCGGGAATCTCCTTCTCGATGGGCTCCCGGGAGACGATGGCGCACGGCAGCTTGGCGGCCACCAAGGCCGAGTCGCCCAAGTTGAGGGGCAGGATCTTCTTGCCCGCCTCGTATACCAGCTCGATGCGCAGGTCCTCATTGGCGTTGTGGTAGAAGCTTACGCCCTGGAGCCGCTTGTCTTGCCGCGTGAGGGCTATGCTGTGGGCCTCGGGGTTGCCGAACAGCGCGCCGATGGGCCGCAGCAGGAAGAGCTCGGCCACGACGAAGATGCCCAATATGGACCACATATAGATGCGCGTGGCCTTGCCGTAGCGGTTCTTCCCGATGAGCCAGAGCAGCACGAACGCCACGCTCATGGCCATCGTCGGGGCCATGGGGAGCAGATAGCGCATCTTCTTCTCGGGCATGAGCGACAGCAGCACGAGCTGCAGCAGCATCCAGCCCACGGCGAAGAGGTATTCGGGATATTGCGCGATGCGCTTCTTCCAGTAGGGGATGGCCATGGCGGCGAGGATGAACGGCGCCCAGGCCCCGCCTTCGAGGAAGAACCGCCAGTAGTAGTACCAGGGTCTGACGTTGTGGTTCACCCATGCGCCCGACTCCCGGTGGGCCACCTGCTGCAGCTCGGGCAGATGGTAGCCCACGAGCCACGCGTAGTAGGCCCCGCCCACCACGAGGGCCACAGCCACACTGGCCGCCAACGGCAGCCACTTGCCCCGCATGGTGGCGGGCCGCCACCACAGGCAGAAGGCGATGGCGAAGGGCAGCAGCAGGGCGTAGAACGACACGGGACCCTTGCCCAAGAACGAGAGGCCCATCATGGCGCCCGCCGCCAAAAGCCAGCCCCAAACGCCTGCGCCCGTGGCGTCCTTCAAGCCCTTGATGAGGAAATAGATGGCTCCCATCATGAAGCTGTGGCAATAGATGTCCCACGTGGCCGAGCGTCCCATCAGCACCACGTTGTAGAGCGTCAGGAACACCACCGTGGTGACGATGGCGAAGTCGTTGCGCCCCGTCAGCCTCCGGGCGATGAGCAGCGTGAAGAGCGTCCACAGCGAGGCCATGATGGCCGCCGGCACCCGCTGCGCCGCCAGACTTCCCGGACAGGCGAGTTCCACCAGCCCTCCCACCCATGTGGGCAAGGGGGGCTTGGCCAGCCTCAACTCGCCGTTCATCGTGGGCACGAGCCAACATCCGTCGCTCACCATCTCGCGGGCGGTGATGATGTTGCGCGACTCCATGATGTCGGTGGGAAGCGCGCCGATATTGGCAAAGAACGTGACCAGACAAATTGCCAAAATGAAAAACTTAGTCTTTGCGTTCATACGCTCATTACTTTGGGGTTGATAAGCTTGCGGGTGGACATTTGTTCTCCTGCCATGTCCTTTGTTTCCCCTCTTCAAGCCTTTGCCGCTTGTTGGCGGTCAACAAGTGGCAAAGTTACACATTTCTGTTGAATGGCCAAAATATTTCCCGTAGGCTTTGCCGTCTTCGACGCGTTTTCACAGCACGTCCAAGAACTGCTCCAAGGGTATGCCCCGGTTCTTGTCCTCGTTGTCCTTGTTGAGGTCGATGAGCTTGTAAACGCCGTCCATGGCCTTGCGCGTGGCGTCCACCAGCGGCTCGCCATTGAGGATGTGGCCAATGAGGATGGCCGAGAAGATGTCGCCCGTGCCGGGGAAGTGGACGGGGATCTCATCATAGCCGAGACTGAAATATTGCTCCCCTTGGGCATTGTAGCCCACCACCGACGGCTGCCCGTCCACGGGGATGCTCGTGATGAGCACACTCTTGGGGCCGATGGCGCGCAGGGCGTCCACCAGCCGGAGGGCCTCCGTGGAGCTGACGCCCTGGGGGCGGTACTCGCTGCCGGTGAGATAGCAGGCCTCGGTGAAGTTGGGATAGCAGAGGTCGGCCACGGCGAGCATCTCCTTCATGCTGCGGATGGTGTTGGGGGTCACGCCGTTGTAGAGTTTTCCCTCGTCGCCCATGATGGGGTCCACGAAGATGGTGGTGTGGCTCTGGTGCTGCTCCAGGCAATATTTCGACACGATGTCGGCCTGCTGCTCCGAGGCGATGAAGCCCGTGGCGATGGCGTCGAAGCGAAAGCCCAACCGCTTCCACACGGGAAACACACCCTTGATGTATTCCGTCGTGTCGAGGATGTTGAACTTGCCATAGTCGAGCGTGTTGCTCACCAAGGCCGTCGGCAGGTTGTAGGTGGGGAGTCCGAAATAGGAGAGTATGGGGAGCATGGCCGCCGTGGCCACTTTGCCGTAGCCCGCCATGTCGTTGATGAGTAGAATCTGCTTCTTCGCCATTTTCTGTGTCTTGAATTTGATATTCGAGGCAAAATTACAAAAAACCGTCCATATACTCACCCTATCTCAAGGAGAATCTTGCTTTTTGGAGGCTGAGGAGCCCAATGTCCCCACCAGCTTAGCCTACATTATCCACAAACGGCACTGTGGACATTTCCCCTTGGCGGGGTATTCGCTTTCTATGAATCGGTTACTAATAGCCATCATCGAAGTGGCAACAGGGGCCAACACGGACATGGGCAACGGAGCCATACAATACTGTTCCGTGAGCAAAGGCCACTCTTCCGCCCCAGGCAGCATACAGATGATTCCAGCTCTCCCTCGCCATGAACCCACGGAAAATATCAGCTGCGCCATTTCCCACAAACAATTGGCTTATGAGAAATCCGCAGTCAAAGAATGGAAATCCTTGTGAAGAAAACAATCCCCTTGGACAGTTCGGATTAGACATTCCCCCTCACCCTGTCGCAAAACTGCTCCAAGACGCTGATGATGTCGGCGGGCAGATAGGTCAGTGCCTTGGCGATGATGTTGTCGGGAATGCGGTAGAAGGCCTCAGCAATGCTGCAGGTTATGGCGGCCTTGGTGTCGGTGTCGCCGCGGGCGAGCACGGCGTTGCGCAGGGCCTCCTCAAAGGTGTTGCTCTCGACGAAGCAGCGCACGCCCCATGGCACCGTCTCCTGGCAGCTGGAGTCGAAATGGCCGTTGCGCCCTATGCGCATGATGTCCTTCAGGTCGGGCATCTCATACTTGAAGTGCTTCAGCATCTTGTTCTCCACCTGTTCCTTGGTGATGCGGCCATTGCGGATCCAGTAGATGAGCGTGGCCACGCACTGCGCTCCCCTCACGGCCTCCGGGTGGTTGTGCGAGCAGAGGGTGGCGGCCTTGGCCTGGTCGAGCATCTCGTGGTAGTCGTTGAAGAGCCAGCCCACGGGACTGATCCTCATGGCCGCGCCGTTGCCCCAGGAGGGATTGGCGGGAGCCTCGTCGCCCATCACCCACTCCCTGAAGTAGCCGCCATAGCCGCCCATGGGGTCGGGATATTTGCGGCACCAGTGGCGCAGCGATTCCGCATAGTCCTTGTGGTTGAGGATGGCGTCGGCGATGGCGATGGTGCAAATGGTGTCGTCGGTAAAGCTACAGTCTTCGGTGAAGAGCGCGAAGCCCGGTTCCAGCCCCTTGCTGTTGAATTCGAAGCGGGAACCCACAATGTCTCCGATAATGGCTCCAATCATAGGAAAAAACGTTTTAAGGAATGGTATGTGTGGTACTTCCACCGGGAATCGAACCCGGATCAAAGGTTTAGGAAACCTACGTTCTATCCATTGAACTATGGAAGCCTTTGCGGTTGGAATAGTGCAAAGGTACGATTATTTTCCTATGCGGCAAAATTAATCGGGTGTTTTTTTATGGTCAACCGCAGAAGGATGGGCCACCCCCGCCTCAAAAGACCCACCTCCACCCCCCTCCCTTAGGGAGGAAAACCCAATCGCCCCAACTACGGCTGGTCTATCACATAGATAATAAGCGGCCGAACATCCTTTTAGGATCTGCGCACGGCACGGCCCCTGCAATTGGGCGTGGCCTTTGCGTTCTTTGCGCCTTTGCGAGACAAGACATAGGGGGATTGCCGCGAGCATCTGCTGAAGATGCCGTGTCTTGCGTCAGTCCTAAAGAGGCTATCCAACCTCTTATTCATTCATAATTGACATTCGTTGTACATGCGGATGATTGGAAAGCGGCCAAACATCCTTTTAGGATCTGCGCAAGGCACGGCCCCTGCAATTGGGCGTGACCTTTGCGTTCTTTGCGCCTTTGCGAGACAAGACATAGGGGATTTTAGTGCAATCTTCATAACCGCGGTTGTCGACAAATGTCGACCAACTTGCTGGCAAATGTCGACAACCTTGCCGACAAATGCCGATTAACTTGTCGACAATTGTCAGCAACCGGGGCAAAAACGGTTGAGGTGTATTGAAGGCAAAAAAGGCAGCCTGTAGCGGCCACGGGGAGTGTGACGCTACAGGCTGGGTGGGAAACGGGCGGCCACCCACCGGCGCGCGATCATGGCGCGGAGGCCGGCCGCCGACAAAGGACTGCGGGGGCACGCGCCCTTACAGCCGGATGCTGGCCCCAGCCACAAGCCAGAAGCCGGGCTGGCGCACATTGCCGAAGTCAACATAGTCGCGGTCGAGCACGTTGTTGCCCTCCACGTAGAGGCTCCATCGGGGACGGGTCCAGCCCAGGCGCGCGTCCATCAGCGCGTAGGTGGCGTAGCGGTGGGTGGCTCCCGCGAGATCCTTGTATTGTCCCTCGCGGTGCTGAAGCCGCCAGTTGACCGTCAGGTCGAGGCTGCGCCAGAGGTTGAGTGTGGCGGCGGCGGTGAGCTTGTTGCGCAGGTATTCCAAGGCATACTGGCTGATGACGCCCTCCTGGCGGTCCTGCTCCTGGTCGATCCAGCACCATGCCGCCGTGGCCGACTTCAGCAGCCGCTGCGCGGGCCACAGCTGCCGGAAGTCGAGGACCACGCTGGCCTCCACGCCCAAGGCGTTGATCTTGCCGAAGTTAACGCTCTGCCAGTATTCCTGTCCACTCTCGTCGAGCGACCCGTCGTTGATCCAGTCGATGAGGTTCTTGTAGTGGTTGTGGAACACGCTCGCCGCGGCGTCGACTCCTCCGCGCCGGTATTTCACGCCCGCCTCGATGGCCCACAGCTCCTCGGGCTTGAGGTGGCTGTCGGCCTTGTGGCCTCCCACGGAGTAGAAGAGCTCGGTGAACGACGGCATGCGCAGCGACGAGTTGTAGCCGGCATAGAGCTTCCAGCCGTCGGCCAGCTGCCAGCTGGCATCCACGCCGGGATATACGCGCATGCCCATGTCGGCCTGCGAGTTTTCCACGGCCGTGAGGCCCGCCGAGAGCGTGAGGCGGCTCAGCACCACGTTGTGTTCCAGCACCAGCTGCACGTTGGTGCGGTTGATGCCCTTCGTGTATTGGCGTGAGGTATGGGCGATGTGGCGGGGCCGCTGCAGCGTCTCGCCGAGCGTGGTGCTCACCAAGTCCTCATAGCGCAGCTCCACGCCAAGGGCCGTGCGCCCCAAGGGGGAGTCGAACCATGCGTTGAGGTTGGAGCCGAAGATGTCCGTGTGGTGGTAGTTGAAAGGCACTTTGGACTCATCGCCGCGGATGAGCTCAAAGCGGTCCAAGTTGCGGTTCCAGTATACGGCGGGGCGCAGGTGGAACCATCCCCGGCGGGTCTCGGCCTGCAGGGCGGTGGTGGTCTTGAGCGTATGCTCAAACTGGTTGTCAAACCTCACGCTGTAGAAAGTGTTGGAACCGTAGTCCTTGGCGCTGATGCCGGCGTGCCAGGAGAGCCGCACGTCGGGGTCGGCGTAGGAGCCTTGGTAGAAGGCCTTGCCCGAGATGTAGTCGGCGCTCAGGCGGCCGGAGGCGCTGCGCAGGTAGCCGTCGCTGCGCGTATAGGAGGCCGAGACGCTGTTGGTGAACCGTGGCGTGGTCAACGCTCCCCTCGCCCCGGCCTGCAGATAGCCATAGCTGCCGCCTTCAAGATGGGCCGACAACTGGCGTTGGGGGGAAGTGGACGAAGTGTGTCCCTTGGTGACGATGTTGATGGCCCCGAGGAGCGAAGAAGTGCCATACACCCTCGCGGCGGGGCCTTCAAGCACCTCAATGCGCTCGATGTCGTCCCTGTCAACAGGCAGGTCGAACACGTTGTGGGCGGTCTGCGCGTCGCCCATGTTGATGCCGTTGAGCAGCACGGCTATCTGCTCGCTGCTTCCTCCGCGGATGCTGACGTCGGTCAGGGCGCCCAAAGGCCCTTTCTGCCTGACGTCCACTCCGGCCACGAGCTTCAACACATCGTTTACACTTTGCACCGGCGCCGATTGGATTTCCTCCCGGCTCAGTACAGTTACCATTCTCGCCTGACGGCTCTGCGTCAGCGGCGCTCGCGTTCCCATGACGCTGACCTCCCGCAGTTCGTGCTGGGCATTCACCACCGTGGAGTCGCTGTCGGCAAACTCTGTGTGGGTGCTGACGCCCGACGCCTTGGCGTAGGTCAACGTGGCAACGCTCAGGACACCCACCAAAACCTCGCGGCCCAACACTGCAAAGAGCGCGTAGCTCTTGTTGCTGAACCTCTTGAATTTGAGGGTCTTGCGCCTGTTAAACAGTTGCTTGTACATGAAATGAAATTAAGAACTGTGTTGCACGCCTTGTGCAACTACGGTACAAAGGTAATGAAAAAAAACGAGATGGCCGTCTATGTTCGGCTTGGGATGGCCGTCGGCTGCCGCCCACGAGAGGCTGGCGGCTTGGGCCAATGGCTGCCCCGCCGCCCAAGGGCCGCCATCCGCCAATGCCCCCAAGGGTGTGGCCCATGCCTGCTGCGATGGGAGCTTCGCGGTCCTTGTGGGGCAGGTGTATGGAGACTGCGGGGCGGCTTGTGCGTGCCGTGTTATTTGATGTTGATTCTTAGTCCCAAGTTGAGGCTGAACGACGTGGGCTTGTGCTTGTAGTAGTTCTCCACATCGGAGCCATTGTTGAAATGATGGTCCACACCCGGCTCCACGTAGAAGCCCACGCTGGGCGTGAAGTTGTATTCGGCGCCGGCGGCGGCGTTGACCGACCATTGCAAGCGGCTCTCCCTCACGTTGGCACGAGTTTCGAGGCCGTCGCGGTGGCTCTCGTCGCGGTGGCCGTCGACGAGTTTCTGCGCCTCGCCGCCCCCCGTCACGTAGACGCGCAGGCGGCGGTTCTGCCAGATGCTGTAGTCGGCGCTGAGCGGAATGCCCACGTAGTGGAGATGCTGCGTGGCGGCAGCCTCTCCCGCTGCGTCGTGGCTGTTGTAGTCCGACTTCAGATAGGAATAGGTGAGACCCGTGGACAAGCCCCACCGGCGGTTGACGCGCCAGTGGAGCGACACGCCGGCCCTCAGCGGGCGATGGTGCTTCATGTTGGCGTAGATGCCCTCCGAGCCTACGGCCATCTGCGGCTGTTCCATATCCATGAGGTTGGCGTCGCTACCGAAGGCCGACTTGGCCGACATCATCACGCCTCGCGCCCCCACCGACGAGCTGGTTCCACCTCCGCCATAATAGGCCGAGAGCGACAAGCCTCCGCCCGCCGTGCCGCTGCGCGGGCTGGAATCGGAATGGGCGTGGGCCGTCTGCGCCATGACGCGGCGGCTGCCACGGCTCTGCCGCATCGTCTCCGGGCGTGTGGCTTCAGCCTGCTGACTTGCCGTGGCCTCTGCGGCGATGGTCTCTGCGGGGGCCGGCGCATCGACCTCAGGAGGTGTCCCGCCAAGGGAGAAACCACCTCCCGCCGCGCCCGCGCTCATGGCAAACGAGGCGTCGGCGGAGGCGGAATGGGAGGTGATGAAGCTGGAAGCCACTTGCTCCTGGGGGGAAGACGGAGCCAGCGGCTGTCGCCGCGCGAGCGACGTTCCAGCCCAGCCTGACTTCTCGGTGACGGAGCCGTTGTGCCGCCACACCATGACCACGGCCATGGCCACGGCAGCCGCCACGGCGATGGTGGCCACCCGCTCCAGAGCCACGCGGTTCTCTCTCAGATGGGGACGGCCCACAGACAGGTGGCGTCGCTCCATTTCCGCCTTCACGTCGTGGAGCAATCCCTCGGGAGCCTTCGAGCTGTAGTGGTCGAAGCGGCTGCTCATTTTGGATTTTTTCTGCTTCATGTCTATGGGTTGTTGCGTTGGTATTGCTTGATCATTCGGGCCAGCATGGCGCGGGCCTTGAAGTATTGCGAGGCTGAGGTGCTTGGCGTGATGCCCAACTGTCGGGCTATCTCCTTGTGGCTCAGTCCGTCGATGGCAAAGAGGTTGAACACCGCCCGATAGCCCGGGGGCAGCTGCCGGATGAGTCCCACAAGGGCATCGTCGGGTATCCGGTCGTCGGGCGGCTCATCGTCGGGCAGGTCCGGAATCTTGGCCTCGCCCTCAAGGGGAGCCGACTTGGCCTGCTGGCGGAGATACTGCAGCGACTCGTTGACCACGATTCGCGCCGCCCAGGCCTTGAGCGACCCCTCGCCGCGATAGGCGAAGGAGCCTATGGAGGTGAAAATCTTGACAAGCGCCTCCTGCAGCACGTCCTTGCGGTCGTCGGGGCTGGCGATGTAGCGGCAGCAGATGCCCATGAGGTAGTCCGCGTAGGCGGCATACAGCATGTCCATGGCGGAGGAGTCTCCCCTGCTGAAACGCTTGAGTATCTGAAGTTCCTTGTTTGAGCCGAACGTTATTCTCATGGGCAGTTTGGGTGCACGCGCCCCCTGCGGCAGCCGACTTATTGCTGTCCGAACCTGCGGGGCACGCGATAGGTAAAGGTGTGGGACTTCTCCCCGCTGTAGGAGTTCCATTTCACGACGAGCTGCTGGGTGGTGCCGGGAGCCAATCCGAGCCGACGCAGGGAGAAGGCTATGATGCCGTCGCCCATCTGTCCGCGCAGGTCGCCGCGCGCATCCTGATGGATCACCACCTCGTTGGGCGCAGAGCCCCTCACGAGGTTGAGGATATGGGTGCTGCCGGGAGTGAAGAGGGAGCGGAAGCGCAGGGTGAGGAATCCGTCCTCCACACAGGTGGCCCAGTCGTTGACAATCTCCAAGGGGTCTGTGCCGTAGATGGAGTCGTTTTTCGCCCCCATGTCGGTGGCCATCTCCTTGGTGCGTATGGTGTCGATCCAGTTCACGTAGACGTTCTCCATCCCGTCGGCGTAGATGCCGTTGTTGAGTTCTGAGCCGTTGGCTTGGCGCAGGTTGACGAACGCCCTCATGCGCTTGCCGCCGTAGAGCCGGCTGCCCAAGTTGACGGGATAGAGCGTGGTGCTGTCGTTGAGCGCCAACAAGGGGTGTCCGCTGTTGTCGGCCGAATAGACCGACACGATGGCGTTGGGCGTCATGTCAAGATAATAGTCGTCGTCGTCATCGTTGTCGCAGCCCTGCAGGGCCACCGATGCGAGGGAAAGGCACAGCAATAGGCCCATCATTCTGAAATATCTCTTCATAGTCTTTGTTTTATGTTTCTGACTATGAAATGGGCCTAAGGCCAGAATCTTGCCTGGATGGCTGAAAAAAAGTCCCCGTCACCTTTTCCTTATGATGGTGAGCCCATCCCTGATGGGCACGATGACCTTCTCCACGCGGTCGTCGTTGGCCAAGTGGTCGTTGAATCGCCTGATGCCCAGCGTCTGTTGGTCGTGGTCGTAGGCGGGGTCCACCACATGTCCGTCCCAAAGGGTGTTGTCGGCGATGATGTAGCCTCCCGGTCGCAGGATGCCCATCACCGTCTCGTAGGTCTCCACGTAGGTGCGCTTGTCGCCGTCGATGAAGGCCATGTCGAATGTGATGCCCAACCTCGGGGCCTCCACATTGGCGTCGCCGATGCGGAACACAATGCGGTCGGCCACATCGGAGCCCTCTATCCACGGGCGCGTGAAGTCTTCCATTTCGTCGTTCACCTCGAAGGTGTAGATCCGGGCGTCGGCCTCCAGCCCCTCAGCCATGCAGAGCGCGCTGTAGCCCGAGAAAGTCCCCACTTCGAGGATGTTCTTGGGGCGAACCATCGTGACGAGCATCTTCAGCAACCTCCCCTGCACGTGGCCTGAGGCCATGCGCCCATGTATGGTGTGGATGTTTGTGGCGCGGTAGAGCCGGTAGAGATAGTCGGGCTCCGGGTCGCAGTGGGCGGCGATGTAGTCGTCGAGCTGTTCTGTCTCAGTCATCATCCGTCAGGGCCTCTATGGCCAATTTGTAGCTCTTGAGCCCGAAGCCGCAGACCACACCCCTGCAGCCGGCCGAGATCATGCTGTGGTGGCGGAACTCCTCGCGCTGGTGCACGTTGCTGATGTGCACCTCCACCACGGGGCTTTCGATGGCGCGGATGCAGTCGAGCAGGGCTATGGACGTGTGGGTGTAGGCTCCCGCATTGAGCACGATGCCGTCGGCGGTGAAGCCAACCTCCTGCATCTTGTCGATGAGCTCGCCCTCGATGTTGCTCTGATAGTAGCTCAGTTCCACTTCAGGAAAAGCCCTCTTGAGTTCTGGCAGGTAGTCCTCAAACTTACACTTGCCGTATATCCCCGGCTCCCTCACCCCCAATAGGTTGAGGTTGGGGCCATTGACAATCAAAATCCTCTTCATGCTGAACATAATCGTTGACGTTGCAAATTTAGCAAATAATCTGTAGCTTGGCAAACAAAAGGCGACACAAAACGCCAAGGCCCGCTTCCGTCCGGACGGAAGCGGGCCCTGCATCTATTGTTCTTACTTATTTATATATGCTGTCCAACAGACGGTACCTGTCTTCCACCGCAGCGTCGGTCTTCTGGTAGGGATTCACGTCAATCTGCATCACGGGCGGCACCTGGCGGCCATTGGTCGGCGTCCACTCGGGAAGCCCCAGTCCGTTGGGGTTGCCGGTCTTGATGAAGTTGACATAGAAGCCCATGAAGATGTCAGACACGACAAAGTCCTCGGGCTGCCAGTCGTAGACGCGGTTTGTGGGCAGGTTGCCCATGGCATACTCGATGTCGGCCGAATGCACCGCGCCCGCAAACTGCGGCTGCGTGCCGCCGTCGGGAGCGTCCATCGTACCGCCGGCCAGGCCTCCCACCTTGCCCGCCACGCGCATGGCTGGACGCGGATGGCAATAGAGGTAGCGGTAGACGGGCTTGGAGCAGGAGCGCGCATGCATGTCGCCCCACTTCCACGTGCGGAAGCCTATGAACAGGTCGCCCAACAGCTGGTTGGCGTCCATCGAGTTGGCCGCGGAGTCGCTGTTGATGCCGTAGGCCCTGAGCACCTCGTCGGCATGGCCGCCAAAGGCTGTACGGGCCATTTCTTGGAAATCACGGAGCGTGGCGGGTCTGCCGCCGAAGTGCCACTGCAGGGGACTCTCCATGTTGTTGCCGCCCACGAGGAGCGGCACCTGTGCCTGCTCACCGTTGGCGTAAATCTCCACAGGGTCCTTGGGCATGAAATGGCCGTCGATGACGCATCCCGCCATCGATGTGGCATGGGCCTCCTTCATCAGCTGCTCGGCGGGCATCAGGCGCAATTCCTCAATGCTCTTCTTGCCCATCCTCCTCATTAGGGCCACACCCTGCCTCTCGGCTTCCCTGAGCGGGATGGAGCGCTGCGCGCTCAGCACGGAGCCGCTGGAGCCCATGGCCTGGGCAATGAGCCCCTTGCACAAGGGTGAGGCCATGAGGGCGCTCACGCTGACAGAGCCGGCCGACTCGCCCACAATCGTGATGCGCTCCGGGTCGCCTCCGAAGGACGCGATGTTGTCGTGCACCCACCGTATGGCCGCCGCCTGGTCGAGGAAGCCGTAGTCGCCCGAGCCCTTGTAGCTGGTCTCTTTCGACAGTTGGGGATGGGCGAAGTTGCCGAATATGCCCTCGCGGTAGTTGGCCGTTATGGCCACGATGCCGTGGCGTGCCATCGACATGCCGGCATAGCGCGGCTCGCTGCCGCTGCCGGCAAGCAGGCCGCCGCCGTTGAAGTAGATGAGCACGGGCAGCCGCTCGGCAAAGGTCTTGGCGGGCGTCCAGATGTTGAGGTAGAGACAGTCCTCGCTCATCTTCTTCGTGCCGAAGTCCATGTCGCCGAAGAGGGGTTCCTGCATGGGATTGGGGCCAAACTCCTTGGCCTGGCGCACGCCCTGCCAATGGGCGGCGGGCTGTGGGGCCTGCCAGCGCAGCTTTCCCACGGGGGGAGCTGCGAAGGGAACGCCACGGAAAACGTTGATGCCTGACTCGCAAGAACCCTCAAGCGTGCCCTCGGCCACCTTCACTTTGGGGTTTCTCTGTGCCGAGGCCGTCAGGCAGACCAACAGCGCGGCGAAGAGAACACATGATTTTCTTCGTTTCATATATATAATAATTGTGTTTGAATGCATTGCGGCAGTCGTAGATGTCCATCAGCACGACTTTTATCTTTGGGTCGCTGATCTCAGACCTCACCTTCTTCACCAACGAAGTCTTCCCCATACGGCGCGGCGACATGAGAATCACATTCATGCCATTCTCAAGGTCCTTCTTCAGCCGCGCCGTTTCCCTTATCCTGTCGGTGAAATTCTCTCCCTCCACCGACATTCCATAAACGAAAGGCTTGTCCATAACTTCTTTGTTTTCGGCAAAGTTAAAAAGAAAAACTGAAGTTCACAAACTTGTGGGCCACAAACTTGTGAACTTATGGCTGGTTCTATAAATTAGGTCGAGGCGTATTGGCCCAGTGCCCACCTTTTCTCGTCATGGCAGAGTCCAAGCAAGTTTGGCTCTGCTCATTCGGCTTATCGAAAAGGTTCTGCAAGATATCAAGTCTCAAAACGTAAGTTGAAGAGGGAGCGTAGCGGGCTACACGACCGATGAGACTTGACATTTTTTGTGGCCGATAACGCCTGCGCAGGAAGCATGTCCCGTCTCCCCCTCTACAGCACCAACTCCGCCCAGTCGGCCCGGTCGAGCTTGCGGTAGCTGATGGCCTCACCGATATGCTCCGCCCTGACGGTGGGTGAGGCAGCCAGGTCGGCAATGGTGCGGGCCACCTTCAGGATGCGGCTGTAGGCGCGGGCTGAGAGCGAGAGCCGCTCCATGGCGTCGCGCAGACGCTCGAAGCCCTCCTCATCGGGCTCCGCATACTGGTGGATCATGCGCTCGGTCATCTGCGCGTTGCAGTGCACGCCCCTCACATCCTTGTATCGCTCGGTCTGTAGGGCGCGGGCCCTCATCACCCGCTCGCGAATGGCCGACGAGGGCTCGCCCGGCTCCAGCTTGGACAAGTCCTTGAACGGTACGGGAGAAATCTCGCACTGTATGTCGATACGGTCGAGCAGAGGACCCGAAATCTTGTTGAGATAGCGTTGGCGCTGGGTCGGCGTGCACACACAGTGGTGCGTGGGGTCGCCATAGTAGCCACACGGACAGGGGTTCATGCTGGCCACGAACATGAAGTTGCAGGGGTAGGTGATGCTGTATTTTGCCCGGCTGATGTTGATTTGGTGGTCCTCCAACGGCTGGCGCAGCACTTCCAAGGTGTGCTTGTTGAACTCGGGCAGCTCGTCGCAGAACAGCACACCGTTGTGGGCCATGCTGATCTCGCCCGGCATGGGGTTGACACCGCCGCCCACGAGAGCCACCTCTGATATGGTGTGGTGAGGGGCACGAAACGGACGCTGCGTGATGAGCGACGTGCCTTGCTTCAAGATGCCGGCCACAGAGTGGATTTGCGTGGTTTCCAGACTCTCGCTGAGGGTCAGGGGCGGCAGGATGCTCGGCAGCCGCTTGGCCATCATGCTCTTGCCGCTTCCCGGCGGGCCCACCATGATGAGGTTGTGGCCTCCGGCGGCAGCCACCTCCAAGGCGCGCTTCACGCTCTCCTGGCCACGCACGTCGCTGTAGTCGAGGGGATAGTCGCTCTGCTGCTCATAAAATTCCCTGCGGGTGTCGACAATCGTAGGCTCCACCTGCTCCTCCCCCTTGAGGAATCTCACCACCTGGGCCATCGAGTCCATGCCGTAAACCTTCAGCCTGTTGACCACAGCGGCCTCGCGGGCGTTGGCCTTGGGCACGATGAGACCCTTGAACTGCTCCTTGCGGGCCTGGATGGAGATGGGCAGGATGCCCTTTACGGGAAGCAGGCTGCCATCGAGGCTCAGCTCGCCCACAAACATGTAGCCATCGAGGTTGACCGACATGTTGCCCGTGGCCTGCAGCAGTCCCAAGGCAAAGGGGAGGTCGAAGCCCGTGCCGGCCTTGCGGATGTCGGCGGGAGCCATGTTGATGGTGATGTCCATGATGGGAAACTCGTAGCCGTTGTTCTCCATGGCGGCGATGACGCGGTTGCGCCCCTCCCTCACGGCCTCGTCGCCCAGTCCAGTAAGATGGAATTGGGAGCCGGGAGTGGTGCTGACCTCTATCGTGACGGTGGTCACGTCCAGTCCGTTCACTACGGCGGAATAAGTCTTCACGAGCATAGGCTATCGGGTTAGATAAGGTTGGAGCTTGTCATTGAGTTCCTGTTGCGACAGCCCGTGGCCGATGAGCTGGCCGCGGCGGAACACGGCGTTGCCAGGCAGGTTGTAGAAGCCGAAGAGGCGCATGGCACGACTGTCGAACATGTTGCCGTCGCAGATGGTCTGGCATGTCAGCTGCCCGTTGCGCAAGGACTCGCGGCACTGCCTCACGTCGGGATCGGCGCAGATGGTGAGGAACTTCACCTGCCCGCCACTGCGCTCCTGCCACATCCTCACCTGCTGCAGCAGGCTGAGGCTCTCGTAGTAGGACGTCGACCAGGCCACCACCACGGCCAAGGGAGCCGCCGCCAAGGAGCTGCCGCTCACCACGTTGCCGTTGATGTCGCGCAGGGAGAAGTTGGGCATGCGCCCGCCGAGGGCCGACTGCCGCAGCTGCTCCACCTTGCCCCTGAGCATCAGCAGCTCATTGTTGTCGGGCTGCTCGCGGCGCATCAGTTCGACGAGCCTCAGCGCCTCGCCATAGTCGGGCTTGCGGTCGTCGAGCACGTAGGTGGCCACGAGATAGGGGCCGATGGGCGAGTGGGGATTGTCCTGGATGGTCTCGATGGCGATGCGCTTCTTCTCGGGCGGAGAAGCGTGGGCGATGCGCTTGCGGAACCCGTTCATCAGCTCATTGGCCTTGCTGCCCTTGATGGTCATCTCGCTCAGGTGGGAGGCGTCGCCCTTGATGTCGACGGTTTTCCCCGGCTCGGCGAAGATGGGCTGCTCGGTGAAGTTGGGAAACACAATCATCAACGTGGTAGGCTTCTCGCAGGGAATCTCAAGCGCGAACCTCCCGGCCTCCACTTTCAGCGTGTCTACGCCGTCGATGTCGCCCGTAGGGCTGTATACATAAAATTCACCCTGATTCAGATGCAGCAGCCGACCTTCTATCTTGAAATGGTGAGAGTCGGTTCCGCACGCAGTCAGAATCAGGGCGAACGCAAACAGCAAACACTTATTATAATTCATAATTCACAATTCATAATTGAGCAAGAGCCTCGAAGCGGAAGCCAACCAAGCCATGGAAGCCAACTAAGCGGCGGAAGCCAACCAAGCGGCGGAAGCCAACCAAGTCGTGTTGAGACTCACCTTTTATCATTCATGATTGGCATTCGCCATACACGCAAGAACGTAAGCGGTTGATTGCCCATTCTCCCTTATTGGTTCGGTTCCCTCCTCCCTCTTAGGGTAGGTGACGGGGGTGGGTCTGTAAGTGACGGGGGGTGAGTCTATATAATCCCTCCCCTCCCGAGGCATGGGAGGAGAGGGAATCAAGGATAGCTTTCTCTATTTGATGTTGGCGAACTCCAGGTCGTTGTCGGCGAGGGCCTGCAGCGAGGCGTCCTTTCCGATGGCCTCCTTGAGGTAGCTCTTGGCGGCGAAGCTGTTGCCTTGGCGCGCGCTCACCACAGCGTGGAGGTAGCTCGTCATGCCGTCGGGATTCTTCACCTTGTTGAGGATGGCCTTGGCGGCATCGTAGTCCTTCACGAGGATCTTGGCCAGGGCGGCGGTGTTGGTATACTGGTTGTCGAGAGCCTGTGAGGCGGCGGCGTAGTTGCCCTTGGCGATGTCGAGGGTTCCCATGGCCTGTTTGAAGCCGTCGCAGCCCGAAGCCTTGCCAATGAGGTTCTCGGCCTGGCCCACGTTGCCGTCCTTGAGGGCCATCAGCCCTTGGTTGGCATAGATCTCACCGCCCTCCCTGTTGAGCGCGGCGGCCTTGTCGAGATATTGCTTTGCTGCCTCGTAGTTGCCCTTGTTGAATTCCATCGCGGCCAAATTGTTGTAGGCGCGGTAGTCGAGGTCGTACAACTCGGCCGTCTTCTTGTAGATGTCCTCCTTCTTGGCGGCGTTGTCCTCCAGCGAGGCGGCGTAGAGCAGCTCGTCGGCGCTGAGTTTGGAGGGGTCGCTTGCCAACTGAGCCTTGATTTCGTCGTCGGTGCGGCCCACGGTCTCATAGTTGATGGTGAGGCGGCTGCGGCGCAGCTCGGGCAGGATGCCGTCGGCCAGCTCGCGGAAGGCCTCGCTCATGTTGCGGATTTGCTGCTCGCGCTCCTCGGGATCCTTATACATGGACAGCACGCGCAGGATGACGTCCTTGTCCTGGATGTTGCTGGCCTTGACCAATTGCTGGAATCCCTCCCAGTCCTGTGCGGTGTAGTGGGCGTCGATGTCGGTGCCCTGCATCTTGGCGTTCTTCAGCTGCTGCTTCACGTAGGCCTCGGAGTTGTCCTGTCGCTTGGTGGCGAGCTTGTCGTTGAAGGCGAAGCCACCCTCCGGCGAGGCGTAGGCGTTCACCTCCACATTCTTCAGGTTGAGCTGCTTCTTGTCGGCGTTGATGCGCTTGAGGAGTCTCACAAACTCCTGCACGCTGTTGTTCTTCAGCTCGCTCTTGCGCAGGTTGGCCTGGTTGATGAGGAACTTCACGTTGGCCTCGTACTTGTTGGCCTTGACGCGCTCAAAGGAGTCGGGTGCAATGACGCCTCCGTCGCTGAGCAGCGTGCGGCGGTAGAGCTCGGGTGTGGCCACCACGCCATAGCCGATTTTCACGGCGGGCAGGGTGACGCTCTTCTTGCCCACCCTGGCGTTGAAGGTGGCGTAGAGGTCGCTCTTGCGCATGTCGTCGTTGTAGTCGAAGTTCGATTTCATGGTGTATCGGCCGCCCAAGCGGTAGTTGATGGTCTGGGCGTTGCCCGCCACCTTCTCGCCCTGGAACGTAGCCGGCTCGCCCTGCGCCACTTGGCCGTTGGCGTAGCGCAGCTCGGGGGTGATGGTGATGACCGCCTTGCGGTTGAAGTATTTCTCGGGGAAGAGACCGTCTATGGTTGCCGTCACCTTTCCGCCTTGCACTTCCAAGGGCGTGGGGGTGACCTGGAAATTGTCCTTCGACAGCGCGCCCAACTTGGACGAGCAAGAGGAGAATGCGACGAGGGAGCAAATAGAAATGGATAGGATGAGGTTTTTATTCATAACGGTAAGCAATTTTGATGAGTGCCGCGAGCGGGACTCGAACCCGCACAGCCATTTCTGGCCAAGGGATTTTAAGTCCCTCGTGTCTACCAATTCCACCATTGCGGCAAATTCGGCCTCAACCCTCAGCGTGACAGACAACGACCCGCCAGCTACAATCGAATGGGGAACGGATGGTTGTGGGTTGTAAAATAATGAGCGGCAAACGGGACTCGGACCCGCGACCTCGACCTTGGCAAGGTCGCGCTCTACCAACTGAGCTATTGCCGCGTGAAATTAGCAGTGCAAAGATAAGGCTATTATTCCGAACCGCCAAATGTTTTGCATTTTTTTTGATTCTGTGGTGAGGCCGCAACTCTTCAGCGAATCGCGCTCCCAATCAAAAGACATCGAACTTTGCGGTTGAATTTGGGGTTCTATGCTGACAAGAACCTGCAAACCTACATCAACCTACAAAACCTACAAAACCTACAAAGCTTACGTGGCAACTGTCACGCTATTGTGTGTCAGTTGTCACGCTATTGTGTGTCAATCGTCACGCTATTGTGTGTCAATTGACACACTTTGTGGTTGACCCGTTGCTGCGCACTGCGTGCAGAGGCTGACCCTGCTGACGCGCCCTCCCATGGCCAAATGGCACCCGATTCTCACCGCGCGCAACTTTTCGGGTTCAATGGATATTTTCCGTGGATTGGATATGTTGTTTCATTTCGTATAGTCCTGACTTCGCCAATGAATAAAATGGTAATAGAAAATCATGGGTAGGCTTGCCTCCTTTCCGGGAGGTCCGCTGCCCTCAGCGGACACTATACAATGCAGAGTTCACTCTCTAATTGTGATCCCATTGTCCGCTGAGGGCAGCGGACCTCCCGGACAACGTGGCAGCCGTCGAGCTTGCTCGTAAGGCCACCCCGCCGCTTCAGAACCATAGCTCCGGTAGGAGCGTAAGCCTGGACATGACCATTTTCCTTCCCCTTTACATATAAACTTACCATGATTCCACGGAAAATATCCGC
>SFCY01000143.1 GCA_004558865.1 Bacteroidales bacterium
CTCATTTGGCTTATCGAAAAGGTTCTGCCAGCTATCGCGACTCAAAACGTAAGTTGAAGAGGGAGTGTAGCGGGCTACACGACCGATGAGACTTGACGTGTTGAGACCCATAGATGCAGAAGACGACCGAAATTACATATATACATATCGGCTTGGTTTCTAAACCTATTTTTTAGAACCGGCCGTAAATCATCATCGATATGATCTATTTTCATTGGCTGATAGGATTCCTTTATTTGACCCTCATCGTGGTGGTGATGGTGACGGTGCTCATGGACAACCGCCAGCCAACGAAGACCATGGCCTGGCTCCTGGTGCTGGCCTTCCTGCCCATCGTGGGCATTGTACTCTACGTCTTCTTCGGGCAGAACATCAGGAAGAAGCGCTACGTGTCGAAACGCTCCCTCGACCAGCTCTCCAAGCGGCAGACGTGGGAGTATGCCGAGCAGAAGAACTTGAAGGTGAAGGAGGAGCACCGCGACTTGGTCCACCTTTTCTACAACCAGAACGGAGCCCTGCCCTTCAGGAACAATGAGGTGGAGATCTACACCACGGGCTATGAGTTTTTCGGCTCGCTGCTGCAGCAGATTGGCATGGCCGAGCACAGCATCCATTTGGAGAGCTTCATCTTCCAGGACGACGAGTTGGGATTTCTTGTCGCCGACGCCCTCATCGACAAGGCGCGGCAGGGCGTGGAGGTGAGAATCATCTACGACGACGTGGGATGTTGGAACGTACACAACCGATTCTTCGAGCGCATGCGCGATGAGGGCATCGACGTACACGCCTTCTTCCCCGTGAAGTTTCCTGCCTTCACCAGCAAGATGAACTACCGCGACCACCGCAAGCTCTGCGTCATCGACGGAGAGGTGGCATACATCGGCGGAATGAACATCGCCACGCGCTACGTAAAGGGCACCCCGGACACGGCCTGGCGCGACACCCATCTGCGCATACGCGGCGGTGCGGTCTATGGCATGCAGCACGCCTTTCTCGTGGACTGGTATTTCGTCGACCGCACGCTCATCACCGACCGTGTCTACTATCCGCCCATCCCCGCCGACCTCAACATCAAGCCCGGCGAGCAGACGCTGGCCCAAATCGTGATGAGCAGCCCCATCGCGCCTTGGCCCGACATCGAGCATGGCTACGTGCGCATTCTGCTCCAGGCCAAACGCTATGTCTACATGGAGTCGCCCTATTTCCTGCCCACCGAGCCCATTCTCTTCGCCATGCGCGTGGCGGCGCTGGCCGGTGTCGACGTGAGGCTGATGATTCCCTACCACACCGACTCGCGCATCGTGCAGTGGGCAAGCCGCTCCTTTGTATATGAGACCTTGCAGGCCGGGGTGGTGGTGGAACTCTACCGCAAAGGCTTCAACCATACCAAGATGCTGGTCAGCGACGACAGCATCTCCACCTGCGGCTCCACCAACCTCGACTTCCGCAGCTTCGAGAACAACTTTGAGTCCAACGTCTTCTTCTACGGCGAGCCTATGGCAAAGCGGTTCAAGAAGATGTTTGCCGACGACGAGCGCGACTGCATACGCATAGAGGACGCCTACCGGGTGGCGCGCCGCCCGTTCCTGAGCCGCCTCTGGGAGAGCATGATCCGGCTGCTGAGTCCGCTGCTGTAGCGGGCAGGGCCGCCACCGTCCTCACCCCCAATCGCAAAATGCCTGCAAGGCGCAACCATCCTGTCGGACGCCGGCCCATGGCCAACGCCCCTCAGCCACCAAAAGGAAGAATCCCATGCAAATCCAAGAATTCATCTCCCGCATCCTATCACGCTTTGGCTTCGAGCCCACCCACGACCAGCGGCAGGCCTTGGAGGTGTTCGGCCGTTTTCTCGCCGACCGCTCCGACCGCTGCGTGATGGTCCTGCGCGGCTCCGCCGGAACGGGCAAGACCTCGCTTGCCGCCGCCATGGTGGCCACGCTCCAGTCGCTGGGCCAGAAGCTCCAGCTCATGGCCCCCACTGGCCGCGCCGCCAAGGTGTTCTCGGTGCATTGCCACCTGCCGGCCTCCACCATCCATCGCCGCATCTACCGCCGCAAGTCCATCGCCGGCAGCTTCAACCTCAACGACAATCTCTTCCACAACGTGCTCTTCGTGGTCGACGAGGCATCGATGGTGAGCAGCCGTCCGTCGGGCGAGGCCATGTTCGGCTCCAGCTCGCTCTTGGACGACCTCCTGCAGTATGTCTACAGCGGTCAGAACTGCCGGCTGCTGCTCATCGGCGACACGGCCCAGCTCCCACCCGTCGGCGAGGAAGAGAGCCCCGCCCTCAGGTCGCAGGTGTTGGAGGCCTACGGACTCCGCGTCTACCAGCACGACCTTGGCGAGGTGGTGCGCCAGCGGCTCGGCTCGGGCATCCTCTGGAACGCCACCCGCCTGCGGGCGCTCATCACCCACGACGAGGTGACGCAGCTGCCCAAGATCCGCTTCCAGGGCTTCGCCGACATCGTGACGATGCCCGGCGCGGAGATTGTGGAGTCGATAGCCTCAAGCTATAGCCGGGTGGGCGAGGACGAGACCATGGTCATCACGCGGAGCAACAAGCGGGCCAACATATATAATATAGGCATACGCAACACGGTCCTCGACCGCGAGGAAGAGCTCTCGCGCGGCGACCGGCTGATGGTGGTGCGCAACAAATACCTCGCCGACGACCAGCCCGTGGACTTCATCGCCAACGGCGACAGGGCCGAGGTGGTGGCCGTCCACAACTTCCGCGAGCTCTACGGATTCCACTTCGCCGACGTGACCCTGCGCTTTCCTGACTACGACAACTTTGAACTCACCTCAACGGCCATCCTCGACACGCTCCACAGCGACGCGCCGGCCCTCACCTCCGAGAAGTCGCAGCAGCTCTTCGAACGCGTGATGGACGACTATGCCGACCTGCCACGCAAAGCCGACCGTCTGGAGGCCCTGAAGGGTGACGCCTATTACAACGCGCTGCAAATCAAGTTTGCCTACGCCGTCACCTGCCACAAGGCACAGGGCGGCCAGTGGTCGCACATCTATCTCGACCAGGGCTACATGACCGACGACATGCTCACCCCCGACTACATCCATTGGCTCTACACCGCCTTCACGCGTGCCACCGAGAAGCTGTTCTTGGTCAACTGGCCGCCCACCCAGACGGAATGAAAAAGATTTATTTGCAACCATCATTGAGGATTCGAGAGTTAGACGAGTGTCTGTTGGCTGGTAGCCCTATACAAGGAGCAGGTAAAGACGGTGGAAATGGCACTGCAGAAGCTAAGCAGCAGAGCTTCTCTGAAGATGAGGAGTATAGCCCTTCGTCAGTCAATATCTGGGAATAAACATTATTTTTTTATAAACTCGAATCCATGTGACATCCCTGCAAGAAGTGCTTGCAGGGGTGGCATTGTTTTTTATCCTTTCCACCAGTCATCAGGGACATTGCTGATGATGCGGGCGAGCTCGTTCATCGTCAGACATGCTTCGCGGCAGATCTTCGTCTCTTTGGTGTAGACATAGGTCCAGCACGACAGCTGGAGGAGCCAGCCTTCGGCACAGGCATAAAAGCTGCGGCCAGCAGGCTTGTAGCGGTCGCTGAAGCCATTGTCGGTGAGTTCGGTGACGGTGAGCTGCTCGCTCACCAGTCGATCTCTGATGGCTCGTTCCCGTTCGCTGATGAAGGCAGAGACGACCACGGCGCCCCCGCGTGCCGCCTGCATCACCGCCTCAGCCTGCTGCTCAAAGCGGTCGATGTCTGCACGATGGCAGATCAGGCTCACCTTGCGAGGCCGGAAGAGGATCGAGCGATTGCCGAGGTAGTCGAGATTGAGAATCCTCTCCTCAGTCATGTTCAGCCTTGCCTGCACGTTCTGGTATTTCTGTTCCAGTTCAGCAGGGTGAGAGAAGAACCAGGAGTCGCGCTGCAGGCCCCGAAGGACTGCAGCGAGGTGCCAGTTGTGGGAATGATGGTTGCGAGAGATGGCGAAGGCGGAGGGGTGGGAGGATTTGAGGAGGCGCCTGCGAGCTTGATCGCGAATGTATGCCCGCTTGATCTCTACCTCCTCAGGTGTGATTGGCTCCATGTCATTATAGCCGCGAACGAAGAGGGCAGGACCGCGGAAGCTTTTCGTATGGTCCTTGTCATTATATTGTGGTGTTCGAACACCTTTGGTGTAGGTCATCTCACGCCAGGGAATGCCCAGGATGTCCCAGTAGGCGTGTGAGCAGCCAATCATGAAGCCCTTGATAATCTGCCCGAGGTGCCGCTTGTTGCCCGGCTGCAGATAGATCAAACCATGGAAATGCTCAGGCATTGCCTCTGCTATATCTACCATGACATGATCATAGATCTCCTCATTCCTTTTCCAGGCATCCAGAACGCATTTGCCAAGCTCTGTATAATCGCAATACGGAGCTCCAGGCTCGCCATCGGGAATATCTGGAGAGCCTTCACATGTGCTTAGTATCGGCACTTCGTTTCGCGTGTTTAGCGTCACGAAAAACCAGCCTTCGGTATAATTCACAGAAGGATCTCGCTTCAAGGCATCAGGAAGGGTTGATTCCTTCTGGCGGATCTTGATCACCTGCTCAGGTGTATATACGTTTTTCATTGTGGCTTCATTTTGTTAGTATTTTATTTGCAAATATAAAGGCATTCAATGAGAAATCCAAGGGATTCATAAAAATTTTATTGGAAGCAGCCGTTCCACCATTGTGTCTTTTTTTAAATATGGTTGACACCTCAAAAAGAAAAGATGGAAAAGAAAAAAGAGAGGCTCCAATCCCTATTGGATCGCAGTAAGTTAGAGAAG
>SFCY01000144.1 GCA_004558865.1 Bacteroidales bacterium
TTTTTGGCCATCACAGACAGAAGTGCGTTTTGTTATGCGGCCTTCCCTGTCATACTCAAATGTGCAATATGATTTAACAATTTGATCAGACACCTCAGGCTCTGACACATATTCATAGCTTACTATCTTATAATGAACAACTTTGATTGTTATAGAATGGACAAAGTCTTGGTAAAATTGGTCATAAATTTAATATTGGTTGAATAAGTTGAATAAAATGATATAGGATAGATTCCCACACAGCGCGCAATGGCCGCGTGAAGAAACTGTAGAGTGAGCCACCCTCCCAGCGTTGAAAGAACAACTAAGAGAAACTGTGGCTATAAGAGCGTGATGAAATGTCTTACTTACGTATCCATTCCCGGTTCAAATCTTCAAGGGGACACAAAAAGCGTGGAATCCTTCGGCTGTCCATTCCACGATCCGAGGCTCTGCATTGCCTATAACTGCCGAACAGACAACGTCAGAGCCCACGCCGATATGATGCAATCCTGCTTGGGAATGCCACTACTCACCATCGGACACAAGGTCATGGCTTTCATAGGACTCCAATGGGATGAACAAATCATACCATAGGCATCTACCGTTGCAATGCTCGAGACAGTTATTGTGAATTTGCAGATTCGGATCGTCTCAAACACAGCGTTGAGTAAACGCCTAATATGTCTGAACTACGTTTCTCGCCTTGGCTTGCGAAGAGGCAAAATCACGTGGACTTTCTTCCTCTCATCAGCGAAAGGCTACTTGCTCCTCCTGCGTGCGGAACGCTTCCCATACACATCAGTAAGCATGCCATTTGCGTAATTCTTCGCAAAGGTAGGTATATTTTTCCAATTTGCAAGCAGTCTTGATGTGTTTTTTAAGGTGGCAGAATTGTTTTAACATTTGTTGGCCATAGGTGGAGCCCTTTGGCGGGGGCGCATCCAACCAACGGCTGAGGGCGTGGCATCCCCAAGGCAATGTTTGGCCGCCTGCCCTATCGACAGCGTGCATGCATGGACAGCCAGCGCACCGCACACGCATCGTGCTGTGGCTGCTGGCGATGACCAGAAGCCGGCATGATGGGCGGAAAGTGGAATGAAATGCCAAGAATGCGCACGATTCTTACAGAAAAACCTTAATTTTGCAGACGAATTAAAAAACTTGACTCTAACGATGACTATACGATTGAAAAGCCTTGGCCTATTGTTCTCTTTGGCCACCGCGTCGTGGCTCCCCGCACAGAATGTCGGCGTGCAGCCTCAGACGCTGCCCAATCCCGACAACGAGCCGGCTCCCGTCTTTCCTGTTCCTACGGAGAGGCAGCTGAAATGGCAAGCGACGGAGTTCTACGCTTTCTTCCACTACGGAATGAACACCTATACCGACCGTGAGTGGGGCAACGGCGATGAGGCCGAGACCCTCTTCGCGCCCACCGCAAAGCCCGACCCCATGCAGTGGCTGAAAGCTGTGAGGGCGGCTGGCATGAAGGGGGGCATCGCCGTGGTGAAGCATCACGACGGTTTCTGCCTTTGGCCCACAGCCACCACCTCCCACAACATCACGAAAGCCGGCAACGAATACGGGCGCGCCACCAACATCCCGCGCGACTTTGCCGCGGCGGCGCGGAAGTTGGGCATGAAGTATGGCTTCTACGTGTCGCCCTGGGACCGCAATAGTGCTTTTTATGGCACCAACCGATACGTGGGCGACGTCTTCCTGAGGCAGTGCGCCGAGCTGGCCAACTACGGCTCCGACCAGTTCGAAATGTGGTTTGACGGTGCCAACGGCGGCTCTGGCTACTATGGCGGGCGCAATGACACGGTGGAGATCGACCGCGAGACTTACTACGACATTCCCAACCTGCGCGACTCCATCCACAAGGTGTGTCCCAACATCATCCTATGGGGAGTGGGCGGTGAGGCGCGCTGGATTGGCAACGAGAGCGGATGGGCCGGCGAGACCAACTGGGGTCCCGAGGAACGCGGCTATGCACCCGAGGCCAACGGCATGTATGGCACCATGGACGGCTGGTATTGGCTGCCCGGCGAGAGCGACGCCAAATTCACCGACAAGGGCTGGTTTTGGCATCCCGGGCAGAAGGCTCTCACGCCCGAGCGCACTTTTCAGATGTATCTTGAGACGGTGGGGCGCAACGCCACGCTCATCCTCAACTGCCCACCCGACCGCAGCGGCCGGCTGCCCGCCGAAGAGGTGGAGAGCCTGCGCGACTTCGGCCGGCTGCTCCGCAAGCGGTTGGGGCGCAACCTCGCCCTGAAAGCCCGGGTGGAGGCTTCATGCGTGAGGAAGCCCGGCCAGAATCGCGACTATGAGGCCTCAAACCTTGCCGACGACGACGCGGCCACCTACTGGTGCGCACCCGACGATGCCCGCAAGGCCATGATAACACTCAGCTGGGAGAAGCCCCAAAGGGTGCGCTACGTGGCCCTGCAGGAGTATATACGGCTGGGTCAGCGCGTGGCGGGCTTCACCGTGGAGACTTCTGCCGACGGCATCCATTGGGAGCGCCGTTGTGGCGACATCCCCACCACCACAATTGGCTACAAGCGCATCCTGCCCCTCAACGGCTCCACTGCCGACAGCTATGGCGAGGGCTACAGCGTGAAGGCCCTGCGCGTCACGCTCATCGATGCCAAGGCTTGTCCCACCCTTTCAGAAATAGCAGTTTATTGAACCCTAACAGCATCATCAACGACAATGAAACTCTCCTTATTATTATATAGGTATATCCGTCCATCGCTTGTCATTCTACTCTTGCTCATGGGCCTGCGTGGCGCAGTCGCATTGTCTGCCGACAGCTTGGCGTGGCGCAGCGTCGGGGTATACGATTCGTGGGAACACTCTCCCTTCTTGACCGGACAGCTCCAAGGCAACGTTAGGGTGGAGCAGGGCGTCATCGCCTTTCAGCGGTCGCGCTATGGCTCCAACACCTACGGACTGCGCCTCGACCTCAGCAACACTTTCGAACTCACTCCACAGCCTAAGTACATCCACGTGAGGCTGCTCAAGCCAAAGGCTGGCCGCACCATGCTCATTGGTCTCGGCAAACGTCGCGAGCGCGCGGGGCAGAGCGACCGCACCGAGCAGTTTTGGGTCTATTCCACCCACACTGTGGAGCCGGGGCAATGGACCGACGCCGTGTTTCCCGTGAAGGGTGCCGGTGGCATCGACATCCACAGCCTTGTAGTGGTTCCCGACTGTGAGTCGACCCACAACCTCGCCTCCGACTTCATGGCCTACGTTGGCACGATAGCTATCAATGACAGTCCCCTTTCGGCCACGCTCTCATCCAACTATCCACTCGGCTTCTCGCCCGAAGACGCCACCGTGGCGGCCTCAGAGGGCGTCGATTCGGTGAGCATTGTCGGCAGGGGTGATGAGGGGGCTGTGGTTCGTGCGCCAAAAGTTGACGGCGACAGGCGGCCGCGCTATGCCAATCTCCTTGAGCACGCGCTCGAAGCTGTGCCGGGCGAGCGTATCGTCTTTGCCATCAATGGCCAGCTGGCCGGAAAGTCATCCGTAAGCGTCGACCTCGACAACGATGGGCGATTCTCGGCTACGGAATGTTTTGACGGAACCGTCGACCTGCCCGCCTCCATCCCCTACGGCTGCTACCGCTTGCGGTTGGAGCGGGGGCTGGCCGTTGTCGACACTCGGCTCAATGTGCATCCGCAGAGAGTCACCATCAACCAGGAAGGCCGCAATGGTGAGGTGGTGGCGGCCGACGGGCGTGCCTTGGCCGCTCTCAGCGTGCCATTTGGCAAACCGTTCACAGTGAGGGTTGTGCCCTCGCATGGCTTCACTTTCAGTGGGGTTCGCATACGCTATGGCTATAAGCTCAATGCCGACCGACTGCTCCACGGCACTCCACAATACGTGGAGCAGGTGATTCCCCGCTCCGCCTTCAAGTCCAATGGCGTGGGAACCATCCCCGCCGAGCTTGTCAGGGGAGACATTGTTGTGGAAGGCATCTTCGTGAGCAAGTAGTGATGGGCAATGCTGGCTGCAAGAAAAAACAGCAGTTCCTTCTTGTCTTTCTCAAACTTTTTTACGATATTTGCAATTGGAAAAGAACCAAATCAAACTCAAGGCATTATGGTAAAGGTATTAAGATATTTGGATCCACGCGACCTGGCCACCAGCTTTCTCAACGCCCTGCTGCCCCTCAAGGAGGGAGAGCAGATAGAGACCGTGGAGTTTCTGCCCGCGGAGCTTGTACCCGACACCCCACTGAAGAAGAACACGATTGTCGACGTGCGCTGCAAGGACAACCTTGGACGGCAATTCCTTGTGGAAATGCAAATGTACTGGACCGACACTTTCATGCAGCGCGTGCTCTTCAATGCCTCCAAGGCATACGTGCGCCAGCTGGACAAGGCGTGCCACTACAGTTATCTCCAGCCTGTCTACTCGCTGAGTCTGGTCAACGATGTCTTCGAACCCAAGATAAAGGAGTTTTACCACCTCTACGACATCGTCAACATCGAACACACCGAGAAGGTGATTGACGGCCTCCACTTTGTCTTCGTGGAGCTGCCCAAGTTCAAGCCACAGAGCGTTCTCGACAAGAAGATGATGGTGTTGTGGCTCCGTTTCCTCACCGAGATGCACGACAACGTGCGCGAGATTCCCGACGAGTTCTTGGAGAATCCCGAAATCAAGAAAGCCGTTGGCCTGCTCGAAGAGTCCTCCTACACCGAAGCCCAGCTCTATGGCTACGAGGAGTTTTGGGACGCTGTCATGGTGGAGCGCACGATAAAAGACGACGCCCTCAAATATGGCGTCCAACAAGGAATGAAAGAGGGATTGGAGCAGGGAATGAAAGAGGGGTTGGAGATAGGGATGCAGAAAGGAATGGAGCAAGGGATGCAGAAAGGAATGGAGAAAGGAATGGAGAAAGGAATGGAGGGAATGGAGAAAGGAATGGAGAAAGGAATGGAAGAGGGAAGGACAGCCATGTCCATAGAGATTGCCAAGAGACTGAAAGCCCTCGACTATCCCTCTGAGGAAATCTCCAAAGCTACGGGCCTGCCCATCCAGCAGATAGAAGAACTATAGCCTCTAAGACGATTATTCCAGAAAAGACCAAAAGCGGCATAAAGCAGAACTTGTAGAACGGATAGATGGCCTTCAACATCAGACAGACTCCGCAAGACCAAGGGCTCATAAGGTGCACCCAAGATCATATAGCGAAAAGATGACAATCCCCACTGTACTGTACTGCTGAAACCACGCGGTTTTTTGCGCCCCAAACAAAAAGATGTAATTTTGCCAGCGACAATAAGATACAATCCGAAATGAACACTTTCCATTACCTCTTGGCGGCACTGCTCTCCGCGTCCGCCCTCACGGCCAGCGCCCAGAAACTTGTGGGCGGCGACATATCGCTCCTCCCATCATACGAGGAAAAGGGAGCAAAATATTCAGACCACAGCGGCAACGCCATACCCTCCCTCCTGCCCTACCTGAGGCAGCAAGGATGGAACGCCATGCGCGTGCGCCTCTTCGTCGATCCGGCCAACGCCACTGACGAGGAGAAGAGGCAGGGAGTGGCGCAGGACCTCGGCTACGTGAAGTCGCTGACCAAACGCATCAAGGACGAGGGCTTCAAGCTCATCCTCGACTTCCACTATTCCGACACATGGGCCGACCCAGGGAAGCAGTGGACTCCCTCCTCCTGGCTCCAGCTCGACGACGCGGCGTTGGGCGAGAGGCTCTACGCCTACACCAAGGACGCACTGCTGCAGCTGAAAGACGCCGGAGCCTGCCCCGACTACATCCAGACGGGCAACGAAATCTCGTTTGGCATGCTCTGGGGAGCTCGCCAAACGCAGGCCAACCGCTGCTACACCAACAGCCCCACGGCCAACTGGAACCGCTTCACCTCACTGCTCTCCCAAGCCACCAAGGCCTGCCGCGAGGCTTGCCCCGAGGCCAAGCTCATCCTCCACTCGGAGCGCAGCTGCGACCCCACCGTGCTGCTCGACTTCCTGAGCCGCATGCAAGAGGCCGGCGTGGACTACGACGTGCTGGGGCTGAGCTACTACCCCTACTACCACGGCTCCCTTGAGACGCTCTCCTCCACTCTCTCACAGGTGGAGAAGACCCACGGCGACAAGAAGATCATGATTGTAGAGACCGGCTATCCCGCCCACTGGGCCATCGGCGGCTCCACCTACGACTTCTCATCCACCTATCCCTACACAGACGCGGGACAGAAGAAGTTCACCGACAACCTCATCGCCACCCTCCACCGGCACGACAACGTGACGGGACTCTTCTGGTGGTGGCCCGAGGCCAACGAGTATGGCATCAACTGGCAGGACGCCGTCACCTCCAACTGGTACAACAGCACGCTCTTCGACAACGAGACGGGCCGCGCCTACAGCGCGCTCACCGAGCTGCGCCTCTTCGCCGACGGGCAGACCGGCATCAGCGCGCCCACCGCCACGCGCACGACACCCATCCGCGCCGCACGCTACAACCTACTGGGCATGCCCCTTGCCCAACCCCGAGGCATCTACATCATGGGCGGGAAAAAGATTCTCGGCCAATAGCAGCACGCGAGGCCAACGAAAACAGCCGTCCCCCGCCCTCTCCATCATGGGGAGGCACGGGGGACGACGCGTTCATGCCCACCGAGGGCACAAGACAAAAAAACACTGCAACTCATCGCGAGCAGCAGTGTAAAGCCTATGTTTAACTAAAATCCTTTCTTAGTAATCGGAGGTCTCACGACTTCCTCGTTACCTGTAAATTCGTTAAACAATCTTTTAATCTACCTTAAAACCTAATAACTAAAAACCTAAATCTATTACTACTAACCTAAACAATCTATTAATCTTTTGACACTGCAAAGGTATACATAATTTCGTCACCAACCAAACATTAGCGTATTCTTTTAATTGTTTTTAGCCTTTTCTTGATTTAAATCAAGGTTTTTTGTGCAAATTACACAGATTTCTACCCAAATCCGCCTATAATTGACGATTTTCATGGTGACAACGGTTGTTTGATGTGATATTGTCATTTGTGGGCGGAAAACAACTTACACCGCCCCGCCCGCCGAAAGTTTCCTTTGCAGCCTTTTCCAGCCCCTCTCTACGTAATTTTTCATTGTTTAAGGGTTGTTATAAATATTAATAATGAGTACGGTGTAGAACGCCCCATCAGCCACTCCCGCGACCCGACGGCGCACGCATGGCCACGCATGCGCCACGCGCCATCCACATCGGAGCCTATAGGCGAAAGACTGACGCCAAATGGCCGCCATACGGCGGCGACTCTCGTTGTCCACATTCCCTTGCACACAAAATATGGGCACACGGCCACAAAAAATCCATTCCCAAGGCGGTGTTTCTTCTTTTTTTTCCGTATATTTGCAACAGAATTGTAACATTGGATACAAATTATATGACTACAAGCGCTTATCTGCTGATTTTTTGCAAGATATTAGGTTCTCTTGCTCTATTGATTTATGGTATGAAAATCATGAGCGAGGCTCTGCAGAAGATGGCGGGATCCCAACTGCGGCACATTCTCGCCGCCATGACAACAAATCGGTTCACAGGCATGCTCACAGGTACGTTCATCACCTGCGCTGTGCAATCCTCATCAGCCACCACGGTGATGACCGTGAGTTTCGTCAACGCCGGCCTGCTGACGCTCGCCCAAGCCATATCGGTCATCATGGGCGCCAACATCGGAACCACCCTCACCGCAT
This sequence comes from Bacteroidales bacterium, assembly GCA_004558865.1. Lineage (GTDB taxonomy): Bacteria > Bacteroidota > Bacteroidia > Bacteroidales > Bacteroidaceae > Prevotella. Next base: position 7,724 of record SFCY01000144.1, read on the forward strand.
GGGTGATGTCGCTGGGCTACAACGTAGACCTCACGGTGGTGGTCTTCCCCGCGTTCTTCATCGGCATCATCCTCATCTACAGCAAGAGCAAGCGCTATATCGGCGACTTCCTTTTCGGCATTGCCTTCTTGTTCTTCTCATTGGTCTTGCTCAGCGCCGCCGGAAAGGAACTCGACCTGGAACACAACCCCGAGGCCATGGCCTTCTTCTCTTCGTTCGACGTCAACAGCCATTGGTCCATCATCGCCTTTGTGCTCATCGGAACGCTCATCACCTGCATCGTGCAGAGCTCCGCCGCCGTGATGGCCATCACCATCCTGCTTTGCTCCACGGGCGTGCTTCCTATATATTTAGGCATCGCGCTGGTGATGGGCGAGAACATCGGCACCACCGCCACGGCCAACCTCGCCGCCTTGGGGGCCAACACGCAGGCGCGCCGCGCCGCCCTGGCCCACCTGCTCTTCAATGTGTTTGGCGTGGTGTGGGTGCTCTGCCTCTTCTATCCCTTTGTCAACTTCGTCTGCTCGCTCGTGGGCTACGACCCCACAGCCTCGGGCTACACCACAGCCCAAAAGGCCAAGCTGCTGCCCATCGTGCTGGCCGCCTTCCACACCTGCTTCAACATCATCAATACGGGCATCCTCATCTGGTTCATCCCGCAGATAGAAAAGGCCGTGTGCTACCTCATCAAGCCCAAAGCCAACGCCGAGGACGACGACTTCCGCCTGCGCTTCATACAGACAGGCATCATGAAGACGCCGGAGCTCTCCGTGCTTGAGGCCCAAAAGGAGATACAAAGCTTCGGCGAGCGCATACAGCGCATGTTCGGCATGGTGCGCGAGCTGCTGCAGGAGAAGGACGAGCAGAAGTTCGCCAAGACCTTTGCCCGCATAGAGAAGTACGAGGGCATCAGCGACAAGATGGAGATAGAGATAGCCCACTACCTCGACCAAGTGAGCGACGCCCACCTGAGCGACGACACGAAGGGGAAGATCCGCGCCATGCTGCGCGAGATCTCAGAGATAGAGAGCATCGGCGACAGCTGCTACAACATGGCGCGCACCATCAAGCGCAAGCACACGGGCAAGGAGGACTTCACCGAGCGCCAGTATGAGGAGGTGCACCAGATGTTCGAGCTCACCGACGACGCGCTGACACAGATGAATACGCTCTTCAACAACCGCCGGGAGCTGGGCGACGTGAACCGCTCCTTCAACATCGAGAACGAGATCAACAACTACCGCAACCAGCTCAAGACGGAGAACATCAACTCGGTGAACAACCACGAGTACGACTACGGCATCGGCACGATGTTCATGGACTTGATACAGGAGTGCGAGAAGTTGGGCGACTATGTGGTCAACGTGGTCGAGGCCCGCATGGGCGTGCGCGAGCCAGAGCCCGAGGACGGAATCCCCGTGGCCACCATGGCCACCGCGTCGTAGCCGTCCCAAGGCGCCAGCCGCACCAAAGCGTCGGAGCCGGCGTGGGGGCCAGATTCCTATTCTGGCTTCCACGCCGGCTCCGCCGTCTATGGGCGCAGGCCTATTTCTTCCCCGAGAAGAGGCCACGGAAGAACCCGTTCACCTTGGCTCTCACCTTGCCGGCTCCCTTCTTCACCTTGCCGCTGGCCTCGTCCACGCTGTCGGAAGCATCTCCGGCCGAGCGCGTGGCCCTCCGGCTGGCCCTCTGGCGCAGGTAGCGGGTGCGGTATTCGGTGTAGTCCTCAATCTGTGGGGCGGTCATCTCCTCCTTATATATATTATGGTATTGGTAGGTGAGCTCCTCGTAACCATCCATTTTAGGCCGTCTTTCCTATAAGCTGCAAATTTCCGACCTTTGCCGAAAATTTACAGCTTTATGTTTAATCTCAACGAGAACAATCGG
>SFCY01000145.1 GCA_004558865.1 Bacteroidales bacterium
GCCTGTCCATGATTTTCTATTACCATTTACTCATTGGCGAAGTCAGGACTATACGAAATGAAACAACATATCCAATCCACGGAAAATATCCATTGAACCATGATGACTCATCCTTCCCTGCAAAAGTCGAGGGCTTCCTTGATCTCTTCCTCGCTCACGCTCTGGTCCAGGCGCACGTCGCCAATGTCGGCAAGCAGAGTGGTGATGATTTGTCCGTCGTGGTTTTTCTTGTCGTGGCGCATCAGCTCAATCAACTCGGGATAGTCGTCGCAGGTGAACGACAGCATGCCGTAATGCTCGCGGATGAAGCCCACGGTTTGATGGAGCAGTTCGTTGGGGAACTGGTATCTCACAGCCGATAGATACAGCTCGGCCACCAGTCCGTAGGCCACGGCATAGCCATGGAGGATGGGCTTGCGGTCGTGGCGGAGCGAGAACTCCTCAAAGGCGTGGCCAAAGGTGTGGCCAAGGTTGAGGGCCTTGCGCTGCCGACGCTCGTGGGGGTCGGCCTTGACAATGGCTTGCTTCACCCTCACCGATGTCGTGACCATCTGGCCCAAGCGGTCCCAATCCGCATCGCGCCAGTCGAAATTGAGCAGCTCGGCCCACGTCCTCTCCCTGTCGATGAGTCCATGCTTGATCATCTCCGCATAGCCGGAGAGCAGGTTCTGCCGGTCGAGGGTCTTGAGGAAAGGCATGTAGAAGATGACGCACTGCGCGTTGTTGAACACGCCCACCTCGTTTTTCACCCCATAGAAGTTGATGCCCGTCTTGCCGCCCACACTGGCATCGACCATGGCGAGCAACGTGGTGGGAACATTGATGAAGTCTATACCTCTTTTATATGTAGAGGCGGCAAAACCTCCCAAGTCGGTCACCATCCCCCCACCCAGATTGATGAGCAGGGCATGGCGCGTGGCATGCTCAGCGGCCAAGGTCTCCCACACCTGCGAGAGCGAATGGAGATTCTTGTTGGCGTCGGTGGGCGGGATGGTTATCAGCTTGGCGTCGCGCAGCGCCAAAAAGTCCTTCATCACCGGCCAGCACACATTGCGGGTGGTCTCGTCGGTGAGGACGAAGATACGCTCATGCTCACATTCCGAAATAGCTTCGGTGAGCGTCAGCTCAAGATTGTTGGTGGTTAAGATCTTTTGTTCCATATTTACTAACGTTTTACACAAATTTAGGAAAAGATCGGCGCACGCAGAAGAACTTGCGTCACATATTAAAACTATTTAAGACTATTCCGCTCAAAACTGCTCACTCTTCCCCTCTGGTGTGCATCAATTGGCCATTGTTTGATGCAATCCGCCGTTTCACAGAAAAACACCCGCGCGGGATTAAACGATTGGGCCGGGAAACCGTCTAAAGAACAACAAAAGAATATTCAGGCAATGAAAAAAATCTTATCAACTCTCCTGCTCATGCTCATGGTTGCAGTCGCAGCCACGGCCCAGACACGAACCGTGAAAGGGGTGCTCGTGGACCGCGACACCAAGGAGGCGCTGCCTTATATGACAGTACAGCTTCTCAAGTCCGACTCCACCTTCGTCGGCGGCATGACAACCAAGGAGGACGGAAGCTTCAGCCTCCAGGCCCCCGCCGACGGCAAATACCTGGTAAGGCTCACCGGCGTGGGCTACCCCAAGACCGTGAAGGCTTTGGAGGTGGCCGGCGGCAGCGACGTCGACATGGGCCGCATCGTGATGAACGGCGAGACCGTGATGCTAAAGGGAGCCGTGGTGACGGCACAAGCCCTCAAGGTGACCATGAAGGAGGACACCTTTGTATACAACAGCTCGGCCTATCGCACACCCGAGGGCTCCACCATAGAGGAACTGGTGAAGCGACTGCCGGGAGCGCAGATTGACGACGACGGCAAAATCACCATCAACGGAAAGGAGGTGAAGAAAATCATGGTCGACGGAAAGGAGTTCTTCACCGACGACACCAAGACGGCCCTGAAAAACCTGCCCACAAGCATCGTGCAGACCGTGAAGGCCTACGACGAGAAGAGCGACCTGACCAAGGTGACTGGCATCGACGACGGCAACGAGACCACCGTGCTCGACTTCGGACTGAAACAGGGCATGAACAAGGGCATGTTCTCCAACATCGACCTGGGCATCGGCTCACACGACCGATACTCGGAGAAAATGATGGGAGCCTACTTCAAGGGCAACTGGAGGGTGATGGCCTTTGGCAACTTCAACAACGTCAACGATATGGGATTCGGCGGAAGAGGCGGCATGTTCGGACGCAACCGCATGGGGCTCAACGCGGCGAAGATGTCGGGACTCAACATCAACTATGAGGAAAAGAACAAACTGAAGGTGAATGGAAGCGTGCGCTGGAACCACAGCGACAACGACACCCGCTCCACCACTTCCACCGAAAACTACATCAGCAGCGTGGGCGCCTTCTCCAACAGCCTCTCGCAGGCATATACGAGGGAGAACAGATGGAACGCCCGATTCCGCATTGAGTGGACTCCCGACACGCTGACCAACATCCTCTTCCGCCCAAGGGCACGATGGACCAAAAACGACGGGCTGACCACCAGCGAGGGCGCAAGCTACAGCGACGACCCCTACGGCCACACCGACGACCCGCTGTCCAGCCAAGGCATCGCCCTGCTCAACGAAGACTCGCTCATGGTCAACCTCAGAAAACAGATGAGCATGAGCTACAGCGAATCGAAGATGATAGGCGGCATGCTGCAGGTGAACCGCAAGCTGAGCTCCTCGGGCCGCAACATCACGCTGCGCCAGGAGGCAAGCTACACCGACAACAAAAGCACTGCCCTATCGACAAACAACGTGCACTTGTTCCAGGTGCTCAACGCCTTGGGTCAGGACTCCACCTACCAGACCAACCGCTACAACCTCACGCCAACGAAGAACTTCGACTATTCCGTGGAGCTGACCTATTCCGAACCCCTGTGGAAAGCCACGTTCCTGCAGTTCATCTACGGATTCGAATACGGCTACAACAAGAGCGACCGCTCCACCTACGACTTCTCCAATCTCGGGGAGGACCGTTTCGCCGGCATCACACCCCGCTACCGCTCGTGGGACAACTATCTCAACATGCTCCCCAGCCCCATGGAGACCTACTACGACCAGTCGCTCAGCCGCTTTGCACAATACAAGACCTTCTCCCACGACCTGGAGCTGATGTTCCGCATGGTGAAGCCCAAGTACAACTTCAACGTGGGCGTGATGGTGAAGCCCCAAACGACCAAGTTCATGCAGGACTATCAAGGCGTGAAGGTGGACACCGTGCGCCACGTCACCAACTTCTCCCCCACCCTCGACTTCCGCTACCGCTTCTCAAAAGAGAGCAACCTGCGCATCAACTACCGCGGCACCACAACGCAGCCCTCGATGACCGACCTGCTCGACATCACCGACGACTCCGACCCGCTCAACATCACCAAGGGAAATCCGGGACTGAAGCCTGCATTCACCCAGAGCCTGCGCTTCTTCTTCAACAACAACAATGTGAACCACTACCAGCAGGTCTGGGTGTCGTGGCTCAACTTCAACACCACGCGCAACAGCATCAGCAACATGGTGACCTACAATGAGCAGACTGGCGGACGCACAAGCCAGCCGCAGAACATCAATGGACAGTGGAACCTCTATGGCGGACTGATGTTCAACACCGCACTCGACTCCACGGGCTATTGGAACATCAACACCAACACCATGCTGGGCTACCAGAACTACGTGGGCTACGTGAACCTGAACCGCAGCGCGACAGCACAAAAGAACAACACGCGCGACTTCACCATCAGCGAGCGGCTGGCCGGAAGCTACCGCAACAACTGGATGGAGGTGGAACTCGACGGAAGCCTCAACTACCGCCACTCGCGCAACAGCCTGCAAAGCACCAACAACAGCGATGTCTGGCAGTTCGCCTACGGTGTGAACCTCACCCTGCAGGCTCCTTGGGGGACGACGCTCGTCACCGACCTGCATGAGAACAGCCGTCGAGGATATACCGACGCCTCGCTCAACACCAACGAGCTGATTTGGAACTTGCAGCTGTCGCAGGGCTTCCTCAAAGGCAAGCCTCTGACCCTGAGCCTGCAGTTCTACGACATCCTCAACAAGCAGAGCAACCTCTCACGCGCCATCACGGCCATGCAGCGCAGCGACACGGAATACAACGCCATCAACAGCTACTTGATGTTCCACGCCGTCTACCGTCTCAACATCTTTGGAGGCAAGCAGGCACGCGACCAGATGACTCCTCCCGGACATCCCGACTTCCGCCATCCCGGCATGCGTGGCCCGGGCGGAATGCCACCGGGCGGACGGCCCGGCGGCCACTTCGGAGGCTTCGGCGGCCCGATGTGACACGCCTCACCTCAGACGAAGAACCAACAGGCGGGGACATGCCGCCAGCCATCCACACAAACGGAAAGGGGAAGCCTTGCTGGCTTCCCCTTTCCGTTTGCAATGGGTAAGGATTCAAAAGAAACATAAGCAATCTGGTAAGCACTTTGAAAAAAAACAGCCACATCTCTTGCACAATCTAAAGGAAATGTTTAACTTTGCGCCCAACAAATTGTGTGTAAAGATAACAAATCAAAAATGTTCTTGGCATGAATGATTTATCTTACAATCATCACTGTGTAGGAGAGTTGCAAAGAAATTATATTTTCTGTGCAACTTTTAAACCATTATATTTGGTCAATCCAAATATTTTGCTAACACACACACACACACACACACACACACACACAGGC
>SFCY01000146.1 GCA_004558865.1 Bacteroidales bacterium
GGAGTCGCATGCCGCACTTGCAGAAGGCCGGCTCGCCATTCCCACACATCCCCTAACTTCTAACGCTAAAACTCCAAATTTATTTGGTGCGGTTCTTATTTATCAAGGCTGGTTCTATAAATTAGGCTAATAGAATAATCGATAAAGTGCAGTTGTCGTTTCGGTCGTCTTCTGCCATCTATTGGTCTCAAAACGTCAAGTCTCATCGGTCGTGTAGCCCACTACACTCCCTCTTCAACTTACGTTTTGAATCCCGTTATCATGCACAATACGACTCAACCTAATTTATAGAACCAGCTTAGAGCGTCAGTATGATCTTCCTGCCTTTGCGGGTGAGTTCTGAGGCGTAGAGCAGCACAACAAAATAGCCAAGGAAGGGAATGATGAAGGGCATGCTCATCATGTGGGTGGAGTCGGCGATGAGGCTCATGAGAAGGAAGCCGCAGCCGCCGATGGGCGACATCATGAGCAGCGAAGAGGCACTCTTGGTGAGGTTGCCCAAGCCGCGCAGGGCCAGCGAGAAGATGGTGGGGAACATGATGGCCTCACACACATAGTTGCACACCAAGGCCACCATCGAGATCTTGCCCAGGTTGAGCATCACCGTGCCGATGCACACCACGCTCCCTATGGCACAATAGAGCAGGGCATGCTCGGCCTTGACCCGACGCATCACCCAACTGCCCAAGAACCTTCCCACCATGAAGAAGCCCAAAGCCATGGTGAGGACCACGGAGGCGGTGTTGTCGCTCATCCAGCCTTTGCCCGTGACATAGTTGATGAAATAGCTGTTGATGGAAATCTCCGCTATCTCGTAGGCCAACAGCGTGAAGAGTCCGAACACGAACATCGGGTGGTGGCGGAAGAGCTTCACGATGCGGGTGCCGTCGGCCTTGTCCTCGGCGGTCTCCTGATGCTTGATTTCAGGCAGGTTGACGCGCGAGAACACCACGGCGATGCCCAATACCACAATGCCCAGCACCGTGTAGGGGACGACGATGTTGCCGCCCCTGTCGGTGCCATCGAAGAGGAACTGGCCGATGAGGAATGTGGCCGAGAGCGACCCCAACCCGTTGAACGACTGGCTGAGGTTGAGGCGGCTGGTGGCCGTCTCTGGAGCGCCCAACTCTGTGACGTAGGGATTGGCGGCCGTCTCAAGGAACACGAGTCCGCAGCCGATGACGAAGAGCGCTCCGAGATAGGCGTAGAAAGTGCCGGCCTCCGCCCCGGGAATGAAGAGCAGGGCGCCGATGCCGAAGAGCAGCAGACCGAACACCACGCCCAAGCGGTAGCCACGGCGGTTGATGAACCAGCCCGCAGGGATGGCCATGATGAAATAGCCCAGATAGGTGGTCACTTGGATGAGCGACGACTGGGAGATGCTGATGTCGAGCGCGTTTTGGAAATGCTTGTTGAGCACATCGAGGATGGCGCGGGCGAAGCCCCACAAGAAGAAGAGCGATGTGACCAGGATGAAGGGAAGCAGATACTGCCTGTTGGTGAGCGTAACTTTCTTTTTCATATTGTATGGTTAAGGCCGGTTCTAAAAAATAGGTTGAGAAACCAAGCCGATGTTGATATATGTTATTTCGGTCGTCTTCTGCATCTATCGGTCTCAGAAACGTCAAGTCTCATCGGTCGTGTAGCCCGCTACACCCCCTCTTCAACTTTCGTTTTGAGACTCGATATCTGGCAGAACCTTTTCGATAAGCCAAATGAGCAGAGACAAGCTTGCTTGAGTGGGAACCGTGCCCGACTGCAGGGGCCGTGCCTCGTGCCGGCCCCTGCAGTTGGATGCAGGCCTTTGGTTACATGATTCAGGGCGACTTCCTTCCCCTCCCTCTTAGGGAGGGCAGGGGTGGGTCTTCTCCCCCTACCCTATCTCTATGGTCTCCAAGTCGTCGGGTACGAACACGTTGCCCTTGAAGTAGGCGCGGGCCTCAGCGGTGTAGTCCTGCTTGCGGGTGGCAAGGGTCTTGTCCTCGGTGTGGTAGAGCAGCAGGTTGGTCACTCCCAAGCGCTCGGCCAACAGTGCGGCGTCGCGCACCGTGGAGTGGTGCTTCTCGTAGGGATGGAACTCCGCGCGGTCGGCATACTTGCAGAAGGCCTCCGAGAGCAGCCAGTCGGCCCCAGCCACAAGGGCCTCATTGGCCTCGTTGTAGGGTTCGTCGCCCAAACAGACGATGCGCCGGCCCTCCACGGTTGTGGCAAAGCCAAACTGCTTCTCCTTGGTGGAGAGAATGTCGAACACCCTAAGATGGAACGAGCCGCAGTCTATCTCGTCCTTTTCGCTCACCTCGTGGAAGAACACGCAGTGGCCGATTTCGGCAAACTGCTTGGGCGTGAGCATGTTGCCCAAGTTGAAGCGCAGGATGTGGATGACCTTGGCGTGACTCCACACATGCAGCTCACCATTGTATTTGCCGGCCAAATGCCGCTGAATGAACACGCGCACCATCCAGATGACACCCAAGATGTGGTCGGTGTGGGCGTGGGTGACGTAGATGTGGTGTATCTCTCCTCCGTCGATGCCGGCCCGTTCCAGCTGCGAAAGCACACCGTTGCCTCCCCCGGCGTCAACGAGCAGCTTGTCGCGGCCATTGTCCATCACGAAGCAGGTGTTGTAGCAGCGCGTTACGAGGGCGTTGCCGGTCCCCAACATTGTTATCCTCATATTTTCCTTTCTCCCAAGAGTTGTTTGAGCAGGTAGCTGGCGTTCTGGTTGCGCGCCACCCCCGCCGTGATTTTATAAGTGTAAGTGACCTTTGTCCCAAGGCTGATCTCGAAGCAATGGTTGTGGAAGCGCTCCCCCTCCATCTTCGAGAGTTCCAAGTCGTGGGTGGCGATGATTCCGCTCACGGGCTTCTGCGCGATCCATTCCAAGAACATGCGTGAGCCGTTGAGCTTGTCGAGCGAGTTGGTGCCCTTGAGGATCTCATCCAATATAATCAGGGTATGGGCGTGGGCCTCGCAGGAGTCGATGAGCTGGCTGATTCGCAGCAGCTCGGCGTTGAAGTAGCTGATGCCGTGGGCCAGGTCGTCGCTTGTGCGCATGCTGCTGAACAGGTTGAAGCGCTTGCACGCGAAACGCTCGGCAAACACCGGCATGCCGTTCATGGCCAGCACGTAGTTGATGCCCACGGCGCGCAGGAAGGTGCTCTTGCCCGCCATGTTGGCTCCCGTGATGATGTAGAAGTTGCGGTCGGCAATGCTGAAGTCGTTGCGCACCGCCTTCTGCCCGAGAAACGGATGCCACAGGGCCTTGGCCTCGATGTCCACGCCCTGGTCGTCGCCAATCTCGGCGCTGCCGGCCTCCGGGTGGTTGTAGCGCATCGTGGCCATGCTCACCAGCGCGTCGCCGCGGCCCACGAGGTCGATCCATTCGGCCATTCTGCCCAAGTGGCGTTCCTCCCAGCACAGGTAGCGGCCGGTGAGCCGGATGTCGCTCAGAGTCAGCGCGTTGGCAAAGAGGAGGCCCAACAGGTTGCCGCGGCGGTCGATGGCCTTCACGATGCTTCCCAACTCACGCCAGCAGCTTTCGGCCTCGTCGAGTTGTTGCCATTCTCCGCCCGCCTCGCGCATCAGCCGCGCCAGCCTCACCATGGGTTCCATCTCGCGGTTGAGGCTGTTCAAGTGGTTGCCGATTCTGCGCAGGGGCTTCTGCGTGAGGAGCAGGGCGAGGAAAAACTGCACCGTGCCCCAAAGCAGTGGCACGGAGGCCTCCACATAGCCCGCGATGGCCAGCACGATGGTGAGGGCAAGCCCCACTGACAACAGCATAATGGCCACCCGCGTGCATAGGAGCCTGGGCCATCGGGGGTATTCATCTTGGGCCGTCAGCTCCACGGCGCCGAGGATGGCCGCCGTGTCGATGCGGTGGCGTTTCCCCGCCGCCATCATCCGCTCGCGCCAGTCGGCTTGTGCGGCCCATTGGTTGATGGTGGCCGCCTGATGGTCGATGGCGGCTGCGTCGCCTGTGGACTGTGAGAGCAGTCCCTCGGTGGTGCTGAGGTCGCGGCTCAAGGCCCGCGCCAGCATGTCGCTGCCGCCGGTGGTGGATGTGCGGTTGATGCGCTGGAAGAGGCTCTCGGCCCCGAAGATGTCGAGGTCGAACGAGTAGGGATGGCGTGGGTCGGCGTATTGACGGCCGTCGTCGAAACGTGAGTAGTCGCCATCGAGGGCTGCCAACTCATCGCGGTTGACGTTGAGCCGGTCCTCCAGTTGGTCGCACTCGGTGGAGTTTCGTCCGTCGGCCCAGCGCGTAAAGCCATAAACGAAACAGGCCATGGCCACCGCCACGATGCATTCCAGGCCACGGCCCTCGCTGGTGGTGTAAGCGGCGACGGCTGATATGGCGGCCACAAAGCTCACCACTTCCAAAAGAATGAAGTATTTGTTGCGCTTCTTGCGTGCCTTGAGCTGTGCCGCCAAGGTCGAAACCCTGTCTTGATAGTGTTGTCTCAGTTCCATACGGCTTGTAAAATTACAAATTGTTAGGCTAACAACCGAAGTTGTGGCGCAAGCCTTATGATAATTTAACTTGGCGGGCGGAAGTGACGGTTCAGCGAATGGCGTTTGTTAGTTTGTTAGTTTGTATGTCGTAGTTTGTGAGTTTGTTAGTTTTGGGCGGATATTTTCCGTGGAATCATGGTAAGCTTATATGTAAAGGGGAAGGAAAATGGTCATGTCCAGGCTTACGCTCCTACCGGAGCTATGGGTCTGAAGCGATGGGGTGGCCTTACGAGCAAGCTCGAC
>SFCY01000147.1 GCA_004558865.1 Bacteroidales bacterium
ATCTTATCCCGAATTGGGGTAAAGGGCTGTGCCGCTGAATTTTGACGGCACAGCCCTTATTGGATGTTTGGCGTTGGTTTTATTTCACTGTTTTCTTGACGGTGTGGCCGTTTTGACGGAAGATGTACACTCCTGCTGGCAATGCAGGGGTTGCGCCGTTGGTTTCGGCTACCTTCACACCCTGTGTGGTATAGACGGTGAGCGGCTGGTGGTCAGTGGTGGCTTGGCTGATGCCGGTGGTGCCGGTAGCTTCGAGCCGCACGTTGTCGATGGCTATGTGGCCGTCCATATTGCCGCTGTAATACCAGCGGAACATGATTTCGCCCGTGTCGGAGAGGTTGGTCACATCGTGTGTGATGTGCACGGGGCTGCAGGTTGCGCCTTCTTCCAGGTCGGTGTCATGGTAGGGGGTGAGCATCTCCACGTCTTGCCACGTTGCACCGCGGTCGGTGGAATATTCGATGAAGGCCTCGCAGTCGTCCCACATCGACAGATAGTCGAGGTCGTAGCTCAGGGTGAGCGTCTGGCCGGCTTCGTGGGCTGTGCTCAGCGGCGGTGTGACAAGGTGGGCCATGATGCCTGCCCAGCCGGCGCTGATGCCGTCGATGGAGGCGTAATAGCCGTCGAATCCATTGCCGTTGATGTTCATCTCAAACCAATCGTCAAATCTCCATACATAAAAGTCTTCGGTGTATTGATACAGGTTTTCTACTGTCCAGTCGGCTGGCTTGAACGGGGTGTCGAATGTCTCGCTGAAGGGCAGCGGATGGACGGGCATGGTGCCATTGCTGATGCTCACTGCCGATGGCATCGACTCTACATCATCGTCATAAACAGCGGTGACGGTGTAGTCGAACTGGCCCTGAGGAACAGCCGTGTCGGTGTAGGTGCAGGTGGTGATGCCTGTGGCTATGGCGGTGGTGCTGCGGTAAACGTTGTAGCCCTTGACGCTGTGGTCGCGGTCGGCGGGGGCTTGCCATGACAGCTCGACCTGGCCGTTGTCGCCAAGCTCGGCCGAAAGCTGGGTGACGGGCATGCGCGTGCCGATGGCTATCACATCGCCCACGGCTTCTGATTCGCCCGAGGGATTGTCGTACATGGCCGACACCTTGTATTCGTAAACTCCCTTGGTGAGCCCGGTGTTCTCAAAACTGGTTTCCGTGATGCCATAGCCTGCCCACATGCCGTTGCAATAGACAATGTAGCCTTCAGGTTTTTGGTTGCCCTGGGGTTCGTCCCATGTAATCACAGCTGTGTAGCCCTGCTCGCTGTCGTAGCGTGAACTGACCTGCACGTTGAGTGGTGCATCGAAGGTGGGGGCAAGGATGTTGACCGTGGTCTGCACCCCTTCGCTCTCCTCATCGGTGAGGGCATCGTAGAAGGCCACACGGTAGGTGTGCTCGCCCTCTGCTTTCTCGCTGACATCGGTGTATTGGCGTGCGTTGATGCTGCCGGCTATGAGTTGGCCGTCGAGATAGATGTTGTAGCCGCCGAATGAGGTGGTGGATGCTGCCTTGCTGATGGGGGCAGCGGGTGCTGGGCCGCTGATGCGCACATCGTCGATGGCCCACAGGAAATAGAGATGGTCGGTGGCTGATGCCTTGCCGCTCACGGCGTGGAAGGCGATGCGGGTGTCGGGGGTGGCAGCTCCCAAGGGCAGTGAAACCAACTGCCAGCCGCCGTCGGGTGAGCACTGGGTGCGGGCATCCCATATCACTTGCCAAGTGTTGCCGCCATCGTGGCTCACCTTGACATAATAGTGGTCGTCGTAGCCCTCGTAGGTGTCGTATTCGAGCACCATGGGGTCGATGTAGCTGTAGAACTCGAGGTTGGTGGCGTTGTCGTATGGCGGTGATATGAGCAACTCGTCTTGGTTGGCCGACGAACCGTCGGGGTGAGTGCCAAGGTCCATGAATACCATGGCGCTGTGGCTGCCCGTATGGATGTAGTCGGTGTAGTTGTCGAACTGTGAGAAATCATCGGTGGGGTAGTGGAACCATGTGCAGCGGTAGTCGCTGCCGTTGGCGGTCTGCACCGTCCACCCCTCACCAGGGAAGGTGTCGTCTTCAAAACCGTTGTTCTCTACATCGTTCATGCCTGTTGGCAATTCCCATGACAGGTCAACCTTGCTTCCGTTGACTTCTGCCTGGAGGTTGGTCTGTGCCTGTGCGCCCATGGGCAGCAGACAGAGGGCAAACAGTGTGGATGCCCACGACCGGTGATGGTGTAATGTTGGTTTCATAAGCTATGAGATTTAAAAAATAATAAGATGCTGCAAAGATAATGAATGATGGGCATCAATGGAACATTTTGCATGTGTTTGCGGTTACTATTTCACGAAACAGTAACCAAAAGAGCGTTATGCGTTGATTTTTTTCTCTTTTTCCTCTCTCGACAGCTTCTGGTACATGCTGGGCTTGATGCCCGTGATGCGGGTGAAGACGGTGATGAAATTGGCCTGCGACTTGTAGCCCACGCTCTCTGAGATGGCCTTGATGGTGAGTTTGCCGTAGGTGTCGTCGTCCATCAGGCGGCGCATGGCTTCTTTGATGCGGTATTCGTTGAGCAGGGTGCGGAAGTTCTTGCCAAACACTTGGTTGATGACTTGTGAGGCGTAGCGGGTGTTGGTGCCTGCCTTCTCGGCAAGACGCTCGATGGTGAAGTTGCTGTCGCAGAAATCTTCTGTTTGCTCCATGGTGTGCATGATGCAGGCAAGAATGGCCTTGCGCTGCTCTTCGGGCACGGTGGTGGAGGTGGGGCGCGGCGACTGCTCTTCGAGGTCGTGTATGCGCTGCCGATAGGCATTCTCTTCGGTGAGCATGGCCTTGCTGCGCTCATAGAGGCTGTTGTAGGATGCCTTGAGGCGGCGTTTCTGCACAATGACCACGGCAAGCAGCACCATGAACAGCAGCGAACAGGCGATGAGGGTGACAAGCCAGCGGCGCTGCATGGTGAGCTGCATCTCCTTGCGCTCTTTCTCCAACGTGAGGTTGTTGATGGTGTCGGTGCTGCGGTTGGTTTCGTAGAGAAACTGGGCGTTCTTGAGGTGGTTGAACGCTGTGATGTTATAGATGGAGTCGTTGAGGTCGAGGTATTCTGACTTGTATTGAAGGGCTCTTTCTAAATTGCGCTTCTCATAGAGCATATAGAGCTTCTTCAGTGTTTCGGCCAGCAGGTTGGCTTGGTTGTTTTCGCGTGCCAGACGTTCGTTGGTGTGCAGATAGCACAGGGCTGAATCTACTTGGTTGAGGCGGAGAAACGATTCGGCCATGCTTGTGTATGAAGAGCCTTCGCACTCAACGCCCAACTGATGTTCTTGGGCATAGTGGGCCGACTGGCGGAACCAGCGGATGGCCTCGCGGTGGCGGTTCTCGTAGGAGAGTATCATGCCCTTGTCCATGAGCAGGTTGTAGTGGTAGCGTGGACGCTGCTCGCGGTTGGCGGCCATCTCTCGGTAGTAGGCCTTGATGCGGCTGAGGGGCTCTTTGGTGGGGTAGGCGCATATCAGATTGTTGAGCAGACGGTTGACGAAGCTCTTGTCGCCGCTGTGGCGTGCCACGGCGAGTGCCTTGCGATAGAACATGGAGCTGCGCTCAAAGTCGTTGAACATGCTATAGACATTGCCTATCATGTTGTAGATGCAGGGAATCATGTCGCTGAAGCCGTTGTCTTCGCACAGTTTGAGACTGGTGAGGAAATATTCCATGGCCTTGGAATAGGAGCAGCGCATGTAGTAGATGTTGCCGATGTGGCAGGCGGCCTTGGCACAGGCGTATTTGTCTTGCCGCTCCATCTGTGCAGAGTAGCGGCTCATCAGGATGTTGAAGGCCACGAGAGCACGGTCGTCGGCCTGGATGCCTGTCTGGGTTTCGCCGTAGCGCAACAGGGACTGGGCATTGAGGGTTGACAGCTGGCGGTATTGTGCCTCGATGGGATGCTGGCGGTTGTCGTGGGCATACATGCCGATGCAGGCCGAGCTGAGGAGCATGGCCAGCAGAAGTGAGGCGAATGGGCGCCAGAGGCTTGTATCGGCGGTATGCGGCATAGGGTGGGGGATTGGTGGTTTAGTGACGACCTGCTTTCATCATGCACCATGCGCCGATGGCGATGAAAGGCAGACTGAGCAGTTGGCCCATGTCCAAGGGCAGTGAGGCCTCGAAGGCTTCCTGCACCTCTTTGGTGTATTCGATGAAGAAACGGGCGGTGAATATGCCGGTGAGGCAGAGGCCGAAATAATAGCCCGTGCCCACCCGTTGGGGCCAGCGGCGGTAGAGCAGCAGGCCAATGACAATATCCACTATCTCGCAGGTGGCGGGAACTATTCTTCCGGGATGGACTATCTCTGCCAGACGGGTGAGACGCTCGTCGGGCACGGTGATGACGCCCACATTGGGTTCTATCGTACAGAAAGGAAAGTTGGCTGCCTGTGCCTTGGCACTTGACAGACAATTGAAAAGCGTGGATTTGCCCACGTTGGGCAATCCCACGATACCACATTTTAATGACATCTTTATAAACGTTTATTTGATTCTCCCTGCGAAGTTACGGATTTATTTTGACATAACGCCCCTTTTGGCTCGAAAAAGGGGGAATTTTGAGCCAAAAAATGAAGATACCTTCGTTGTCTGTTGAAGATACCTTACCCCAGTTCGGGATAAGATTTTGTTCATAAAAAGTTGGTAGTCTCATAAATATTTTGTACCTTTATAGGTGA
>SFCY01000148.1 GCA_004558865.1 Bacteroidales bacterium
GGGGAGGCCGTCGAGCTTGCTCGTAAGGCCACCCCATCGCTTCAGACCCATAGCTCCGGTAGGAGCGTAAGCCTGGACATGACCATTTTCCTTCCCCTTGACATATAAACTGACCATGATTCCACGGAAAATATCCGCTGTGCCAAGAGACCGCCTTTTCGAGACTTTGCGGCGCGGAAATTGAGGATTGTGGATTGCAAAAAAAGGTTGTCCTCGCGCGGAGGGCAACCCTTATCACTCAAAAAAATTCAATACTCATCTTCATTCCACAGGAAATCCTCCTTGGATGGATAGTCGGGCCACAAGTCCTCGATGCTCTCGTAGGTCTCCCCGTCGTCCTCTATCTCCTGAAGGTTTTCCAACACTTCCGCAGGTGCGCCTGAACGAATGGCGTAGTCTATAAGTTCGTCTTTGGTTGCAGGCCAGGGCGCATCTTCAAGTTTTGAAGCCAATTCCAGTGTCCAGTACATAATTCTTAGTTTTACGTGATTTTTATATGATGTTCATTATTCTCCCCACTCCCGAAGGAGCACTGCAGAATGGCTATCATGCCACTTTGGGCATGTCTCTCTCTCTGCTGATGCGCAAAAATACAAAATTTCTATCATCTTGCAAGAAAATCACCATGTTTTTTCAGTGACATTGCAAACGAAGTTTAATTTTCGTGCCAATACGAAGAAATAATCTGACAGGCGGTTGAGGAAACGCAGCTTTGAGGCGTCTATGGGTCGCTCTTTGGACAGGCTGACGAAGCGGCGCTCGGCCCGGCGACACACCGTGCGGCACACGTGGCACTGGGCGGCGGTCCGGCATCCGCCGGGATAGATGAAGTCGCGGATGGGAGCCAGGCTGGCCGACATGCGGTCCATGTCCTGCTCCAGCTCCTGCGTCAGCTGGTCGTCGACGGGCTGGTTGCCGCCGATGTTGAACAGCATGGTCTGCACCTGGTGCAGCCTTGGGAGCAGTGCGTCGTCGTCGAGACCAGCCATCAGCAGTCCGATGTGGGCGTTGAGCTCGTCGATGGCCCCCACGGCCTCCACCTGTGCGTCGTCCTTGTAAACGCGCTGGCCGGAGGCGAGCTGGGTGGTGCCTTGGTCGCCGGTTTTGGTATAGATTCTATTCATAGTTCAGAAATTGACGATATAGTGTTGCTTGATACGTTTCTTGTCGAAGAACAGGATGCCACAGGTGTAGAGGTCGAAGCTCACGCTCGTGCGGGGGTGGTCGGCCATCCGCCTCCAGAGCCTGAGGGCGGACTTGCTGCGGTGGATGCCCTCCACGATGAGCAGCGCCTCGGGCGGGGCCTTGGCAAGGCAGCGGGCGAAAGCCTCCTTGGCGCCGCTGTCCATCGCCATGCGGATTACCCCGGGGCGGTCGGCATGGCGGGTGAGGCGCGTCTTGCGGCACCCCGCCTCCACGTAGGCCCTGACAGCCTCATCCTCGGGGGCCACCTCCCACCATTCCTCCGCCTGGGCATAGTTGGCGATGCGGAAATAGAGCCGGCACTGCCTCTGCCAGCTGGGCGCAATGCCGGGAATGGCGCGGCTCAGGTCGTCGTAGCCATAGTAGGGATAGTGCTCGTTCACCACATAGCGGATGAACCGGTAGGCCGACGGCGACTGAACGCCGAAGCCCCGCGAGTAGGGACACCGACGAAGCCAGAGGGCCATGCGCCTGATCTTGTAGAACATCCGACAATTAAATTTTTAGCCGCCCACCACAACCGTGGGCTATATATATTAATAATGTATAGGCAGGCTCTTGGGGGAAGCTTCGGCCAAAAGCGGAGCAATGATGAGACCTGCCATGGTGAAATTGGTACAAAGTTAATGAAAAATATCCATATTCCTATATGCGGTGCCCTGAAATCTTTCGCTGCCAAGCCCCCCTCCCTGCGCGGGAGGCCATAGCCCCCAAGGCGCTATGCGCAAAGGCCCCTGCTATGGGAGGCGCGTCGTTGGGTGCGTTCTTTTCCGTAGGCGGCCCCCGCAGCCGGTGGCTGACAGGAGGGAGCAGACGGGGGACTTTAGGAGAGACACGACTGACAACTTGTCACCATAGTCGCTGTTGGCATAACGTTTGTTCCTTTATGGGCGGACTTTTTGTCCAAGCAACTTCTTTTGAAATAATAAATAAAAAAACGAAATACAATGGGAAAGATTATTGGAATTGACTTAGGTACTACCAACAGCTGCGTTGCCGTGTTCGAGGGCAATGAGCCGGTAGTGATTGCTAACTCTGAAGGCAAGCGTACAACCCCTTCTGTGGTTGGCTTCGTAAAGGACGGTGAGCGCAAGGTGGGCGACCCTGCAAAGCGTCAGGCCATCACCAACCCGCAGAACACCGTATACTCCATCAAACGCTTCATGGGCGAGACCTACGAGCAGAGCCGCAAGGAGGCCGAGCGCGTGCCCTTCACGGTGGTGAACGACAACGGATATCCCCGCGTGGAGATTTCCGGCCGCAAGTACACCCCGCAGGAAATCTCGGCCATGATTCTGCAGAAGATGAAGAAGACCGCCGAGGACTATCTCGGGCAGGAAGTGACCGACGCCGTGATTACCGTACCGGCCTACTTCTCCGACTCCCAGCGCCAGGCCACGAAGGAAGCCGGCACCATCGCTGGACTCAACGTGCGCCGTATCGTGAATGAGCCTACGGCCGCAGCACTGGCCTACGGCGTGGACAAGGCTGGAAAGAACATGAAGATCGCCGTGTTCGACCTCGGTGGCGGTACATTCGATATCTCCATCCTCGACTTTGGCGACGGTGTGTTTGAGGTGCTCTCTACCAACGGCGACACCCACTTGGGCGGCGACGACTTCGACCAGGTGATCATCGATTGGCTCGTCAACGGCTTCAAGCAGGACGAGGGCATCGACCTGAGCAAGGATCCGATGGCCATGCAGCGCCTGAAGGAGGCTGCCGAGAAAGCCAAGATTGAGCTCTCAAGTTCCACCACGACAGAAATCAACCTGCCGTACATCTCTGCCGAGGGCGGTGTGCCAAAGCACTTGGTGAAGACGCTCACAAGGGCACAGTTTGAGCAGTTGGCCCACGAGCTGATACAGGCTTGTCTCGTGCCCTGCCAGAACGCCATGCGCGACGCCAAGCTCCAGCCGAGCGACATCGACGAGGTGATCCTCGTGGGCGGTTCGAGCCGTATTCCCGCCGTGCAGACCTTGGTGAAGAACTACTTCGGCAAGGAACCCTCAAAGGGCGTGAACCCCGACGAGGTGGTGGCCATCGGCGCAGCCATCCAAGGCGCAATCCTCAACAAGGAGAATGGAGTGGGCGACATCGTGCTGCTCGACGTGACGCCGCTGACTCTCGGCATCGAGACCATGGGCGGCGTGATGACCAAACTCATCGACGCCAACACCACAATCCCCTGCAAGAAGAGCGAGGTGTTCTCCACAGCCGTCGACAACCAGACAGCCGTGACCATCCACGTGCTGCAGGGCGAGCGCCCGATGGCCGCACAGAACAAGAGCATTGGCCAGTTCAACTTGGAGGGCATCGCTCCCGCACGCCGTGGTGTTCCTCAGATCGAGGTGACATTCGATATTGATGCCAACGGCATCCTCAACGTGAGCGCCAAGGACAAGGCCACCGGCAAGGAGCAGGCCATCCGCATCGAGGCCTCAAGCGGCCTGAGCAAGGACGAGATAGAGCGCATGAAGGCAGAGGCCGAGCAGAACGCCGCCGCCGACAAGGCCGAGCGTGAGAAGGTGGACAAGCTCAACCAGGCTGACTCCATGATCTTCACCACCGAAAACTTCCTCAAGGACAACGGTGACAAGATTCCCGCCGACAAGAAGCCGGCCATCGACCAGGCTCTGCAGCAGCTCAAGGATGCCCACAAGGCCCAAGACCTCAACGCCATCGACACGGCCACTGCCGCACTGAACCAGGCTGTCCAGGCCGCCAGCGCACAGATGTATGGACAGGGTGGCGCACAGCCCGGCGCACAAGGCTTCCAGGGTGGTGCGCAGGGTGGCAACGCCCAAGGCAGCGCCGGCTCGAAGAGCGACGACAACATCCAAGACGCCGACTTCGAGGAGGTCCATTGATGGAAGTTAAACATCCATAAATAAATCACAAAGAAATCCGTGTAACTCAATCAGTTGCACGGATTTTTGATTTTTGTTAATTCTGATATTTCTCTTGTTTTATAGTGATTTTTGGCGTAAATTTGCAGCAAATTTGTACCAAAACTTATTTTGCAATGAGACGGTACTTAAAATAACGAGTGAAAACTACGAACGAAATTTGACGTGTTTTAATCTAATTTTGGTATGGCAAGAGCAAAGTTTGAAATCAAGAGAAAATGCGAAATCTGTGGCGCATGGTTTTATGCCAAAACCATTGAGTCGAAATACTGTTCAAAGAAGTGCAGTGAGATAGCAAGCAAAAAGAAAAAGGCTGATGCAGAAAAGCTGGCCAAGTTTGAGGAGATGGTAGCAAACATACCAGACTCCAGAGATTATATTACCGTGCAAGAAGCTGTCGCAATGTTTGCCGTTGGAAGGAACACTATCTACAGGCTCATACGGAATGGAACTATTCCATGTGTGAATCTCGGTGAAAGACTTATACGAATAAAAAAGTCCGATTTGGAAGGAATGTTTGGCAGACGTGAGTTTGTTCAAGAAAATACTTTCAAACCTCTTCCAAAGCTTTACAACATG
>SFCY01000015.1 GCA_004558865.1 Bacteroidales bacterium
TTACGTTTTGAATCCCGATATCTTGCAGAACCTTTTCGATAAGCCAAATGAGCAGAGCCAAGCTCGCTTGAGCTCTGCCATGGCGAGAAAAGGTGGGCGTAAGCCCAATACGACTCGACCTAATTTATAGAACCAGCCTAAAAACATCTTGAGGTACAAATCTAAACCGCGGAGCTTTGTCCCATGGACTTATGATGAGCCTCTGCCCCGGGCAAACTACCCACGACGTGTCTTTTGTTTTTGTTTCGTGCCAACTGCAGCGCATGTTGTATAACGCTCCGTGATGACCAATTTGAGCCTTGGCATTTGTGGGAATTACCTTTACTCTACATTATGCATGGATAATCCTATTTACATATCCTGCCTAAAATAAAGACGGGAAAACCGTTAGCAGTTGTGCTTTGGGTTTTCCCGTTGGTCTTTTCTTGCCTTTTCAAGAGGCAGAGAGGGTGTATCAGTCGAGTTTCAGGCTCTTCTTGATGGCCTCAACCTTGGCGTTTGCCTCATTGGTGCAACGCTCGTAGCAGCCGGCGCATTTCATGGTGCCCTTCACCTCGATGTAGAATTTGATCTTAGGCTCAGTGCCAGAGGGACGCACGGAAACCTTTGTGTCGTCGTCGCAGAACCATTGCAGCACATTGCTTGTGGTGGGCATGTCGAGTTTGGTCACGCTGCCGTCGGCGTGGCGGGCGGTGAGGCTCTCGTAGTCCTTCCATGTAACCACCTTGCTGCCGCCCAACTCAGTGGGAGGATTGTTGCGGAAGTTGTCCATCATGGCCTTGATCTCATCGGCGCCGGCTTTTCCCGGGCGCACCACGTTGACTGTGACCTCGCGTGAGAAGCCGTATTCCAGGTAGATGTCCATCAGTACGTCGTAGAGTGTCTTGCCCTGGTCCTTGGCCCATGCGCAAATCTCGGCCAACAAGCTCATGGCCGACACAGCGTCCTTGTCGCGAACGAAGTCCTCAGCCAAGAATCCATAGCTCTCCTCGCCGCCGCCTATATACTGCTGCTTACCCTCAGAAAGGCGAATCTCGCGGGCTATCCACTTGAAGCCTGTGTAGCAGTCGCGCATTTCGATATGCTGCTTCTCGGCAATCTTGCGGATGACCTCTGTGGTGACAATGGTTTTCACGATGAAGTCGCCCGGCTTCATCAGTCCCTGTGCCTTGCGGTTGGTGATGATGTAGTAGAGGAAAATGAGGCAGGTCTGGTTGCCATTGATGAGCGTCCACTCGCCCTTGTCGTTCTTGCATGCCATCCCCACTCGGTCAGCGTCGGGGTCGGAAGCCATCACAATGTCGGCGTCGATGGCCTTTGCGTCGCGGATGGCCAGTGTCAGAGCCTCGCCGTTCTCAGGGTTGGGCGACACAACGGTGGGGAAGTTGCCGTCCTTCACCATCTGCTCCTTCACACAGTGGACATTGTCGAAGCCCCAAAGTTTCAACGATTGGGGGATAAGCTTCATGCCAGTGCCGTGGAGGGGAGTGTAGACAATCTTGAGGTCGTGCTGGCGCTTGATGACAGCAGGGTCGATGGAAAGAGTGTGGATTTTCTCCAGATACACCTTGTCGATGTCCTCGCCGATGATTTGAATCAAATCCTTGTTGCCTTGGAACTTCACGTCCTCCACTCTGACCTTGTTCACCTCTTCAATGATGCCCGTATCGTGGGGGGCGAGCACCTGTGCGCCGTCTTCCCAGTAGGCCTTGTAGCCGTTGTATTCCTTGGGGTTGTGGCTGGCCGTGATGTTCACGCCGGCCTGGCATCCCAACTCGCGGATGGCGAAGGAGCACTCGGGCGTGGGGCGCATGTCGTCGAAAAGGTAGACCTTGATGCCGTTGGAAGAGAACACGTCGGCCACCGACTCAGCAAACTTGCGGCTGTTGTTGCGGCAGTCGTGGCAAACCACGACGCTGATTTCCTTGCGGTCGGCGAAGTTCTTCTTCAGATAGTTGGCGAAGCCCTGGGTGGCCATGCCAACGGTGTAGACATTCATGCGGTTGCTGCCGGCGCCCATGATGCCACGCAGGCCGCCGGTGCCAAATTCGAGGTTCTTATAGAAAGCTTCGATCAAGTCGGTCTTGTCCTCTTTGTCGAGCATTTGCTGCACGCTTTTGCGCGTCTCTTCGTCGAAAGACGGTGAAAGCCACTGCTTGGCCCTGGCCTCGCATTGGGCAATTAACTCTGCATTGTTCTCCATTTGCTTATAGTTGACTAAAATTGTGAATAGTTTTTTGTTTCATTGAGACAAAGTTACTAATATTTTTCTATAAAACAGAGAGAAAACCAAGAAAAAATAGTAATTTTGCCACATGATACATATCACAGGAATAGTCATCGCCATTTCAACGTTTCTCATCATCGGACTTTTTCATCCGTTGGTCATCAAGACAGAATACTACTTGGGCACGCGGCCTTGGTGGCTCTTTTTGTTTGGTGGCATAGTGTGCGTGGTTCTGTCGCTGCTTCAAGCCGACATTGTCTGGTCATCCCTGTTGGGGGTGTTGGGGGCAAGCCTGCTGTGGTCGATAGGCGAACTCTTCGACCAGGAAAAGCGCGTGTTGAAGGGCTGGTTCCCCATGAACCCGAAAAGAAAGGAACATTACGAGAAGAAAAAACGTCACGCAAATAAGCAATGAGAGCTGAGCTCATACTGGTGGGCAAGACCACCGACAGACATTTTGCCGCCGGAATCGACGACTATACGGAGCGCGTGAAGCACTACATGCCTTTCGAAATGAGGGTGATTCCGGAATTGAAGAATACCAAAAACCTCTCCACCGGACAGCAGAAAGACAAGGAGGGAGAGGCCATTCTGAGAACGGTGGGCGAGGGCGACACGGTGGTGCTGCTCGACGAACATGGCAAGGAAATGCGCAGCGTGGAGTTTGCCTCGTGGCTGCAGAAGAAGCAGGCCGCTGCAAGGAAGCTTGTGTTTGTCATCGGAGGCCCCTACGGATTCTCGTCCGCAGTCTATTCCAGGGCCAACGAGCTGATAAGCCTTTCGAAGATGACGTTCTCCCATCAGATGGTGAGACTCGTCTTTGCCGAGCAACTCTACAGGGCTTGCACGATAATAAAAGGAGAGAAATACCATCATGAATGAACCGCCAAGCCTGCTTTTGATAGTTTGGCACGGTGTTTGTTCTATAAAGACAGATGAGTGAAGCCGTACCTGTTTGTGCGGAACAACTCCTATTGGATTACAAACTAATAAAGAAAGGTAATAAGGATGACAAGTCAATTTTCACCAAAGGTTTCAGAAATCCTCGCTTTCAGCAGAGAGGAGGCCACGCGGCTGGCAAGCAGGAGCGTGGGGCCTGAGCATTTGCTGTTGGGTATCATCCGAGAGAAGAACAGTGTGGTAAGAGACCTGTTCAGTCGTATGAAAATCAATATACAGACCGTAAAGGACGAACTTGAGGAACGCGTTCGGGTGGACGATGTCAAGGAACCTCTGAATACAAGTGAGCTGGTATTGAACGAGAAGGCCAGCAACATTCTCAAATTGGCTGTGCTTGAGGCCCGTATGCAGCACACCCAGACTGTGGATGTGCAGCATCTGCTCATGGCCATCCTGCACGACCAGATGAACAACGGCGCCAAGGAGGTGCTGGAGTTCAACAATGTCACTTATGAAGATGTGGTGTCCTATCTTCAGGCTCCCGCCCATAAGGACGGGCTCGACTTGCCCGGCGAGGACTATGAGGAGGCAGAGGATGGCGCCCAGGGTGGCAGAGAATGGCGCAGCTCTGGTGGCACCGGAAAGGCCACACAGACCCAAACCCAGCATGGTGGAGGCAAGACTCCCGTGCTGGACAACTTCTCCACCGACCTGACAAAGGCCGCCTTGGACGGCAAGCTCGACCCCGTGGTGGGGCGTGAGAAGGAGATCCAGCGCATCGTGGAGATTCTGTGCCGCCGTAAGAAGAACAATCCTATATTGATAGGTGAGCCCGGTGTGGGCAAGAGCGCCATTGTGGAGGGGCTGGCCCAGCTCATTGCCAAGGGAAAGTGCTCGCCTGTGCTGTTCAACAAACGTGTGGTCAACCTCGACATGACAGGCATTGTGGCAGGCACCAAATACCGTGGACAGTTCGAGGAGCGCATCAGAGCCCTTATCAAGGAACTTGAGCAGAACTCCGACATCATCGTCTTCATTGATGAGATTCATACGCTTGTGGGCGCCGGCTCCACTCCCGGAAGCATGGATGCCGCCAATATCATGAAGCCCGCCCTGGCGCGCGGCACGATACAGTGCATCGGGGCGACGACACTCGATGAATACCGCAACTCCATAGAGAAGGACGGTGCCTTGGAACGCCGCTTCCAAAAGGTGCTGGTGGAACCCACAACGGCGGATGAGACCTTGGAGATTCTGCGTAACATCAAAGGCAGATACGAGGACCACCACCATGTGGAATATAGCGATGAGGCCATCGCCGCTTGTGTCAAACTGACAGAGCGTTATGCCACCGACCGCTTCTTCCCCGACAAGGCCATCGACGCGCTCGACGAGGTGGGCTCGCGTGTGCACTTGAGTCATGCCAGTGTGCCGCCCGAGATTCTCAACTTGGAGAAGGAACTCGAGGACGTCAAGGCCAAAAAGCAGAACGCCGTGAGGAATCAAAACTTTGAGTTGGCAGCCAGCTACCGCGACCGCCAGACGGAGTTGGACCAGCAGCTGCAGCAGCTCAACGAGAGCTGGATCCACAATGACGACCAAGAGCGGTTGACGGTGACGGCAAAGGATGTGGCCGATGTGGTGTCGCTCATGACTGGAGTTCCCGTGCAGCAAATCGACGAGCCGGAGAGCGTGAGGCTGAGAACCATGGATGGTGTGCTGAAGAAGAGCATCATCGCCCAGGACGCCGCCATCGACAAGGTGGTGAAGGCCATTCGCCGCAACCGTGTGGGACTGCGCGAGCCCAACCATCCCATTGGCGTGTTCATGTTCTTAGGTCCTACTGGAGTGGGCAAGACCTATCTGGCCAAGAAACTGGCCGAATACATGTTCGGCTCCAAGGATTCGCTCATCCGCATCGACATGAGCGAGTACACCGAGAGCTTCAATGTCTCGCGGCTCGTAGGAGCTCCTCCCGGCTATGTAGGCTATGAGGAGGGTGGACAGCTCACCGAGCGTGTGCGTCGCCATCCTTACTCCATCGTGTTGCTCGACGAGATAGAGAAGGCCCATGCCAATGTGTTCAACCTGCTCCTGCAGGTGCTGGACGAAGGCAGGCTCACCGACGGCAACGGACGCTTGGTGGACTTCCGCAACACCATCATCATCATGACTTCCAATGCTGGAACAAAACAGCTGAAGGAGTTTGGACGTGGTGTTGGATTCAATGCGGCGGGAGAGGGACTTACCGAGTTCAACGAGAAGAACAAGGAGCATGCCCGCTCCATCATCCAGAAGAGCCTGAGCCGCCAGTTCGCGCCGGAGTTTCTCAATCGCTTGGATGAGATCATCACCTTCGACCAGCTCGACCTTGACGCCATCAAACGCATCATTGACTTGGAGTTGAGGGATTTGTTCAAGCGCGTGGAGGATATGGGCTACAGCATGTCCATCAGCGATGAGGCCAAGGAGTTTGTCGCCACGAAAGGCTACGACGTGCAGTTTGGCGCGCGTCCGCTGAAGCGGGCCATCCAAAACTACATCGAGGACGGGATGTGCGAGTTGCTCTTGTCGGATACGCTCCATGCGGGCGACAGCATCCTTGTAGGTAAGGAGAGCGACAAGGACAGCCTGAAGTTCGACGTGAAGCCCCGCGCCATCGAGGTGGAGGCTTCCAGCCCATCGCCAACGGCACAATAGGAAACTGCAAGAGCAAATGATGAGATGATAAGAATGCGCCCCTGCGAGCGGATGGTTCACACCGCAAGCAGGGGCGCTTTTTTTCAATTCATAATTCACGATTCATCATTCACGATTCTCTCGACGGGGAGAAGTCTGTGAAAGCGTGGATGATGGGTTGAGCATTTCGATTCGGCATCTCGCCTGGCATTATTTCCTAAAATGGCAGGTCCTCGTTGTTGTCGGATGCCATACCGTCTACAGGCGTTCCGGGTGCGGGAGCCGAACCTGCGGTGGGAGCAGGATTCGCAACGGGTGCGCCGCCAGCCATGGGGGCTCCCGGCATGGGCTGAGCATAGCCGCCATTGGGCATGCCAACAGAATTGGGGTCAACATGTTCCACGCGATATGCGCGGACATCGTTGAAATATCTGTCTTCCCAAGCGTGGGCGTTGATGTCGAGCCAAACGTGTACGGTCTCGCCTAAATTAATCTTGAATTGGTCCAAACGGTCTGCTCCGAACACAGTGAAGTCGCACATACGGGGGAAGCTGCTGTTGCCGCCCTGTTCCTCTATTACGAATTCTTGTGATTTCCACTCGGAGCCATTGCGCTTGGATATTCCAGATTTGGGGTCGTACACCTTGATAATCTTTCCGATTACCTCTATACCTGATAATGCCATTGTTTTTGATGTTTTATTGTTTGTTTCTGCGAAATTAATAAAAGATTCTCAATCTCCCGAAATATTTTTCCCTTTTTTTTGTCTGAGAACTTTTTTTTCCGTATTTTTGTATCTATAAAGATAAAAACTAAAATAAACAGATATGAATTTTACAGTTTCAAGCTCAGCCTTGAACAGTAGGCTGCAAATCCTGTCGAAAGTGCTCAACCCCAAGAACTCTCTTCCCATTTTGGAGTGCTTCCTCTTCGATGTCAAGGGGCAGACGCTTGTCCTCACGGCCAGCGATGGAGAGAATGTGGCCACAGCCCAGTTGGTCCTTGAGAGCGCCGACATGGATGGCAGCTTTGCCGTGCGCAGCTCCGACATGCTCGACACCTTGAAGGAGTTGCCCGAGCAGCCCATCAGCTTCAACGTCAACCTTGAGGGCAACACCATCGACGTGCGTTATCAAAACGGTGAATACCATATTGTTGGCGACGACGCCAACGTCTATCCCCATACGCCCACGCTGGAGAGCGAATGCTCTGTCTTCACCATCGACGCTGGGGTGCTGGTCAATGCTGTCAGCCGTTCCATCTTCGCCATTGCCAACGAAGAGATACATCCCGCAATGAACGGCATCTGCTTCGACCTCACCACCGACTATCTGGCCATCGTCTCTTGTGATGGCCACAAGCTGGTGCGCTCGCGCGAGCATGACATCAAGGCGGATACGCCCTCCATGTTCATTTTGCCCCGCAAGCCGGCCGGCGTGTTGAAGAACATCCTCGACAAGGGCGTTGGTGATGTGGTGGTGAAGTTCACCAGCAAGGCCGCCGAGTTCAATTTCGAGAATGGCTCCCTCTATTGCCGCCTCATCGAGGGAAAGTTCCCCAACTACAATGCCGTCGTGGCCCAGAAGAATCCCAACCAAATGGTCATCGACCGCAAGAGCATGCTGAGTTCCATCCGCCGCGTCCTTCCCTTTGCAAGCGAGAGCAGCGAGTTGGTCCGCCTCCATGTCACCAGTGGCAATCTCGAGATCAGTTCCGAGGACATCGACTTCGCCAAGAGCGCCAAGGAAAACCTCTATTGCGAGTACAACGGCAACCCCATGAGCATCGGCTTCCGTGGCACGGGCTTGATGGAGGTGCTGACCAATCTTGAGTGTGATTCGGTGCAGTTCGACCTTGCCGACCCCTCTCGCCCCGGACTCATCCATCCCTCTGAGGAGAGTGGCAACGAAGACGTGTTGATGATGCTTATGCCGATGTTGTTAAGCGAATAGACATGAATTTGAACCTTACAAAGCCCCTCATCGTATTCGATTTGGAGACCACCGGACTCGACTTGGTCAAGGACCGGATTATTCAGATTTCATATATAAAGGTATATCCCGACGGCAGGGAAGAGCGCGAGAACCTCTTCGTCAATCCCGAGATGCCCATTCCCGCCGATGTGACCAAGCTCACCGGCATCACCGAGGAAGATGTGAGTGGAGCAAAGACCTTCAAGCAACTCTCCGCCCATTTGGCGGAAAAGTTCAAGGGATGCGACTTCGCCGGATTCAACAGCAACCGCTTCGATGTGCCGTTGCTCTGCGAGGAGTTCCTGCGTGCGGGAGTGGACTTCGACTTCACCAAGAGCCGGCTCATCGACGCCCAGGTGATTTACCACAAGATGGAGAAGCGCAACCTCGCCGCCGCCTACAAGTTCTATTGCGGGCGCAAGATGGAAGAGGATTTTGAGGCCCATCGTGCCGACCAGGACACCGAGGCCACCTATCGCGTACTAATGGGCGAGGTGGACCATTATGCTCCGGGACGGCAGGAAGAACCCGAGCAGGTGCTGCCCAACGACATGAACGCACTGGCCGAGTTCTCCAAGCAGAACGACAATGTAGACTTTGCTGGACGCATAGTCTGGCACGACTTGAAGGATGCCAAGGGCAACCCCATTCTCGACGCTGACGGCAAGCCCGAGCGCATAGAGACTTTCAACTTCGGAAAATATAAGGACGTGGCGGTGAGGGATGTCTTGCGCCGCGACCCCGGCTATTACAGCTGGATGCTTGCCGCCGACTTCCCGCTCAACACGAAACAGGCGCTCACACGAATCCGCTTACGAGAATCGAAACTCAATGGCTGACACACTTCAAGGAAAGAAAATCGTGCTGGGCATCACGGGCTCCATCGCTGCCTACAAGTCGTGCCTCATCATCCGCAGCCTTGTAAGGCGCGGGGCAGAGGTGCAGGTTGTGGTCACACCATCTGGCAAGGAGTTCATCACCCCGCTCACGCTGGCCACACTGTCGCAGCATCCTGTCATCAGCGACTTCTTCTCCCAGCGCGACGGCACGTGGCATTCCCACGTGGAGTTGGGGTTGTGGGCCGACGCACTGATTATTGCTCCCTGTACGGCCAGCACGATGGGCAAGATGGCCCACGGCATTGCCGACAACATGCTCGTGACCACCTATTTGGCCATGCGCGCTCCCGTGTTCATCGCACCCGCCATGGACCTCGACATGTACCGCCATCCCTCCACCCAGGCCAATATGGCCATCCTTCGCAGCTTTGGCAACCACATCATAGCGCCCGAGAGTGGCTTCTTGGCCAGTGGATTGGAAGGCAAGGGACGCATGGAAGAGCCAGAGCGAATCGTTGAGGCCGTGGCCCAATCGCTCTGTGGCACAACCGTGAGGCCTTCGGCCAAAAAGGTACTCATCACAGCCGGCCCAACCTACGAGAAGATTGACCCCGTGCGCTTCGTAGGCAACTATTCTTCGGGCAAGATGGGGTTCGCCCTGGCCGAGGAATGCCTGCGCCGCGGTTTTGAGGTGTTTCTTGTGACGGGACCTGTCAGTCTCAGCTGCTCGCCGGCCATCCACCGCTTCGATGTGGAGAGCTGCCAGCAGATGTATGACGAGTCCGTCAGGCTCTTTCCCCAGATGGACGCCGCCATACTGTCTGCAGCCGTGGCCGATTTTCGCCCAGGGCAGGTGGCCGCCACTAAAATCAAACGCGAGGGCGACGAACTCATCCTGCGGCTACAGCCCACCCAAGACATTGCGGCCCAGCTTGGCAGGATGAAGACCAAGGCGCAGCGGCTTGTGGTGTTCGCCCTTGAGACCAACAACGAGGAGGCCAACGCCAAGGGAAAATTGGAAAGGAAAAACGCCGACTTCGTGGTGCTCAATTCCACACGCAATGAAGGCACCACTTTCCGCGGCGACGACAATCAAATCAGTATCATCTCACGACAAGGGCAAAAGGACTATGATAAGAAGCCAAAGACTGAAGTGGCTCGCGACATTGTTGATGAGCTTTGCAATATCCTTTAGCGCCAATGCGCAGGAACTCAATGCCACGGTCACCATCAACCACAACCAGATTCAGGGAACCGACGCGAGCGTGTTTGACAACCTGAAGGAGACGTTGACGAATTTTCTCAACGACCACCAATGGACCAACTTGAAGTTTCAGAAGAACGAACGCATCGTCTGCAACTTCAACATCACCGTGACCAAATATGATGTGGCCACCAACATGTTCACCTGCAAGGCCCTCATCCAGGCCAACCGGCCCGTCTTCAATTCTTCCTATACCACCACATTCTACAACAATACCGACAACGACTTCAACTTCGAGTTTGCCCAGTTTGACCAACTTACATTCAACGAAGAGGTCATCGACAACCAGCTCACGGCGCTTTGTGCCTATTATGCCTTTCTCATCATAGGCATGGATCTCGACACATTCTCCCCCATGGGCGGCGAGGACGTGTTGCAGCGGTGCATGAACCTGACCAACAATGCCCAGAACCTCTCCTTCACGGGATGGAAGAGCTTCGACACCGACCGCAACCGCTTTGCCATCATCAACGATTATCTCGACGGGGCCATGAAGCCCTTCCGCCAGCTGCAGTACGACTACTATCGCAAGGGACTCGACGAGATGGCCAACAACGCCGAACGCGGGCGGACGGAAATCACCACTGCCCTTGAGAACGACCTGAAGAAAGCCCACGAGAACAGACCCATGAGTCTTCTGCCACAAATCTGGACAGACTATAAGCGCGACGAGCTTGCCAATATATATAAAGGTAAGGGCACGCAGAAGGAGAAGGAGTCGGTTTACGAGATTCTCTTCAGTATCAACGCCTCGCAAAACAATGCTTGGAACAAAATAAAGGAGTAGTATGCTCAAGCAATTATACATCAAGAATTTCACCCTCATTGATGAGCTCGACATCCCATTCTTCCCTGGTTTCTCCGTCATCACCGGCGAGACTGGAGCGGGAAAGAGCATCATTCTCGGCGCCATAGGCCTGCTCTTGGGCAATAGGGCCGACGCACGGCAAATCAAGCAGGGACAGCGCAAGTGCATCGTAGAGGCCCACTTCGACCTCAGCCGTTATGGCATGCAGGATTTCTTCGAGAAGAACGATGTGGACTACGACGACGAATGCATCATCAGGCGCGAACTGAGCAGCAGCGGCAAGAGCCGTGGCTTCATCAACGACCAGCCCGTGACGGTGGCCTTGATGCGCGAGCTTGGCGAGCACCTCATCGACATCCATTCCCAGCACCAGAACCTGTTGCTGCAGAAGGACGACTTCCAGCTGCAGGTGGTAGACATCGTGGCCAGCGACGGACCTCTGCTTGACGGCTACCAGGCCGCCTATCGAAAATGGCAAGAGGCCAAGAGGCAGCTCAAGGAGCTTCAGACCGAGATTGCCGCCAACAGGGAGAAGGAGGAGTTCATGCGTTTCCAGTTGCAGGAACTCTCCCAAGCCGAACTCAGCGATGGCGAGCAGGAGAAGTTGGAGAAGGAGGTGAGCACCATGAGCCATGTGGAGGAGATCAAGCAGGCTCTCTTCGAGGCCGACGGCATCCTCTCTGCCGAGGAGTCGGGCACAGTAGAAAAAGTGCGCGAGGCTTGGTCCACTCTTCAGAAGATCAATGGCCTCTATCCCGACATTCAAGAACTGAACCAGCGTCTCGACAGTTGCTATATTGAGCTGAAGGACATTGCCGGAGACATTCAGAGCCATCTTGAAAGCGTGGAGTTCGACCCCGCCGACTACCAGCGCAAGTCTGAGCGTCTCGACCTCCTCTATGGCCTTGAGCAGAAGTTTCGCAAGGAAACCGTTGCCGAGCTCATCGCCGAGCGCGACAGCTTGGCCACCCAGCTCGACCGCATCGACAACAGCGAGGTGGCCTTGGCCCGCTGCCAGACCCTTGTGGATTCCTCTTTGGCCGAGGCCGACAAGGCCGCCGCGTCTCTGACGGAGGCTCGTCAGCATGCCGCCGACAAGATACGCAAGGAGATGGAGCAGCGGCTCCAGCCCTTGGGCATTCCCAACGTGAGGTTCAGCATTCAGATAGACAAGAAAGAACTCTCGCCCGATGGGGCCGACAAGGTTTGCTTCCTTTTCAGCGCCAACAAGAGCACGCCCATGCAGCCCGTGTCGCAGGTGGCCTCGGGAGGCGAGATTGCTCGTGTGATGCTTTCCATCAAGGCCATCATCAGCAGTGCCGTGAGGCTGCCCACCATCATCTTCGACGAGATAGATACGGGTGTCAGTGGCCACGTGGCCGAGAAGATGGCCCTCATCATGCGCGAGATGGGCGACAACAACCGTCAGGTTGTCAGCATCACCCACTTGCCACAGATTGCCGCCATGGGCTCTCACCACTACAAGGTGGAGAAGCACGAGACCCCCGAGGGCACGCAAAGCCGTATGCGGCTGCTCGACAAGGAGGAACGCATCACCGAGATAGCCCAGATGCTCAGCGGCAGCAACATCACCAATGCCGCCATTGAGAACGCAAAAGAACTTTTAAAATAAACAATCATGTTAATGAAGCATATTCAGAAACACCTCTTCATGTTGATCTTCCTGCTCTCAGCGCTTCCCTTGAGTGCCCAGCAGGCGGCCAAAGCCGTTTTCCAGCTCACCACCTATAAGAAGGATGGAACCGTGCTGGCCCAATGTCATGGCTTCTTTATTGACGCCAACGGCGAGGCGGTGGCTCCTTGGAAACCCTTTGTGGGTGCGGAGCGTGCCGTGGTGACCGACGCCAAGGGTAAGAAGACTGACGTGAAGAGCCTCATCGGAGCCAATGAACTCTATGATATCTGCCGTTTCAACACGCAGCAGCCTTCCTCTCCCGTGCAGTTGGCCTCTTCGCCCTTGGCGGTTGGCGAGCCCGTAACCGTGTTGGGGCATAACGCTGTCAGCATGAAGGTGAGCAAGGCCGAGAAATTCAAGGACTACAACTATTATACGCTCAGCGTGGCCAACGACAAGCTCTATGGTTGTCCGGTGGTCAACAAGCAGGGCAGAGTGGTAGGCATCTATTCGTCCACGGCGACGGCCTCAGCTACAGACGTGGCTTTCACCAACGACTTCAAGGCAAATGGCTTGAGCCTCAACGACCCTGTTTTGAAGGCCTCGGGCATACGGCCTGCGCTCCCCGACAAACCCAACGATGCGCTCTTGGCCCTCTTCCTGTCCTCTGAGCAGGGCAACGCGGCTCAGCACGAGGCTTTCACCGATGAGTTCATCAGCAAGTTTCCCACTTCTGCCGAGGGCTATTCCCAAAAAGGCTCCATCTATCTCAACGCGCAGGATTTTGCCAATGCCAGCAAGGTGATGGAGGAGGGAATCAACAAGGCGACGGCCAAGGATGAGGCCCACTTCAACTACGCAAAGATCATCTATCAAAAGGTGACCAACTTCCCCGATTCCGTCTATCCTGCATGGAATGCCGACAAGGCGATAGACGAGGCGCAGAAGGCCTACCAGATTAAGCCCAATTCGCTCTACAAGCATCTGCAGGCACAGGCCACCATGGTGAAGAAGGACTACGACAAAGCCTACTCGATGTTCATGGAATTGACCAAGGACACAGCGTTCAAGAGTGGGGAACTGTTTTATGAGGCCGCCTTGTGCCGCCAGCAGCAGAATGCGCCCAAAGAGGAGTTGCTCACGCTGCTCGACAGTGCCGTGGAGTGCCGTCCGCTCTCCTTCAACACTGCGCCTTATGTGTTGGCGCGAGCCCAGTTGCTCGATGCGATGGGACAGTATCGCCAGGCTCTCGCCGACTACAACCGCTACGACACGCTCACGTTGGGACGCTCCAACGACACATTCTATTATATGCGCTATGCCTGTGAGCTGAAACTGAGGCAATACCAGCAGGCTCTCAACGACATAGCCCATGCCATCGTGCTCAACCGCAATGTTCCAGGCTATTATGCAGAGATGGCCCAATTGCAGTTGCAGGTAAAGTTGTACGACAAGGCCATACAGACTGCCGACCTCGGCTTGAAGTCGTTCCCCGACTCGGGCGACCTCTATCTCATCAAGGGACTGAGCCTTATCTTCAGCGGCGACAAGCAGCAGGGGCTCTCGCTGCTTGAGGAGGCCAAGAGCCATGGTGTTGCCGAGAAGGCCGACGAGCTGATCAAGAAATACAAATAGCTTAGGCGAGGAATGGCCCACGAGCATTTTGCGTGTTTCTTTTGAACGTTGAATTGCCATGAATTGAACATCTGCGCGTGTTCAATTCATGGCATTTTTTATTATCCCCGCTTGCTACAGGCGAATGCGGGAAACAACTACACACAAATATTCCCTCTCCATGATTTGTGTCGGATGTTATGCTGCTGTGTGACAGTTGGTCTATTGTTGTGTGTTGGTTGTTCTACAGTTGTGTGACAGTTGCCACACAACATTGGGCGTCGCTTGGACAACAACCTTTAACGCAAAAGCGCCGCAGACAATAGCCCGCGGCGCTTGGTTGATCACTTATATGATATATGGGTTGAATTATTTGGCGACCTTCTCCAACCGCTTCATCATGGCGAACATGAAGAAGGCAGAGAGGAGGCAGAGGACGATGAACACGACCCAAACCGTCCACAGGGGCAGGTCGCCCCAGAGGTAGCCACCCACGCTGACGAGTAGGTTGCCGAAGGCTGTGGCAACAAACCAGCCACCCATCATCACGCCCTTGTACTTGGGGGGAGCTACCTTGCTGACGAAGCTGATACCCATGGGCGAAAGCAGCAACTCGCCGAAGGTCAGGATGAGGTAGGTGCCGATAAGCCAGTTGGCAGAGACAAAATCACCGTCCTCGCCAAGGGCCTTCTGCTCGTTGGGTGTGGGCAGGCCGGTGGAGGCAAGGCACATCACTGCGTAGGCGCAGGCAGCCACCAACATGCCGTAGGCAATCTTGCGGGGGGCTGACGGCTCCTTGCCCTTCTTGGCGAGCGAGCTGAAGATGGCCATGCTCACTGGGGTCAGGGCCACCACATAGAACGGGTTGAACTGCTGGAAGATGGGGGCACTGACCTCCACGGCACCATCAATCCGGGTGTATTCATAGCCTAACACGCAGCAGGCCAGGGCAATGACACCCAAGGCGATGAGGCGTCCCTTGCTGGTCTTGCTCTGGAAGAGGGCGAAGAGGGCGTAGACGATGAAGATGATGGCCACGAGGTTGACCACGTTGAAGGCCATGCTCTGCACGCCCGTAGAGGTTTTCTGGGTGAACTCGTTGGCAAAGTAGGTCAGCGTGAGGCCGTTCTGATGGAAGGCCATCCAGAAGAAGATTACCACGGCGAAGACGAGGCAGAGGGCGACGATGCGCTCCTTGGTCTCCTGTGGTGTGAGCTGCTCCACCTGCTCGGCCTTGGCGTCAGCAGACTTGGGTTGGTTGGCGTTGCCCTCCACCTGGCGGAAAGTCCAACGGAATGCGTAGTAGATGATGATGGAGATGATGAGCGAGGCGCAGGCCACGCCAAAAGAGAAATGGTAGGCCGATGCCGACTCGAAGCCCAAGGTCATGGCCCAGTCGTGGATCTTCACGGCTGCTGTGGGGGCGAAGAGCGCACCGATGTTGATTGCCATATAGAAAATGGAGAAGCCGGAATCGCGCTGCGAGCTGTATTTGGGGTCGTCATAGAGGTTGCCCACCATCACTTGCAGGTTGCCCTTGAATAGTCCCGTGCCCAGACTGATGAGCAGCAGTGCTGCCAGCATGCATACCATGGCAAGGGTGTTGCCGCCCAGGGGGACAGCGAGGAAGAGGTAGCCGAGGAACATGACAATGATTCCGATGGTTACCATCTTGCCATAGCCGAACTTGTCGGCCAGCGCGCCGCCCACAAGGGGCATGACGTAGACTAAGGCTAAGAAAATACTGTAGATGAGTCCGGCGTTTCCGGGCGTAAGCCCGAAGTTGGCTCTCAAGAAGAGTGCAAAGACGGCTATCATGGTGTAGTAGCCGAATCGCTCACCTGTGTTGGCCAAGGCCAACGCATAAAGTCCTTTTGGTTGATTTTCGAACATATTGGTAAAATTGTTTAAAGTTAGATGTCTCTGAGATAGGTCAGTTTCACGACGATGCCTCCGTTGTTGCTCTTCGAGAAGTAGTCGCGTTTCCTGTCGCCATAGATGTTGCCCAGTCCGTAGTAGTAGCGCCCCTCAAGGAGAAAGTGGCCAATTTTGGGTATGGAGTATTCCAGTCCCGCGCCGGCCGCGATGCCGTAGTCGAACTTGTGCTCCACGCCCATGGTGTCCTGCGCGCACACCTTGTTGGCCCGGTCGTCCTCGTTGCGCTGGGCGAAGTTGAAATTGGTGTCGGTGCTCTCGCTGAGCAGGTAGCCGAATTGGGGGCCTGCCTGGATGAAGAACTGGAAGCCCTTCTTCTCCCGTCCCCAAGCCAAATGGGCAAAGACGGGTACCTGCAGGTAGTTGAGCGTGCGCTTGTAGTTCTCGGCCTGCCCCGTTGTGGGGTTGATGACGGGCTGGCTGTTGGCGTCCTTGATGTCCTCCTTCCATCCCATCTGGGTGTAGTTGAGTTCCGTGTAGATGGAGCAGATGGTGGAGAAGTATTTCTCGCAGACGTATCTGAGCGATAGGCCGCCGCTCATTCCGCCGTGCATACCCTGTGAGACGGAGGGCGTGAAGCCGATGCTGCTCAGTGCGTAGCCGCCGTTCACTCCTATGGAGAGGTCGTTCCTGTGTTCGCCGATCTGGGCCTTTGCCGTCAAGGCTGTGGCGAGTAAGGTTAGCAGGGCAATATGTTTAATGCTCATAGCTTGTGGTTCGTCAATAGTTGATGGCCTCCAACTTGTTGTTGGTCGCATAGTGAATCAGCATGAAGGCTCCGTTCTGATAGCCCCCGTTGCCCACGCGCTCAAACCGCAGTGGCGTTTGCAGGGGCTTGTAGCTGCTCTCCTTGGCCGTGCCGGAGAATTGCTTGCCCTTGGCGTGGAGTCCGCGGACGAAGAACTCGGCCTGGTCGTAGCCTGTGAGGGCGAAGTGGGGCAGGGCCCACATCATCTCGCTGCGGAACCACCGGCGGTAGCTCTGCTCAAAGGTGCGGGTGGGGGAGGACAGCGGGTTGTAATAGAACACCGTGGGGATGTAGGTGTCGTATTTGTGGAAATACTCCAAGTACACATTGGTGTAGAGCAGCCAGTCGGTGTAGCCGAAGAGCGAGACCTGCACGTTGGGATGGTTCACTTTCATGCCGTCGAGCTTGGCCAGACACACGTTGAGTTCCGGCGAGCGGCCCGTGTTGAGGATGACCACATTGGGCTTGGAGGCACTGAAGGCCTTGGCGAAATAGTCTTCCGACGACTTCAGGTTGGTGATGGAATACTGTATGCCGAGTTTCTCCAACTGCTTGCGGAGTCCAAACGTGAAGCCACCCTTCTTGGATGTGGTGTCGTTGCAGTCGACAAACACGGGGTGGCAGCCCTGGAAGCGCTGCAGGAAGACCGATATGGACTGGCTGTTGATTCTGTCTTGGTTCTGATACACTTGGAAGAGGTTGGGGTTGGTGGCCACCTCGTTGCCGTTGATGGAGAAGGGGATGACCAGCTTGATGCCGTTGTTGCGGCAGAAGTGGGACAGATAGCCCACCTGTGAGGTGTAGAGCGGGCCGAAGATGATGTCGCGGTCCTTGGCCTTGGCCTCCAAGAGCGTCTGCCGTATGTCAGCGTCGATGGGCACGTTCCAAGCGGCGATGTCGGTGGAGATGCCCTCCTGCCGGAGCTGGTCGCAGGCCAAGAGTATGCCACGATAGTATTCCACCATGCGCCGGCCGTCGCCGTCGACATCGTGCAGGGGCAGCATCACGCCTATCTTCACCACAGGCTCCTGCTTGGCTGTGGCCGAGGGCGACACAGAGGGGCTTCCGGCGGTCTTGGCCGGCTGGGCCTTTGGGGCAGTGGAGGCCTGCTTGGCGTTGGGATTGGGAAAATCCTTGGTATAGGGAATGAAGATGTAGTCGTCCTTCTTCAGTTGGTAGCCTTCCTTCTTCATTTCCGGGTTGGCCTCCATGAGCTCTGGTATGGATATAGAGTATTTGTTGGCTATTCCGAATATCGTGTCCTTTTTCTTGGCCTTGTAGATGTCACGCCATTGGGTGGTCTGAGCTGCGATGCCCATACAGAAAACGGCAAGGAAAAACAACACCAAATGTCTCTTAAAACTCTTCATTTAACTTTTCGTTTATATCCATCTGCAAAAATACAAAAAAATATCAAGAGGGAATGATTTATACCTTCTTTTTTATTAACTTTGCATCCTACATTATGATGAATAACGAATGAAATCAAGACTTATTACATTTCTCGGCCTGTTGTGGGTGGCCTTCTCTGTGTCGGCGCAGAACACCGTGCCGCTGATTGAGCCACAGGGCACTTTCACCGACGACAACGGCGAGGAGCAAAGCTCTACGTCGATTTCGGGAAACGCCCCCTTGGCGGTGCACTTTGCCGTCAACGCCACGCAGACCGACGGCTGGGAGGCCAACTATGAGTGGCGGTTCTATAAGGACAGCAGGGAGAACCAACCCTATATGGTGCGCTACGAGGAAGAGACCGACTACACCTTCAACGACGCGGGAACCCACTTGGTGGTGTGCTACGCCACTTTCGTGCAGGGCAACGACACTGTGGCCTATACCGACGAATACTGGAACGAGACGGGACCCATCACCGTGACCATCTCAGAGAGCCGGCTTGAGATGCCCAACGCCTTCTCGCCCAACGGCGACGGAATCAACGATGTCTACAAAGCAAAAAAAGGCTGGCAGAGCATCACTGAGTTCCATGCCTACATCTTCAACCGCTGGGGGCAGAAACTCTACGAATGGAGCGACCCCGACGGCGGATGGGACGGCACCTACAAGGGAAAGGAAGTGAAACAGGGTGTCTACTTCTGTTTGGTGAAAGCCAAGGGGGCCGATGGCCGCAACTACAATATCAAGACCGACGTGAACCTGCTGCGCGGCTACACCGAGTCGAGTGGGGCGGGAGCCACGGAATAACGAACCTTAGGTAGGGAGATTTTTTCTAAAGGAATGGATAACGAAGCAGGATGGATAGAGGTTGAGGGCGCGAGGGTCCACAACCTAAGAAACATAGATGTAGTGATTCCCCGCAACTCGCTGACCGTCATCACCGGTCTCTCGGGTTCGGGAAAGTCGTCGCTGGCCTTCGACACCATATTCGCCGAGGGGCAGCGACGCTATATTGAGACCTTCTCGGCCTATGCCCGCAACTTCTTGGGCAACATGGAACGGCCCGACGTGGACAAGATTTCCGGTCTGAGTCCCGTCATCAGCATCGAGCAGAAGACTACCAACAAGAACCCACGCTCCACTGTGGGCACCACCACGGAGATTTACGACTATCTGCGTCTGCTCTTCGCCCGTGCCGGCACAGCCTACAGCTACCTCACGGGGGAAAAGATGGTGAAATACACCGAGGAGAAGATAGTCGACATGATAGGCAGCGACTATGCCGGAAAGGCTGTCTACTTCTTGGCCCCACTCGTGAGGCAACGCAAGGGCCACTACCGTGAGCTCTTCGAGGCGCTGCGCCGCAAGGGCTTCCTCTATGCCCGTGTGGACGGTGAGGTCAAGGACATCGTGAGGGGGATGAAGGTGGACCGCTACAAAAACCACAACATTGAAGTGGTGATAGACAAGCTCAAGGTGGCCGACTCGCGCGAGGCTGCCGGTGATACCCAGGCCGAACGCTTCCGGCAGTCCATCGCCACGGCCATGCGCCAGGGCGATGGAACCATGATGGTGCTCGACAAGGCCTCCGGCGAGGTGAGAAACTTCTCCAAGCGACTCATGGACCCCGTGAGCGGACTCTCCTACGGCGACCCTGCCCCCAACATCTTCTCCTTCAACTCGCCCGAGGGCGCATGCCCCAAATGCAAGGGACTGGGCTACATCGACCAGATAGACATGAAGAAGGTGATTCCCGACACCAAGTTGAGCATCTACCAAGGTGGCATCTCTCCCTTGGGAAAATACAAGAACCAGATGATTTTCTGGCAGATAGACACCATCTTGCAGCGATACGGCTGCAACGTGAAGACTCCCATCAAGGACATTCCAGAGGAGGCCCTCAACGAGGTGCTATATGGCAGCATCGACAACATAAGAATTTCCAAGGACCTGACAAAGACATCAAGCGACTACTTTGTGGAATACGACGGGGTGGTGAAATACTTGGAGTCGGTGATGGACAGCGAGACGGAACTCAACGGAAAAAGATGGGCCGACCAGTTTCTCACCAAGGTCCCATGCCCCGAGTGCCACGGCCAGAGACTCAAGCGGGAGTCGCTCTCCTACAAAGTCGACGGCAAGAACATCTCCGAGGTGGCCAACCTCGACATCAGCCAGCTCAAGGTCTGGCTCGACCATATCGAGGACCACCTTGAGCCTCGGCAGCGGAAGATAGCCGCCGAGATTGTGAAAGAGTTGAAGTCGCGCGTGGGCTTCCTCCTTGAGGTGGGGCTCGACTACCTCTGCCTCAACCGTCAGTCGGCCACCCTCTCGGGCGGAGAGAGCCAACGCATCCGTCTGGCCACACAGATTGGCAGCCAACTCGTCAACGTGCTTTACATTCTCGACGAGCCGAGCATCGGACTCCACCAGCGCGACAACGAGCGCCTCATCGGCTCGCTCAAGGAGCTGCGCGACTTGGGCAACACGGTGATCGTGGTGGAACACGACGAGGACATGATGCGCGCCGCCGACTGGATAATCGACATCGGCCCCAAGGCCGGGCGCAAGGGCGGCAATGTGGTGTTCCAAGGCACGCCGGAAGAAATGCTGAAGTCGCACACGCTCACAGCCCGCTATCTCAACGGCGAGGAGAAAATCGAGGTTCCTGCGAAAAGGCGCAAGGGAAAGAAATCTATAACGCTGCGCGGCTGCACGGGCAACAACCTGAAAAATGTCGACGTGGCTTTCCCCTTGGGCACGCTCACCGTCGTCACCGGCGTGTCGGGGTCGGGAAAGTCGACGCTTGTCAATGAGACGCTGCAGCCCATCCTGTCGCAACACTTTTACCGCTCGCTCAAGAAGCCCATGCCATACGGCGGCATTGACGGCATTGATAATATAGACAAGGTGGTGAACGTGGACCAGAGCCCTATTGGGCGCACACCGCGCTCCAATCCGGCCACTTACACGGGCGTGTTCTCCGACATCCGCTCGCTTTTCGTCAACCTGCCCGAGGCTCAGATTCGTGGCTACAAGCCCGGCCGCTTTTCGTTCAATGTGAAGGGTGGACGCTGCGAGGCCTGCGGGGGCAACGGCTACAAGACCATAGCCATGAACTTCCTGTCCGATGTGATGGTGCCTTGCGAGGTGTGCCACGGCAAACGCTACAACCGCGAGACACTTGAGGTGAAGTTCAAGGGAAAGAGCATCGCCGATGTTCTCGACATGACCATCAACCAGGCGGTGGAGTTCTTTGAGAACGTGCCGTCCATCCTGCCTAAAATCAAGACGCTGCAGGAAGTGGGCTTGGGATATATCAAGTTGGGACAGAGCTCAACGACCCTTTCCGGCGGTGAGAGCCAGCGCGTGAAACTGGCCACGGAACTTGCCAAACGGGATACAGGGAAGACCCTCTACATCCTCGACGAGCCGACGACGGGTCTTCATTTTGAGGACATCCGTGTGTTGATGGGTGTGTTGGAGCGGTTGGTCGACAAGGGCAACACCGTCATCATCATCGAACACAACTTGGATGTAATCAAGTTGGCCGACTACATCATCGACATGGGGCCGGAGGGAGGCCGTGGTGGCGGCACTGTGGTGCAGACTGGCACACCCGAGGAAATAGTCAAGAAGGGTGTGGGCTACACGGCGCGCTTCCTGAAGTCGATGCTTCCCCCGCTTTGACCCATCGGCGGCCACCCTCCCCGTAGGTAACTTTAGCCGCTGTCGTTGTGGCTTTCTCTGCCTTTATCAGGTTGGCCGACTAATCCACTCTTCCGTATGCTTTGTATTTGGCGTTGACGCTCTTCGGCATGGTTCTTTAAAAGCCTCGCACACGTCGGCATTCAAAAA
Source organism: Bacteroidales bacterium (assembly GCA_004558865.1). GTDB lineage: Bacteria > Bacteroidota > Bacteroidia > Bacteroidales > Bacteroidaceae > Prevotella. Next base: position 21,877 of record SFCY01000015.1, read on the forward strand.
AAGGCTGGACTCCCGCAAAGGAATCCAGCCTTTTTATGAATGTCTTGGCATACAACGGCCACAGGCCATTGTTCTTGCAGGTGTAGTCGGTTTATTCCTTCACCACCTTTTGGCCGTCCTTGATGTAAACACCCTTGGGCAGACTGTTCCAGTTCTGCTCCATGCGAGTGCCTTGCAGATTGAAGACGCCCTGCTTGGCGGTGTCCACTTCGGCGTTGGTTGAGACAATGCTTGTGGGAATGGGCTCGATCTTCACCGCGCTCTTCACAACCTGTCCGTCGCTGCCAACCACAGCGCCCTCTGTGGCGTTGAAGGCCGCTTCACTGGGCTGCGTTATGTGGCAGCCTTCGAGGTTGAGGCTCTTCAAGTCAAAGAGTGAGCCACTTTCCTTACCTTCCACTGTAACGGTGGCGTTGCGCACGGTCACAGTTTCTTCTTTGAGTCCGAAGATACCACTGTCGGTTCTGGTCACGTTCAGAGTGCAGTTCTCAATGGCGAGATTTGCATTGTCAAGAGAGATTCCGTTAGTACCTTCAATATTGAGGCTACCTTCGCCGTTGATGGTAAGAGGTGCGCCCGTATAGAGAGCTATGTAACCGTTTTTCAGCTCGTTGACGCCTGTCACATTGATGGCAAGGTTTTCAATGGCCGATGAAATGCCACCCAGCATGTCGCCCGTAGCGTCGATTGTGGCGTTGTTGAGGGTGAGCACGTTGGTTTCGGGGTCGTAGCTCACTCCACCGGTAACGCCTTCTATCACGCTGAGGTTGTCGCGGTTGGCGTCGGTCACCCGCTAGCCCATGATGTACAGCTCGTAGGCGTTCACCACCACGGGTTCTATCTTCACGGCTGTCACCACCACTTCTCCATTAGCATCTACCACTGCTCCGGTTTCCGCATTGAATGTGGCACCCGTGGGCTGTGTGATGTTGCAGTCTTCGAGGGTGAGGCCGTCGAGGTCGGTGATGGAACCCAGTTCTCCCTCAGCTGTTAATGTCGCGTTGCGAATGAAAAGGTTCTCGATATCATCGGATGTTCCGGAAATGCCCATCACGCCTTTTACGTTCACCGTAGTGGTGTCGATATTGAGGTTGGCACCGTAAAGGAGGATACCCATGCTCGTATCTGTGATGTCGAGAGTTCCTTCGCCTCTGATGGTGGCCAATTTGCTGAAGCCCATTCCATAGCTGCCCTGCTTGATTGTGTTGGCGCCAACCAGTTCGATGGTCAGGCCTTCAATGGAAGACATAATTCCGGCTGCTTCTTCCTTGCTTTCGATGGTTGCATTCTCCAAGGTAAGCACGTTGGTCTCGGGATTGTAGCTCACCTTGCCCGACACGCCGTCGATGGAGGTGAGGTCGCTGTAGTTGTCTGCAGTCATCAGCTCGCCGTTGATGGCCAGTGTGGGGCCAACTCCGGCCTCAATCTTCACAGGGGTCTTCACGACATTGCCCTCCATGTCCACTACAGAGCCCGTTTCCATATCAAAAGCGGTGCCTTCCGGTTGCGTTATCAGACAACCCTCGAGGCTGAGCGATGCGATGTCGGTGATGGAGCCGTCCGTAGTTCCCTCAGCTGTTACGTTGGCGTTGCTGATACGGATGTTTTCTGTTTTCTGGCCTTTTCCAACGATTCCATACGCACCTTTCACGTCGATGTTGCAGTTCTCGATTGTGAGGTCGGCGTTGTTGGGATAGAGTGCGCAGGCACCATCGGCATTGATAGTCAGTGTTCCAACTCCGCTAATGGTCATGGCTTTCTTGTTCACGATACCGTCTGAGGCTTCCTCGGTGGTCACTTGGTTTTCACCCTCAAGAGAGATGGTGAGATTCTCGATGTCGGAGATGATTGCACGGTTGGGAGACTTCTATATAACATTTATCATCCCTGCGCCACAGAGAGCTTGAGATTGAGTCTGTCTAGTGTTCTTTGGGCCATGATAATTTTTCTTTCAAGGAGTTGCTTTTCATCAAGTCCGACCTTGCTTTCGTCATAATGATTCTTGGTCACTACCATTGTATAGAATATCTTGGCAATCTTATTCGCGGTCGCTACAATAGCTTGTAGATGGCCACCTTTGGACTTCTGCCTCCTGAAATATATGCCGAGTCCCGTCTTGACACTTTTCACTGAGTTGGCACATAGCCTGAACACCTGTCCGACTCTGTTCTTCTGCTTGGGCACCTTGCTCGAGAGAAGTTTGCCACCTGAGATTTTGTTGTTCGGAACGAGGTTGCACCACTTGCAAAAGCTCTTGGCCGACGTGAACTTTTCTGTGAATCCGCTTCCAAGTTCCCCCATCAGTACTGCCAGCGCACCAAGACTCATGCCCGGTATCTCCATGGCGTTCACTCCCCACATGGAGAATGCATGCTTCTCCGCGTCAAAGGATATGGCGTTCTTTTTGGCCACCCGCTTTTTTGTCGCCGTATAGCCTTGCATATCCGTGCCGCATCCATCCGTGTATTCGCCTAAAAGTCTGTCCATCTCCGCCTCGCAGTCGGCTATCTGGGTGTGGATGTACTTATAGAGATCATAGGACTGCTTAAGCTCAAAGAGATGAACGGCATCCCAAGTGCCTTCGAGCGACTTCTCTATTGTTTCCTTGCTGGCCTTGCAGCGCGGGTCGACCAGTTGGACAAGCGACTTGGGGTCATGGTTGCCCCTCAGAATTGCCTCTATGATGGCTTTTCCCGATTTGCCGAGGATGTCGCTTATGACAGTATCCACCTTGATGTTCATCAGCACAAGTGACTTCTGCATGTGCTGGACTTCCTTGCTGGCACTGCGGAGCATGTTGTCACGGTGACGGGCAAGCTCACGGATGCTACGGGCTGCGGCATCGGGGTGGAAACTCGGCTTCAGCAGCCCATAGCTGTGCATGAGCATTATCCACTCGGCATCCGCCTCGTCCGTTTTCTTGCCAGAGACGTTCTTCACGTCCTTCGCATTGGCCAGCAGGACATCAAAACCTTTCTCCTCAAGGAAGAAATACAGGCCTACCCAGTAGGAACCTGTCGACTCCATCGCCACTGTGGTGATGCCACAGGCCTTGAGCCATGAGGCAATCTCCTCATAGTCGCATGTGAAACTGCCGAAACAGCGGTTGTTTTCGCCATCACGGTCCTCCGGTACGCAGACTTGCATCTCACCATAGGCGATGTCTATGCCTGCCGCATTGGGATTGACTACCTTCAGCTTCAAGCCATCCCTCGTTTTTTCCTTCTCTGCTTTACGTGCCATATTCTTTGATTATAAA
>SFCY01000016.1 GCA_004558865.1 Bacteroidales bacterium
TACTTCTCTAACTTACTGCGATCCAATAGGGATTGGAGCCTCTCTTTTTTCTTTTCCATCTTTTCTTTTTGAGGTGTCAACCATATTTAAAAAAAGACATTGAGTTTGGGAATGCGATTCACTGAACAGATTCTTCCACCCTGAAAGGCGATAATAAACCTTAAAAGGGAGGAAGATGCGGGTATTTTTGTTATCTTTGCAGATTATGAGAATCGTATTGCAACGAGTGAGCCACGCTTCGGTGACCATCAACGGAAGCGTGAAGTCAGAAATCGACAAGGGCTACCTCGTCCTATTGGGCATAGAGGAAGCCGACACGACAGAAGACATCGACTGGTTGGTGAAGAAAATCATCGGCCTGCGGGTGTTTGACGATGAGCATGGAGTGATGAACGTTGACATCAAGGCCGTGGGAGGCAGCATACTGGTGGTGTCTCAGTTCACGCTGATGGCGAGCTACAAAAAGGGCAACCGCCCGAGCTGGATCCATGCAGCCGGCCACGCCACCGCCATCCCACTCTACGAGACTTTCTGCCAGCGATTGGGCGAAGCCTTGGGAAAACCTGTAGGGACGGGCGAATTTGGCGCTGACATGAAGGTGGCATTGGTCAACGACGGCCCCGTAACCCTGTGCATGGACACGAAAAGGAAAGAATAAGACCCTCCCTACACCCCATACACCCATGCACCCCATACACCCCATACACAACCCTAAAAATCGAAACGCAATGACAATCCGAGAAGCACAACAACAAGTGGACCAATGGGTTAAGCGATACGGAGTGAGATATTTCTCCGAACTGACCAACATGGCATGCCTCACCGAGGAGGTGGGCGAGCTGGCACGCGTCATCGCCAGAAAATACGGCGACCAGAGCTTCAAGCCCGGCGAGAAGGCCAACCTTGGCGAGGAGATGGCCGACGTGCTGTGGGTATTGCTCTGCCTGGCCAACCAAACAGGTGTGGACCTGACCGAAGAGCTGCAAAAAAGCATGGAGAAGAAGACACGCCGCGACGCCACACGCCATTTGAACAATCCAAAACTAAAAGCATAAGATATGGGAAAAATCAAAGAAATCGTCATCAACGACGCCAACGAGAAGAAGAAAAGTGAACAGCCCGAGAGCAAATATGAGCAGGCCCTGGGCCTCTACGACTGCCATGTGGACGAGGCACGGGTGAAAGCCGAGGTGGAGCGCATCGTGGCCGAGAAGCTGCCCGAGAACGACAATTTGGAGACGCGCCGTTTCCTCTTGGGAAGCGTGGAACTCACCTCACTCCACACCACCGACACCGAGGAGGAAATCCTCGCCATGACGGAAAAGGTGAACAAGTTCGACTCCGACTATCCCGACCTGCCCCACGTGGCCGCCATCTGTGTCTATCCTGTCTTCACCGAACTGGTGGCACAGAGCTTGGAGATCGACGGCGTGGAGATCACCAATGTCAGCGGCAACTTCCCCAGCTCGCAGAGCCGCATGGAGGTGAAGATTGCCGAGACCCAGTTGGCCGTGGCCGATGGTGCCACCAACGTGGACATCGTGCTGCCCGTGGGCAAGTTTCTCAGCGGCGACTACGAGGGCGTGAGCGACGACATCAACGAGCTCAAGCAGGTGTGCGGCGAGGAAGTGCCCATGAAGGTCATCCTTGAGGTGTGCGACTTGGGTTCACTCTCCAACGTGAAGAAGGCCGCCCTGCTGAGCATGTACGCCGGAGCCGACTACGTGAAGACCTCCACGGGCAAGGAGAAGTCGGGGGCCACGCCCGAAAGCGTGTATGTGATGTGCCAGGCCATCAAGGAATACTACGACAAGACGGGCATACAGATAGGATTGAAGCCCGCTGGCGGCATCAATACGGTGAGGGACGCGCTCACCTACTACACCATCCTAAAGGAGGTGTGCGGCGAGAAATGGCTCACCAACTACTGGTTCCGCCTTGGCACGAGCCGACTCACCAACACGCTCATCAACGAGATTGTGGGCAAGGAAGTGAACTATTTTTAGAACCGGCCTTTATGGTTACGACAAACGGCGGATGGGAGCACCCAACCGCCGTTTTTATTGTTGTTGTATAAAACGATGCAAGAAAAGCATTCCGCCTATTTCGTCCGCTCTATCACGTAGTCGAGATAGGCGCGGAGCGAGCGGCGCACGTCGGCGTCCTTCACCTCCGAATCAAGAAAACGGCACGACTCGGCATGTATCTCCCACATCTTCCTGTCGGCATACTCGATGCCGCCATTGCGTTTGGTGAATTCCACCAGCCGCATTATCTCCTCCTGCGTCACGTCGCCGGCCTTCACCTTGCGCGCCAAGGCCGTCATCGCCTCATCGCGAGTGGTCTCCAGGGCATAGATTACGGGGAGTGTGAGCTTGCCCTCTGCCATGTCGTTGCCAGTGGGCTTGCCGATCTCGCTGTTGTCGTAGTAGTCGAAGATGTCGTCACGGATCTGGAATATCATGCCCAAGTTGCGCCCAAAGGCCTTCGCCTGCTGTATGTCGGCCTCCCGGGCCCCGGCCGACAGCGCGCCGATCGCCGCGCAAGCCTCGAAGAGGGCCGCCGTCTTCTGCTCTATCACCTTGTAGTAGGCCTCCTCGCTGATGGCCTCGTTGCGGATGTTTGTCAGCTGGAGAATCTCGCCATTGCTGAGCGTGCGGCCCAGTTCCGACAGATAGCGCACGACAATCTCGCTGTGGGTGCGGCTCACGTAAAGCAGGGCCGTGGAGAGGATGTAGTCGCCCACAAGCACAGCCACCTTGTTGTCGTAGGCGGCGTTGACCGACCGCTGCCCGCGCCGCTCGCGGCTTTCGTCCACCACGTCGTCGTGGACCAGCGAGGCCGTATGGAGCAGCTCCAGGCCCACGGCGGCATACTGTGTGCTGAGGCTAACCTTGCCAAAATTCTTCGCCATGAGCAATATCAGGATGGGCCGCATCCGCTTGCCGGCGCGCTGGCGAATGTGGTCGAGAACCTGCGACAGCAAGCCGTCGGTATGTGACAAGGCCTCGTTGAAATGTCCAATGAAATCGGCCAGTTCCCCTTCGATAGGTTGCTTGATGATAGAGAGATAATCCATTACAAATACAAATTTGATACAAAATTAGTGAATTAATCGGATATATGTGGCAATTTTTTCGTAATTTTACACCAAAGAAAAGAAAATAATATGGAAAAACTCTTTTTAGTCGATGCCTACGCATTGATATTCCGTGCCTACTACGCTTTGCTGCGCCATCCAAGCACCAACTCTAAGGGCATGAACACCTCTGCCATCATGGGATTCTGCAACACCCTGCAGGAGATCTTGCAGAAAGAGAAGCCCGAATACATGGGTGTGGCCTTCGACCACGGCAAGACCTTCCGCCACGAGGCGTTCCCCGCCTACAAGGCCCAGCGCGAGGCCACGCCCGAGGACATCAAGAAGAGTGTGCCTTGGATAAAGGACATCCTGCGCGCGCTGCGAATCCCCATCTACCAGGCCGACGGCTTCGAGGCCGATGACGTGATAGGCACACTCGCCACCAAGGCCGGAAAGGCCGGGGTGAAGACCTTCATGGTGACCCCCGACAAGGACTACGGACAGCTCATCGGCGACAACGTGATGATGTACAAGCCACGGCACGGGGGCGGCTACGACGTGATAGACCGAAGCGCACTGAGCAGCCACTACGGCATCAGCGAGCCCGGCCAGGTGGTCGACCTCTTGGCGCTGATGGGCGACTCGGCCGACAACTTCCCGGGCTGTCCCGGCGTGGGCGAGAAGACTGCCGTGAAGTTCATCAACGAGTTTGGAAGCGTCGACACCCTACTCCACCACACCGAACAACTGAAGGGAAAGATGAGGGAAAAGGTGGAGGGCGCTGTCGACGACATCAAGATGTCGAAGTTCCTCGCCACCATCCGCACCGATGTGCCCATCGACCTCAACTTGGACGAAATGAAGGTGAGAGACCCCAACGAGGAGGAACTGACCAAAATCTTCAACGAACTGGAGTTTAAACGCCTCTTGAGCAAGTTTGTTAAGAAACCCGCAGAACCGCAAACAAACGTTAATCGAGAGCCAGACATGTTTTCGTTATTTCAAGCCAACGGGAAGGAAGAGCCAAAAAACACGAGTTTTGAAACGCTTAAAGACATCGTCCACAATTACCAACTCATTGAAGAAGAGGATGATGCGCGTAAACTCTGTGATTTTTTGATGACAAAAGAAATTCTCTCTTTAGACACAGAGACCACTTCCACCAATCCGATAGACGCCCAACTCGTGGGATTGAGCTTCGCGGTAGAGGAAAACAAGGCCTATTACGTGGCCATTCCGAGAGAACGTGAAAAAGCGTTGCGGATAGTTAACATTTTCAAACCGCTCTACGAGAACCCCTCGACGCTCAAAGTGGGCCAGAACATCAAGTACGACTTTGAGGTGCTGTGCAACTATGGAGTGAGGATGGGCGGCAAGATGTGGGACACCATGCTCGCCCACTACATCATCCAGCCCGAACTGAAACACAACATGGACGACATGGCCGAACAGCTGCTCCACTACAGGACCATCCACATCGAGGAGCTCATAGGCCCCAAGGGAAAGGGACAGAAGAACATGGCCGACCTCGACCCGAAGAATATCTACGAGTATGCCGCCGAAGACGCCGACGTGACGCTGAAGCTGAAGAACGTCTTGGAGCCGCGTCTCAAGGAGGTGGGCGGTGAGCGGCTGTTTGAGGAGATAGAGATGCCGCTTGTGCCGGTGCTGGCCGACATGGAGATGAGCGGCGTGTGCCTCGACACCGAAGCCCTCAAGGAGACCTCGCGCATCTTCACGGAACGCATGAACCAATACGAGCAACGGGTGTATGAGGCCGCGGGCGAGAAGTTCAACATCTCCTCGCCCAAGCAGGTGGGCGAGATCCTGTTCTCACCGGAGAAGATGCACATCCTCGAAAAGCCCAAAAAGACGCGCACCGGCCAGTATATCACATCCGAGGAGGTGCTGCAGAGCGTGGCCACCAAGGCTCCCATCGTGCAGGACATCCTCAACTATCGGGGCATGAAGAAACTCCTCAGCACGTATATCGACGCACTGCCAAAGCTCATCAACAAGCGGACGGGCCACATCCACACCTCATTCAACCAGGCGCTCACGGCCACGGGCCGGCTCTCGTCGAGCGACCCCAACCTGCAGAACATCCCCGTGCGCACCGACGACGGAAAGGAGATACGCAAGTGCTTCGTGCCAGAGCCGGGATGCCTCTTCTTCTCGGCCGACTACAGTCAGATAGAGCTGCGCATCATGGCCCACCTCTCGGGCGACGAGCATCTGATAGGAGCCTTCTGCGCGGGGCAGGACATCCACCGGGCCACGGCGGCCAAGATATGGAAGATAGACCTGGACAGCGTGACCGACGCACAGCGCAAGAAAGCCAAGCAGGCCAACTTTGGCATCATCTATGGCATCACAGCCTTCGGACTGGCACAGCGCATGGGCATTGCCAACGGAGAGGCACGGCAGCTCATCGACGACTACTTCAAGACTTTCCCCAAGGTGCACGAGTATATGCTCGACGCGATCGAGAAAGCCCGCCAAAAGGGCTACGCCGAGACGATGTTCGGCCGTCGCCGCTATCTGCCCGACATCAACTCGAAGAACGGCACCGTGCGTGGCTTCGCCGAGCGCAACGCCATCAACGCCCCCATACAGGGCACAGAGGCCGACATCATCAAGATAGCCATGATACGCATCCACGAACGCTTTGAGCAGGAGGGCATACGCTCGAAGATGATCCTGCAGGTGCACGACGAACTCAACTTTTCGGTCTATCCCGAGGAGAAGGAGCGCGTGGAGCAGATTGTCATCTCTGAGATGCAGGGGGCCTGCAAGCTCAGCGTCCCCCTCGTGGCCGACGCCGGCTGGGGCAAGAACTGGCTGGAGGCGCACTGATCATGAACGCGATGAGAGGTCCGCTGCCCGGGCGTCTCACACCGCGCCAGCCTGGTTTCAACGTTTTTCTTGCTGTGATGCAAGCCTGAGGCACAAAGGCCGCTTTTTCTCCGAAGCTGACTTGCGAGAGGCTTCACCACTAACCATCAATGCAAAGCCTTGCGGCAACAGCAAAATCCAAAATTCTTATAAGATATTTGGAATCGATTCCAAAAATCTTATAAGAATTTTGGATTCTGTCGTTTTTTGGCTATCTTTGCACGAAAAGGAAACGTTATGATAGAGCGCGAGCAAAAGCAACAGATTGAACAGTTGATTGGCAGCCACAAGGCTATCATTGTCTATGGCGCAAGACAAGTAGGCAAATCAACCTTGCTCCACCAACTTTTCGACGATAAAGAGGGGGTAATGTGGATGAATGGAGACGACATTGACATTCAGCAACTGTTTCAGAACATGACCTCAACAAGAATCAAGGCCCTGTTGGGAAACAGCAAGTGGCTCGTCGTTGACGAAGCGCAGCGCATACCAGAGATTGGACTTCGGCTCAAACTCGTCACAGACCAAATGTCCAACGTACAGGTGGTGGCGACAGGCAGTTCTTCGTTCCAGTTGGCTTCAGGGATTCAAGAATCGCTGACCGGACGCAAACGCGAGTTCCGCATGTTTCCTATCACATTCCAGGAAATGGCCGGTCACACCAACCTTCTTGAGGAGCATCGCATGATTCCCCACCGGATGGTTTATGGCTATTATCCCGAGGTGGTCTCCTCGCCCGGACAGGAGAGAGAAGTGCTTCATGAACTTGCAAACAGCTATCTCTACAAGGACATACTCACACTCGACAACATCAACAAACCTGACAAGGTGGTAAAGTTGCTGCAAGCTCTTGCCTACCAGATTGGTGAACAAGTTTCCTACAATGAGATTGGACAACTGATAGGCCTCGATCCAAAAACAATAGAAAAGTACGTAGATGTCTTGGAGAAAAGTTTTATCATCTTCCGGCTGGGCAGCTTCTCGCGCAACCTTCGCAATGAGCTGAAGTCGAGCCGCAAGATTTACTTTTGGGATTTAGGTATCCGCAACGCGGTGATAGCCAACTTTCAACAAGTGGAGTTCAGACAGGATACAGGTGCATTGTGGGAGAATTTTGCCATTGCCGAAAGGTTGAAGATGCTCAACATCCATCAGCCTTACGCAAACGTTTGGTTCTGGCGCACGCAACAGCAACGGGAGATAGACTACATAGAGGAGAGCAACGGCACTATGCGGGCCTATGAGATGAAGTGGAATGTAAAGAAAGCCAACGTGAAAGTGCCTGAAGCTTTTGCAAAGGCCTATCCCGACGCGACATTCAAGGTTGTCACACCCGAGAATGTCAGTGATTTCTTACTTGGAGGGGACTGTGAATGACAGCCCATCCCCCACTCCATCACCCCAACACGCTGTAGTAGCCACCCACACAGATAAATCCTACAAACAGGCAGACGGCGAGCCAGACAGCATCGCTCAGGCAATGGCGATAGTGCGACTGGCGGATGTCGTTGATGAGTGTGCCAGAAAGAACCACAAGACTGAGAACCCAGAACGTGGCGGCGAAGTAGAAGCTCCACAACACGTGGCACCACAAGGCGATGGCGGTGCCCACGAAAGCCAAGAAAGAACAGAACGAGCCATTGTCGTTGTTCCAAAATTCATCCTTTTCAATCAAATCCATAAGCATCTGTCGTTGTGTATCCCATTCCGAGAGGAATCTGATACGGTAACAATGCAAAGATAACCCCTGCATGTAAACAAACGATGATGACCGTGTGACGATTTGAATACAATCCCAAAAACCTTTTGGATTTTGCCATTCCCACAAAAATCGCTATCTTTGCATGACAAACAAGGAAGAAGAAAACAATGGCGAAATCAGACCCCTCCCAAACACCGATGATGCGGCAGTTCTTCTCGATGAAGACCAAGCATCCCGACGCCCTGCTGCTCTTCAGGTGCGGCGACTTTTATGAGACCTACGGCGACGACGCCGTGGAGGCCTCACGCATTCTCGGCATCACCCTGACCAAGCGCAACAACGGTGGCAACTCGGGCGACGTGGCCATGGCGGGATTCCCCCACCACGCCCTCGACACCTATCTGCCCAAGCTCGTCAGGGCGGGCAAGCGCGTGGCCATCTGCGACCAGTTAGAGGACCCCAAGAAGAAGCGCGCCGCCATCAAGGGCAAGAAGGGGCTCACCGAAATGGACAAGATGGTGAAGCGGGGCATCACCGAACTGGTCACGCCGGGTGTGGCCATGGGCGACAACGTGCTCAACTACAAGGAGAACAACTTCCTCGCGGCCGTGCAGTTCGGCAAAAACGCCTGCGGGGTGAGCTTCCTCGACATCTCCACCGGCGAGTTTCTCACCGACGAGGGGTCGGTGGACTATGTGGAGAAGCTGCTTGGCAACTTCGCCCCCAAGGAGGTGCTCTTCGACCGTACCCGCAAAAAGGACTTCGAGGACCACTTCGGAACCAAATACTGCGTGTTCGAGCTCGACGACTGGGTGTTCACCGAGCAGACGGCACGCCAGAAGCTGCTGCGCCACTTCGGCACGAAAAACCTCAAGGGATTCGGCGTGGAGCACCTCAAGAATGGCATCATAGCCGCAGGAGCCATCATGCAGTATCTGGAAATCACCCAGCACACCCACATCAACCACATCACCTCCCTGGCCCGCATCGACGAGGAACGCTACGTGCGCCTCGACAAGTTCACCATCCGCTCCTTGGAGCTGCTGCAGCCCATGCAGGAGGACGGCAAGAGCCTGCTCGACGTGGTGGACCAGACCGTGACCCCCATGGGAGGGCGCATGCTGCGGCGGTGGATGGTGTTCCCGCTCAAGGACCCGCGCCGCATCGGCCAACGGCTCGACGTGGTGGAGTATTTCTTCAAGAAGCCCGACTTCCGCAGCCTCATCGACGAGCAGCTCCACCGCATGGGCGACCTGGAGCGCATCATATCCAAGGTGGCCGTGGGAAGAGTCTCGCCCCGCGAGATCGTGCAGCTGCGCAACGCCCTCGACGCCATCCGACCCGTGAAGAACGCCTGCCTCAACGCCGACAACGAGTCGCTGCGCAGAATCGGAGAGCAGCTCAACCTCTGCGAGAGCCTCAAAGACCGCATAGAGAAGGAGATTCAGCCCGACCCGCCCCAGCTGGTGAGCAAGGGCGACGTCATCGCCGACGGCTACAACGAACAGCTCGACGACCTGCGCTCCATATCCCGCAACGGCAAGGACTACCTGCTGCAAATCCAGCAGCGAGAGAGCGAGCGCACGGGAATACCATCCTTGAAGGTGGGATTCAACAATGTCTTCGGCTACTATCTTGAGGTGCGCAATCCGTTCAAGGACAAGGTGCCGCAGGAGTGGATCCGCAAGCAGACGCTTGTGCAGGCCGAACGCTACATCACCCCCGAGCTCAAGGACTACGAGGAGAAGATACTCGGGGCCGACGAGAAGATCTTGGAGCTGGAGGCGCAGCTCTTCCAGGAGCTCATCAACGCCATGCAGGAATATATCCCCCAGATACAGATCAACGCCAACGTGCTGGCCCATATCGACTGCCTGCTGGGCTTCGCCAAGGTGAGCGAGCAGAACTGCTACGTGCGCCCCATCATCGCCACCGACGACGTGCTCGACATCAAGCAGGGCCGCCACCCCGTCATCGAGACCCAACTGCCTTTGGGCGAACGCTACATCCCCAACGATGTGTTCCTCGACACCGACACGCAGCAAATCATGATGATTACCGGACCCAACATGGCCGGCAAGTCGGCCCTGCTGCGCCAAACCGCGCTGATCGTGCTGCTGGCACAGATAGGATGTTTCGTGCCGGCTGAGAGCGCCAAAGTGGGCATCGTGGACAAGATATTCACCCGCGTGGGGGCTTCGGACAACATATCCTTGGGAGAGTCCACCTTCATGGTGGAGATGACGGAGGCCGCCGACATCCTCAACAATGTCACGTCACACTCTCTCGTGCTCTTCGACGAGCTCGGGCGCGGCACCAGCACCTACGACGGCATCAGCATCGCGTGGGCCATCGTGGAGTATCTCCACGAGAATCCCAAGGCCCAGGCGCGCACGCTCTTCGCCACCCACTACCACGAGCTCAACGAGATGGAGAAGAACTTCCAGCGCATCAAGAACTACAACGTGAGCGTGAGGGAGGTCGACGGCAAGGTCATCTTCCTGCGCAAGCTGGAACGCGGTGGCTCCGAGCACAGTTTCGGCATCCACGTGGCCGAGATTGCCGGTATGCCCCGCAGCATCGTGAAGCGCGCCAACGTGATCCTCAAGGAGCTGGAGAAGGACAATGAGGGCGTGGGCCAGGCCGGCAAGCCATCCACGGCGGAGCGGCTGGCCAAGCACGAGGACGGCGTGGAGCTCAGCTTCTTCCAGCTCGACGACCCCGTGCTGCGGCAGATTCGCGACGAGATCATCGGACTCGACATCAACAACCTCACCCCAGTGGAGGCCCTCAACAAACTCAACGAAATCAAAAGAATCGTAACGGGAAGAAGCTGAGTCAAGAACCAAGGCCGCATCTACTCCCAACCGAGAGGAAAGCCCCAATTGTAGGGGCCGTGGGTCGCCCCCCACCCTACCCCACAAAAAAACAAGCAGGACAATGAATCCATTCACATCACATATCACTACGGTGCTGCAGTTGCCATCCCGCCAAGTGGAGGCCACGCTCGACCTGTTGGCCGAGGGCTGCACCATCCCCTTCATCGCCCGCTACCGCAAGGAGCGCACGGGCGGACTCGACGAAGTGCAGATCGCGGCCATCAGCGACTTGAACAACAAGCTCAGCGAACTGCAGAAGCGCAAGGAAACCATCCTGAGAACCATCGGCGAACAGGGAAAACTCACCGAAGCCCTGCGCCAAAGCATAGAGCGGAGTTGGGACGCCACGGAGATAGAGGACCTCTACCTGCCCTACAAGCCCCGCCGCAGAACCCGCGCCCAGGTGGCCCGCGAGAAAGGCCTGGAGCCCCTGGCCACACTCATCATGCTGCAGCGCGAGCAAGACCCGCGGGCCGCCGCACAGCGGTTTGTGGGCCACGGCGTGGCCACGGCCGAGGAGGCGCTGCAAGGGGCCAAGGACATCATCGCCGAACAGGTGAGCGAGGACAGCCAAGCTCGCCAGAAGGTGCGCGCTGTCTATCGCCGCGGGGCGGTGATAGAGAGCCGCGTGGTGAAGAAGAAGGCCGCGGAGGAGGCCGCGCAGAAATATTCCGACTACTTCGACTTCAGCGAGGAGCTGCGCCGCTGTACCTCCCACCGCCTCTTGGCCATGCGCCGCGGCGAGGCCGAGGGATTCCTCAAGGTGGGCATCACAGCCGACGACGAGGAGTGCCAAAGCCGGCTCCTGCGGCAGTTTGTGCGGGGCCGCGGCCCCTGCCAGCAACTGATGGAGGAGGCCGTCACCGACGGCTACTCGCGCCTCATCCGCCCCTCGATGGAGAATGAGTTTGCCGCCCTCAGCAAGGAGAAGGCCGACGACGAGGCCATACGCGTGTTTCGCGAGAACCTGCGCCAGCTGCTCTTGGCCGCGCCCTTGGGCCAGAAGCGGGTGATGGGCGTCGACCCCGGAATCCGCACGGGATGCAAGGTGGTGGTGCTCGACGCCCAAGGCGCACTGCTCTACCACACCGTGGTGTTTGCCGTGGGCGACAAGGCGAGCGAGCCGCTGCGGCGGTTCAGCGAGACAGCAAGGCGGTTTGGCGTGGAGGCCATAGCCGTGGGCAATGGGACAGCCTCACGTGAGACCACCGACATCCTGCGCCAAATCAAGGACATCCCCACCTACGTGGTGAGCGAGGACGGGGCAAGCATCTACTCGGCCTCAGAAGCCGCCCGCGAGGAGTTTCCCGACGAGGACGTGACGGTGCGCGGCGCGGTGAGCATCGGACGGAGGCTGATGGACCCGTTGGCCGAACTGGTGAAGATCGACCCCAAGAGCATCGGCGTGGGACAATACCAGCACGATGTGGACCAGGGAAAACTGAAGCACAGCCTGGACCAGACCGTGGAGCTGTGCGTCAACTCGGTGGGAGTGAACGTCAACACCGCAAGCCGCCAACTGCTCACCTACGTGAGCGGGCTCGGACCCTCGCTGGCGCAGAACATCATCGACTACCGCACGGCCAACGGTGCGTTCTCTTCGCGTGCCCAACTCAAGAAGGTGCCGCGCCTCGGGCCGGCCGCCTTCACCCAGTGTGCGGGATTCCTGCGCATCCCGGGCGCGAAGAATCCGCTCGATGCCAGCGCGGTTCATCCCGAGAGCTATAAGATCGTGGAACGCATGGCGGCCGACTGCGGATGCACGGTGGCTGAATTGATGGGTGACGGAAACCGCCGCAAGCAAATCGACCTCAACCGCTACGTGTCGGAATCCGTGGGCCTCCCCACCCTGCGCGACATCATGCAGGAACTGGAAAAGCCGGGCCGCGACCCGCGCGGCAAGGTGGAGGCCTTTGAGTTTGACCCCAGTGTGAGAACGGTCGACGACCTGAGGGAGGGAATGGAACTTCCTGGCATCGTGACCAACATCACCAACTTCGGCGCGTTCGTCGACATCGGTGTCCACAACGACGGACTGGTCCACATTTCCCAGCTGTCAGACCATTTCATCCGCGATGCCAACGAGGCGGTTCATCTCCACCAGCACGTCCGTGTGCGGGTGGTGGAGGTTGACCATCGCCGCCACCGCGTATCCTTGAGCATGAGGGGAGTGAGCCAAGCCGGGAGTTAGAGGATGGCCTCCATTGTACATGGATATTTTAGAAAGCCACAAGCTTTTATCAACAAAGGTTGTATTGCTGGCTGTGAAAATCGCGAATAGTATCAAGGGCTGTGGTATCGGCCATACGGCCAGCTAAAGAATATGAGATATATCATAACATTCATTTTTGCTTTTTGTTGCCTCAGTGTCTTTTCCCAATCAAATGGCGCATACATGACCAGCCCTGACGGTGGCATGGAAGCCTATAAGACGATGAAAAAGAAGGCGTATGATACTGCAAAAATCGATGTGTTCTATAAGCTGCGCTACCTGAGGGACTCAACGAAAACGGACAAATACACAGAGGGGATGACTTTGCTCATGGTTTCCGACAAATACCTGAGGTTTGGAGATTACAACAGGCTTGTCGCAGACTCCTTAAACAACTGGCTTGCGCAAAGCAAAGAGAACGCCCACAATGCAGAGACGCAAGATGCTCACATGGTTGCCATATCCAAATCCGTGTTTGATTTTTCACTGGTTACAGATTTGGCAGCCACGAAGACAACTATACAATGTCGCAAGCTGAGAGCATACGAATACACCTATCCTACTCCCGTTATCGAATGGCAACTTGAAAAGGGAGACACTCTGATCGGTGATGTGCCCTGCAAAAAAGCGAGATGCACGTTCTCGGGACGCAACTATATCGCATGGTATGCTGAGAGTATCTCCATGCCTTACGGTCCTTATGTCTTTGGCGGTCTTCCTGGACTTATTTTAGAGCTGCATGATGAGAATATGAACTGGATATTCACTTACTGCGGCATGGAAGAGGCAAAGTCGTATAAGGAGATGTACTTGTATGCCGACAAAAAGTATATTAAGACAAACAGAGAAAAGGCATTGACGGCTTATAGGAATGAGGATGAGGATTTTGTGAACATGGCAGTGGAGATGGGAATACTTGGCGAAGTGACACGCCCCGACGGTACAACATATAAGCTGTCAGCTCCAAGACATCCAAGCAACATGCTTGAGCTTGTATTCTAAACACCGAAGCTGAATGTCCAGAACAAAGACACAAAGTCTTTTGTGGCTGATAGTGTTTCTTGCGCTTTCCGCCACTGCGGCAGCACAGGAGTACATTACGGGAAAGGTGACAAGCGACGATGGGAAACCCATTGCCAACGTGACATGCAAATTGCTCAATGGGAATGACTCACTGCTTGCCTACACTTTCACGAAACCCAATGGCGTGTATTCCATTTCAAGACACAAAGAGGCAACCCATATACAATTCTCACTATTAGGCTATGAGAAAAAGGATGTGAAGACTGAGGACATTAAAGGCAGGCTTGACATCACTCTTCCACGAGCCGCGCTTGAATTGGGCGAAGTGACCGTAACGGCTGACCCCATTCGCCGAAGCAAGGACACTCTGTTCTATCAGGTGGACGCTTTCCGTCAAAAAGGAGACCACTATATAGAGGATGTTATCAGGCGTTTGCCCGGCATAGAGGTGGACGGGAGCGGAAGAATAACCTATCAGGGCAAGGACATCAACAAACTGGACATTGAGGGACAGGACCTGATGGGTTATCAGTATAACCAGGCCACACAGAATATGCCGGCAGATGCAGTGGCCCAGATACAGGTGATGGAGAACAACCAGCCTGTAAGAGCCTTGGAAGGCAAGGTGCCCAACGATAAGGCTACGCTCAATATAAAATTAAAGAAAGATTATCGAATGAGACCTTTCGGAGAGGTTGAGGGCGGTATAGGCTTCAAGCCAACTATATGGGACAACCGCCTTACGACAATCAACATATCCCCCAAAAACCAACTGCTGTTGACAGGAGCGATGAACAACCATGGGATAAGTCTTGCGCCATTGGCAAACGATATGCTGGGCATAGGAGATATGTACACAAGTGAGCCACTGCCATCGGCATTCCTGTATTCGCCCACATTGAACACTCCGCCAATCTCACGGCTTTATTATCTTGACAACAAGTCGCACTATGTGGCCCTCAACTACCTCCACGCCTTTTCACAGTATGCAAACCTCCGTGTGAACATGACGTATCTGCATGAGGGAACAGTCCACAGGGACAGCACTTTCAACCAATACATATCCGAGGACACTGTAACCATCTTCGAAAACAACCGCATGCACAGCAAGACCGACTTACTGAAAGGTAGGGTAAGATATGAGCTGAACAAAAAGGATGTATACCTGCAGGACGAGGTTGCCGGAAACATAAGCGTGACGAAAGGCGAGAACGGAAACTTCACCAACCTTGGCGAAGCGAGGGAAAGGACAAGACGGAGGCCGTTTCTCCTGCAAAACACCATGAGTATGACGCTGAACACAGCAGATAGGCTCTATATGCTGTCATCCATAGTGAGGGCATACGGCTCAAAGGAAAAACTTAACGCAGGTTTCGACAAAGAACTGGGAAGCAAGAACCAAACCCTACAGTTGCGCAACTGGTTTGTGCGCAACCGTATCGGCACCTCATTCAACCTCTTTAGCCATACTCTGACACTTGGCTATATCATGGAATACAAGAAAAACAATGTGGGCATTGAGGAACTTGACGGTGGAAAGCGCAAGAGCAGCTATTGGCTTCACGTGATTGAGCCTTCCTACTCAATAGGCCTCAGTAGGGCAGAAATAGAGATGATGGCTCCATTAGAATATATCTCATACAAATATAGCTGGCGTGACAACGTGAACCACAGGCTGATGTTTTCACCATCTGTAAACATAGACTATAAGTTGGCCAACATGATGACCACTGACATCTCACTTGGATACAATCAGGATGCCAACACCACCGATGTGCTTTACAATGCCTTGATAAGCCACAACTACAGGACATACGAAATGTATGCAGACAGTCTGTCCATTGACCGCGCAGCCGTGGCAAGCATGAGGTTGGGCTATCTGAATACGGCAAGCATGTTGTCGTGGAATATCTATGTGGGCTATTCTCATGTAAAAAGGGATTATTACAACAGCTGCCTGTATGTAGCCGACCTTACCCTAATTACCCCTGAATGGAAAGACAACAGTCGTACATCATGGAGTGCGGCGTTATCCACAAGGAAGATATTCCGTAAGGCTGGACTGAGTGTGGATTACAAGTTGTCTTACTCCTACAATAAGGCCTTTGCCTCTCAGAATGGGACTGAGGATTACCTAAGATACAATGCTCTCAGCACATCCCTTTCAATCAATTGGGACAAACTAAGTTGGCTTCATATCGACATAACGGGAGCTGGCAACATCAGTTGGAAAGCCCACGATGAGTTTTCACCAACAAGCAATGTCTTGCGGAATGTGTATTACAGTGTCCAGACAAATTTCTTCCCCACGAAGAAGTTGCAGGCTTATTGTGACTTCTCGCAGACCACGTTCGAGATAACTCATGGCTCTTACTCTACCAACTGTTTCCTTAATGCCGGAGCGCAGTACGAGATTCTGCACAATCTTTCCATAAAGTTTTCTTTCGTCAATCTGCTCAACCGCAAAAAATATGAGTTGGCACGTTACAGCGGAGCCAACTACACCTATCTTACCACACCACTCAGAGGTAGGGAGTGGACAGTAAGCATAGGGCTTAAATTCTAAGGAACCCAACATCGCAAATAAAGGAATCCAAGAAGTTCTGTGACATAACCCGTAAAAGGAGATCTGGAAGGGCGATTGATCACCCATTCGTTGGGAGTGTTGGGAGGGGGAATTTATTAGGGCTGGATGAAACAGTTGGTGAATGCGACCCTCCTAAAGGGCTGCGGGCTTCACGGTTCCGGCATTTGGCGGCTTGCGGAAAATCCTTAGTGGACGACAGAAAAGTTATCTGGCTTAATCCCCTGATTGTCTGATGATTAGCCAACGATATAGATTTATCCTATTGTGCCATTGCTTTTATCTGTTGTCGTGATGGAGGAAAGATGCTATCTTTGCACCAGAGAAAAGAAAATAGAATAATAACAATAAAAAAAAATAAGATTATGAAAACATTGAATGTAACAGGTCTCAACCACTCAGAGAAAGTCGTGAACGCATTGGCACAGCTCTTGGCCGACTTCCAGGTGCACTACACCAACCTTCGCAACCTGCACTGGAACGTGAAGGGCCACGGATTCTTCATCCTGCACGAGAAGTACGAGGAACTCTACAACGACGTGGCAACGAAGATTGACGAGATTGCCGAGCGCATGCTCCAGCTCGACGCCACTCCCGAACACCGCTTCTCGAAGTACCTCGAGGTGGCCCAAGTGAAGGAGCTCGAAGTGGTGGCCTGCGGCCATGCCGGAATGGAATACGTGCTCGACACACTGAAGCTCTTCATCGCCGAGGAGCGCCAGTTGCTCCAGCTCGCCTCTGACAACAACGACGAGGTGACGGTGGCCATGATGAGCGACTATCTGAAGGAGCAGGAGAAGCTCGCTTGGATGCTGAAGGCCTTCTCCTTCAAGAAAGACGAGGCTTGCAAGAGAGACTAACCTGCCATGGGAGCATGGCTCTACGAACGCTTCATAGCTTCATTTCTTCATAAGGCTGCAAGGCGACAGCACCTGTAGCCCCAACCGAAAGACTACACCCAAAGATGCGTGAAGGGATTTCACGCATCTTTTTTGATTTCCTTAGGGCCGTTCCAAGGCTTCGCACTGCGGCGGGCCGCGCACCTTCGGGGACGAGTCCCCCTCACTTCGCTGGGGGATGGCCCTTTAGGCCTCGGTTATTCTGCGGCCCTGCATTGCGCCAGGATTCCCCGGCAGCCGTCCTCTATCAGGTCCAAGGCCAATTCGAAGTCCTCAGGGCCTCCGTAGTACGGGTCGGGCACAGTCCTCTCCCCCGCATGGCGCGAGAAGTAGTCAGCCATGCGCACCACCTTGGCCTTTTCTTCCGCACTACGGGCTTTTCCCGCCACTTGGCGGTAATTGTCCTCATCCATCACCACAATGCGGTCAAAACGGCCGAAATCGGACTCTGCGTCAATCTGGCGCGCGAGATGGGTGAGCCTGTATCCCCGGCGGCGGGCATGGTCGCGCATCCGCTTGTCGGGCAGTTGCCCCACATGCCAGGCTCCGATTCCAGCAGAGTCGATATAGAAACGGTTGGAGAGGCCGGCGTCGTCAACCAACTTTTGCATCACGGCCTGGGCCGCAGGCGAGCGACAGATGTTGCCCAAACAGACAAACAAAAGGGCGAAGCGCGTTTCTTTTTCCATTGGATTTGTTTTTTTAGCGTTTTTTGTATCTTGAATATGCGAATAAATTCGTATGTTTGCAGCCGTTATGAAGAGGATTCGTTTTACCCGCAAACTGCATTTCAGCCACAAGGAGGAAATCTGGAACGCCTCATCCCACGGAGCGGGCGTCGCCCTCGGCGTGGCGTTCGGAGTCGTCTTCCTCGTGTGGTGCTTCCAGTCGGGGGACGGATGGGCCACGGCGGGCGTCATCCTCTACCTTTTCGGCATGCTCTGCTCCTACATCGCCTCCACCCTCTACCACGCGCTTCCGGCCTGGTCGGTGTGGAAGGAGCGGCTGCGCAAATGGGACCATGCGGCCATCTACTGGCACATCGCGGGAAGCTACAGCCCCATCACGCTCATCTGCCTGCGCCAGCACGGACTGTGGGGCTGGGGACTCTTTGTCTTCGTGTGGCTTTGCGCCATCGTGGGCACGGTGAAAAGTTTCCGCCACCTCCAGTCGCACAGCAATTTGGAGACGCTCTGCTTCGTGGGCATGGGGCTTTCGATACTCGTGGCCTTGAAGCCGCTGATCGACTGCCTGCCGTCAGGTGCCTTCTATTGGATAATAGGAGAGGGCGCCGCTTACATCACCGGCGCCCTCTTCTACACGCTCCACCGCCGCAAGTACATGCACACGGTGTTTCATTTCTTTGTACTCTTGGGAAGTATATGCCACCTCATTGCCGTGTGGGGCATCCTTCTACAATTCATAATGAATCATGCTTAAGGCAGTTTCTCTCGTGGGTCTTTAGACGGGTAGCTTCCACGTCACGCCGTCCTTGGTGTCCTTCACCTCGAAGCCGGCCTTCTGGAGGGCGTCGCGAATCTTGTCGCTCACGGCCCATTCCTTGCGCTGCTTGGCCTCATTGCGGAGTTCCAGCACGAGGTCCACCACCCGGCCAAAGGCTTCCTCACGCGAGGCGTTGCTGCCGCAGTGCTCATTGCTCAGTCCCAACAGGTCGCAGGCGAAGAGCCGCATCGTGTCGCCGAGACTCTTCAGGTCGGCGGCCGAGATATGGGCCTTGTGGTCGGTGAGCAGGTTGACGACATGGCAGGCGTCGAAGAGCGCGCTGATGACGAGCGGCGTGCAGAGGTCGTCGTTCATCGCGTCGTAGCAGCGCTGGGGAAGCGCCTCCACAAAGGCCTTCGTCTCGGCGTCAGACTCCGTCTCCGCCACCACGCGCGAGAGGTCGCCGATGCCGTCCATGAGCCTCTGGTAGCCTTTCTCCGCGGCCTTGAGGGCCTCGTTGCTGAAGTCCACTGTGCTGCGGTAGTGGGCCGAGAGGATGAAGAAGCGTATCGTCATGGGCGAATAGGCTTGGTCGAGGCTCTCGTGCTTGCCGGTGAAGAACTGCTCCAGCGTGATGAAGTTGCCCAGGCTCTTGCCCATCTTCTGTCCGTTGATGGTAATCATATTGTTGTGCATCCAGTAGTGCACCATCTGGTCGCCCTGGCTGGCCACCGCCTGGGCGATCTCGCACTCGTGGTGGGGGAAGATGAGGTCCATGCCGCCCCCGTGGATGTCGAAGTGGTTACCAAGATACTTGCGCGACATGGCCGTGCACTCGCAGTGCCAGCCCGGGAAGCCATTGGAGACGAACTCGCGGTAGCGGGGCGCGCCGTCGGCCTCCACGCCGTCCTTATACTTGAAGTCGATGTGCCAGCGCATGATGTGCTCGGGCTGTGCCTTCTTCCACAGGGCGAAGTCGGCCTGGTGGCGCTTCTCCCCCACCCCGGCCAGCTCGCGCGAGTTGTTGATGATGTCCTCCAAGTTGCGGTGCGAGAGGATGCCGTAGTGGTGGTCCTTGTTGTATTTCTCCACGTCGAAGTAGATGGAGCCGTTGCTCTCGTAGCCATAGCCATTGTCGAGGATCTCGCGCACCATCTCGGCCTGCTCGATGATGTGGCCGGTGGCGTGGGGCTCTATCGAGGGTGGCAGCACGTTGAGCATCTCCATGGCCTTGTGGTAGCGGTTGGTGTAATACTGCGCCACCTCCATGGGCTCCAGCTGCTCCAGCCGCGCCTTCATCTCAATCTTGTCGTCGCCCTCATCGGCGTCGTGCTCCAAGTGGCCCACGTCGGTGATGTTGCGCACGTAGCGCACCTTATAGCCCAAGTGGGTGAGGTAGCGGAAAAGCACGTCGAAGGTGATGGCCGGCCGGGCGTGGCCCAAGTGCGGGTCGCCATATACCGTGGGGCCACAGACATACATGCCCACGTGGGGAGCGTTGAGGGGTTTGAACAGTTCCTTCT
The DNA here is from genome assembly GCA_004558865.1 of Bacteroidales bacterium. Lineage (GTDB taxonomy): Bacteria > Bacteroidota > Bacteroidia > Bacteroidales > Bacteroidaceae > Prevotella. The sequence continues at coordinate 20,243 of SFCY01000016.1, forward strand.
GCCGCGTCAGCGTATTGTAAACCAGCAAATCTTGTTTCATAAATCTTTGTGAGTTGTTGTCGTTCTGCAATATGACCAAACAGTTATCCATTGGCTTCGCAGTAGGAGGTGCGGCGTCCCCGCCGCACAATCGTACTCGGCGACGTTCCCGCCGAAGGCTCATGCACGGCGGGGACGCCGTGCCTCCTACGTTCATGCGCAGCGGGAGGACGCATACTCATGCACGGCGGGACGCCGTGCCTCCTACTTTCTGCTGCAAAGGTAGCGGTTTTTTGCCACACATGCAAAAGATTTCATGCGAATGTTGCTCTTCCCCTTCCGACCTGCCGCAGTTCAGTCGTTCTCGAAGAATCCCTCCTTGAACCATTTCAGTTCGTTGTAGGTCTGGCGGATGTCGTCCATGTCGATGTCGAAGGAGCGGTCGGCCTGGCGCGGCTTGTCCATCGTGGAATGGGTGAACAGCCAGTCGTAGCTCTTCTGCAGGTAGAAGAGCCGCGCCAAGAGTCCGTGTGAGCCACCCTCTATCCAGTCGTAGCGCAAGAGGCTGTCCTCATGGTTGTCCTGCAGGTAGTCCACCACGCGTTTCGACTGGGCGATGCCCACGGCGCGGTCGGCGGTGCCGTGGATGATCCACAGCGGCAACCGGCCCAGTCCGTCCATGTTGCCGAGCGAGCAGCCACCGCAGAACGCCATGGCCGCGGCCACCTTGTCGGGGTAGGAACCCACGAAGTCGAGCGTGCCGTAGCCGCCTAAGCTCATGCCGATGACGTAGACACGGGTGGTGTCCACCCGGTAGTTGTCTTCCATCCACTCCAAGAGGCGGTTGATTCGCTCGGGCTTCCACGCCCCACCGGGATTCTGCGGAGCCAGCACCAAGGCGGGGATGATCTTGCCCCGCTCTATGGCGTCGAGCACCCCATAGCGGCGCACGCGGTCGAGGTTGCGCCCGCAGAGGCTGGCACCATGCAGAAAGATGACGAGCGGCAGGGGATGGCCCTCCTCCTCATAGTCGCCGGGCGTATACACCCAGAAGTTGTAGTTGTCGGCCACCTTGCCGCGCATGGCCTCAAACTTTCCTTTGCGGATGGGCTGGGCCGTGGCAAGCACGCACAACATAAGCAGACACGCCGCGGCGAGCGCGCGAAGGACCATAGGCCGAGGGGCAACGGCGACGTTGCCGTCGCAGGATATGGGGATTGTATTCATTGGCTATTGCTTGATCTCTTATACAGATAACGCTCTGCAAAACCTATTATTTCCCGCCTTGAAACAAAAGATGTTAACGGGGGAGGCATGATGCCCCACCTCTCCCCCACTCTCTCCCAACACCATACAATATTCTCTCTCCCAAGCCGTTAATTACCATGAAACTTTAACAACACAACAGATGAAAAGGAAACTCATAGCTTTATGTCTGCTCTTCCTCGCAGCCATGACGGGCCGCGCGCAGCATGAGCCGGGCACGTTCACCCTCTACCCCAAGTTGGGCGTGGAGTGGTCGAAATTCAACAACGACGAGATAGCCATAGCAACCGGCGCTGAAGCCAATTTGGTCGATGCCTCTTACCGCACGGGCTTCGTGGGCGGCGCGGAGCTACACTATCAGTTCTCGCAGTTCGGCGGAGCAGCTGTGGGACTCTTCTTCGACCAGATGGGCAGCAAGAATGAGGCTGAGGCCGACGGCGGGAATTTGAACCTAAAGCAACGCCTCAACTATCTCACCATGCCCCTGCTCGCCACCTTCAACTTGGGCTACACCAACTTCCAGCTGAAAGGCGGCGTCAATCTCTCGTACCTGCTCAACGCAAAGGTAAAATACGAAGACAGCACAATCCCCATCGGCGCGACGGACAGCGACCCGAAAGCCGACTACTACGCACATTACGAAGGCACCAACACCGGGGTTTTCCACCGCTTCAACGTGGCTCTGGCCTTGGGCGCATCATACGAGTGGCGCAACATCATCCTCGACGCGCGCTACAACTTCGGACTGAGCAACGTATACAAACAAGACAACAAGCCCTCCACGCGCAGCTTCTGGCTCACGCTGGGCTATGGATTCAAGCTATGAGGAACCAACGCCAATTGTGCTTCATCCCATCGGGCGGACTCGGCAACAGGATGAGGGCCGTCGCCTCTGCCTATCTGCTCCACAGCCAGACAGGAGTGGAAGTCGGGGTGAAATGGTTTCGCGACTGGGCCCTCGACGCTCCCTTCGCCTCGCTCTTCCAGCCTTTTGGCGAAGCGGGGTTCTCCATAACCGACGCTCGAAGATGGGAATACGCCGTTTTTGACCGTCCAAGGAGGAAGAACCTGTTCGTGCCGAGACTATTCCAAAGCCTGATGTTCGGCGACCGGATCGACGAGCAACGGGTGACACCCCTCAAGCACATTGACTTCGACTTCGAGCAATGGGCCAGGACGGGGAGCAGCCACAAGTATATGAGCTGCTACCAAGAGTTCGGCAACCCCCAGAACTGGCTCTACCCCCTCCTCTTCAGGCCCACTCCAAAGGTGGACGACCTAATCGGCCACTACAGCCGGCACTTTGCTCCCCGCACCATAGGACTCCACATCCGGCGGACAGACAACCAAGAATCCATCGACAAGAGTCCGTTGCGGCTCTTTTTCGACGCTGTTGACCGCGAGGTGGCCCTCGACAACCAGGTGAAGGTCTTTGTCGCCACCGACGACGAACCCACCAAGCGCAGTCTGGTGGAACGCTATGGCAGCCGCGCCATCACATCGGAGCAGCAGGCCGAGCGCGGCTCCGTGGCTGGCATACAGGGAGCCGTGGCCGAAATGTACACCTTGGCACGGTGCGCCAAAATCTACGGGTCGGCCGGCAGCAGCTTCTCGGTGATGGCGGCGCGCGTGGGCAACACGGCGTTGGAGATTCTTGAGGCTGACTCAAAAAAAAATGAGAAAACGGGGCAACAAGCGTGTTTGTGAAAAATAATCGCTATCTTTGCAGCTACAAGTAGGAGGCACGGCGTCCCCGCCGTGCAAGAAGGCAAGAATGCGCGACGGGGAAGCCATGTAGGAGGCACGGCGTCCCCGCCGTGCAAGAAGGCTGCGAGGACACCACGAATGATTGTGCGGCGAGGACGCCGCACCTCCTATTAAAACGACAAAACTATGACCGAAAGCCCATCCAAGAAACAACCCTTCAAGACCGACGTGGCCGTTCTGATGCTGTTCTTCAACCGTCCCGACTCTTTCGGGAAAGTGTTTGAGGAAGTCAGGAAGGCACGCCCATCCCATCTTTTCCTCTACCAGGACGGACCACGGGGAGAACGCGACATGGCCGGCATCATGGCATGCCGCAAGATAGCGGAGAATGTAGACTGGGAATGCGACGTGCGGCGCAACTACCAAGAGCGCAACTACGGCTGCGACCCGTCGGGCTACCTCTCGCAGCGATGGGCCTTCTCCATGGCTGACAAATGTATTGTGATCGAAGACGACGTAGTACCCTCGCAGTCATTCTTCCCATTTTGCAAAGAGATGCTCGACCGCTACGAACACGATGAGAGAATCACGATGATCGCTGGCTTCAACACAGATGAAGTTTCTGAAGATGTTTCGGCCGACTACTTCTTCACCTCCGTATTCTCTATCTGGGGATGGGCGTCATGGCGCCGCGTCGTGCAGCAATGGGATGGCAGCTATTCCTTTTTGGATGATCGCGAAACAGTGAATCGCTTACAAGGCATCATTCGGCAACGAAATTACAGAAAGAGCCTGTTGCCCATGTTTTTTGAACATAAGAAATCGGGAAAGCCATACTTCGAGAGTATTTTTGCCGCCTGCATGTTGCTCAACAATGGGCTGGCCATCATGCCGAAACACAATCTCATCAACAACATCGGCCTGACTGCCAACTCCACCCACTACACGGCCAATGAAAAGACTACGCCACGTGGACTGCGCAAAATCTTCACCATGAAGCGGTTTGAGCTTAGTTTCCCTCTAAAGCATCCGCGATACGTCATCGACAACGTAGCCTACAAGGAGCGGCTCTACCGCCGCAATGCATGGGGACACCCTTGGATAAAGGTCGGGCGTTCGTTAGAGGAGCTGGCGCTAAACCTGCGCTATGGCAACTTCAAGGCCATCGCCAAAGCCTTGGGAAACCGTCTCAGGAAATGGACGGGGAGCTACACCCACAAATGAACACCGCCATCCACCCTCGGGCGTAAGACAGCGCGACTCCAACCTGGAGCTCCTGCGCATCGTCGCCATGGCCACGAATCCCCCACAAATAATTGATGAGATTTTCATGGTCAAAGAAAATGGTGCTTTATACTTGCCATTTCAATACAAATATTTACCTTTGCATAAACTATAGCTGCACTCGGCAATTTGAAAGCAAGCTTTCGATGCTCTTGTTGGCAAAAGTTTTTGCAAAAAGAAAGGAAGATTATGGCAACAGAAATTAAGGCAATACCAACCTTGGAAGGTAAGGATGCAGAAAGATTTATAGAACGTGCTGATGAAGCAGAACGCAAGTTCAAGGGCTTTGACGGCATAGAGAATACACCTGCATTTAAGGCAATGCAGAGCATTCTGCTCAAATCAGGAATGACAAAATAATGGGATTTCTTGACAAACACTGCTTGTTTCAAGAGCTTACTGACGACAAAGTTTCTGCCAGTAAGCCTTTTTATTGTGGGAATAACGATTTGGACGAGTTCTTTCGGTTCAATGGATATTTTCCGTGGATTGGATATGTTGTTTCATTTCGTATAGTCCAGACTTCGCCAATGA
>SFCY01000149.1 GCA_004558865.1 Bacteroidales bacterium
GTCTCAAAACGTAAGTTGAAGAGGGAGTGTAGCGGGCTACACGACCGATGAGACTTGACGTTTTGAGACCGATAGATGCAGAAGACGACCGAAACGACATACATCCATATCGTCTAATTTTCTAAACCTAATTTATAGAACCGGCTTTTATATAACTTCTAACTCAAAAAGGGGCATTACTCTACAAGTTTCAGAGCTTTGGCAAACTCCCACATCACGATGCCAGCCGTGGTGCTCACGTTGAGGCTGTGCTTGGTGCCAAACTGCGGTATCTCAAGCGAGCCGTCGCAGAGGTCCACCACCGACTGCTTCACGCCCTTCACCTCGTTGCCGAGAATCACGGCGTAGGCGGCGTCTGCCCCGTCGCCCGCTATGGCCTGCTCCAAGTGTTGCAGCTTGGTGCTGTGCTCCACCTGTTCCACGGCCCAAACCTTCACTCCGTCGTTCTTCAGCGCAAGGGCAGCGTCCTCCGTGCGCTCAAAATAGCGCCAGTCCACGCTGTCCTCGCCCCCGAGGGCTGTCTTGTGGATCTCGGCATTGGGCGGCGTGGCCGTGATGCCGCAGAGGTATACGGCACGGATGCGGAAGGCGTCGGCCGAGCGGAACACCGCGCCCACATTGTAGAGCGAGCGCACATCGTCGAGCACCACGGTGAGCTGCAGTTTGGGGGCTTCCTTAAATTCCTCCACGCTCAGACGGTGCATCTCTATGGTCTTGAGTTTTCTCATTTGTCGGTTTTCTTTTGTGTCAGTGTTATCACCATGTTGACGTTGTCTATCTCCAAACGGCCCCAGCGCTGCATGAAGTCGTTGCCCAGTCGGCCGTAGCCCCGCGTCAGGGCTCCCTCGTGGCTGCTCATGGCCACTACTTCCACCTTCTTCAGCGAGAAGGGCATGGAGCCGATGCTGAGGCTCACCTCGGGCATGACGAACACGCTGTTGTAGCTCACTCCGCCATAGCCCGCCGAACCATGGATATCCCATTTGCCCCGGGCCAGCACCTCGCGCTGGTAGTCGTGGTAGTAGTCGGTGCCCAGGGAACTTGTTGTGGAGCCGCTGTCCAATACGAAATCCATCACGCGGCCGTTCTTGCTCACTTTAGCATGGAGTGAATTGGGCAGGCAGAGCGTGGGCTTCTCGTGGGTCTCCACAGTGTCGGTATACAGGAACACGGCGCGTTGCTCCAAGTCGATGGCATAACGGGCAAAGCGCGTCAGGAAAGGCTGTCCGATGATCAGTTCGAGACTGCCCATCAAACTTTGCGCGTGTGAGTTGTTGGCTTGCAGGTCGAGCACCACGAACGGCACATTGCGCATCGTGAGGTTGCCCATACTGATGGAGTCTGCCACCACCACGTCGCCCTCGCCGCGCGCCGTGCCTTCCACCTGCACGCCGTGGGCCACGGGGCGCAATCCCCACTTTCTGGCCAGCTGCGTACTGATGACGTTGTAGCTTGCGCCAGTGTCGAAGCAGGCTTTTGAGGCTTTGCCGTTGAAGGAGCAGGGCACCATGAAGAGCGCTCCCGTGGAGTCTGTCCGCTCCAGCCTGAGCGGCAGCTCGTAGCGCTGTCGTCCGTCGGTCTCGAACAGTCGGTAGGCGCTCAGTGCGCGGTACACGTCGAGCGAGCGGCGGGCTTGGTCGCGGAGCGGGAATTGGGGCGAGTCCTTTGTCTGGTCGAGGAAAGTCTCAAGCAGCCACGCCGCCGAGTCCTGACGGTTGAGCTTGCTGTAGTCGGTGGCCATCAGAAACATCATCGAGGCCACGTTGCCCCCGCCCAGCTGGGTCTGGTGGCGGCGCAAGAGCGTGCGTATGCTGCTGATGGCCTGTCGGGGGCGGTTGAACATCTGGTCGAGCATGGCCTTGGAGAAGTCGCGCAGCAGGGGACTGATGCGCTGGCTGTCGGCGGCGTAGAGGTCGGCCAGCTCAAACCATCGGCTCCCGTTGAGGTAAGTCCCCGCGAGGCTGTCGGCGTTCTGCGCCGCGATGGGTGCTGCGTTCAGGAGGAGAACCGAGATAAAAAAGAAAAGCCGTCTCATACCCGTTACTCGCCGTCCTTCACGTTGTAGGCCAACGCGTAGGCCTTGATTTGCTTCACCATGGCCAGGAGACCGTTGCTGCGCGTGGGCGACAGATGCTCGCGTAGTCCTATCCTGTCGATGAAGTAGAGGTCGGCGTCGAGGATCTCCTTGGGTGTGTGTCCGCTGATGACGCGGATGAGCAGCGCGATGATGCCCTTCACGATGAGTGCGTCGCTGTCGGCGGTGAAGAAGAGCTTGCCGCCGCGCTCGTCGCATTGCAGCCACACGCGGCTTTGGCAGCCATCGATGAGGTTTTGCTCGGTCTTGTATTTCTCGTTGAGCTCATCCAGCTCGTTTCCCAAGTCGATGAGCATCTGGTATTTGTCCATCCAGTCGGTGAGGTCGGAAAACTCCTCTATCACCTCGTCTTGTGCTTCGTTGATTGTCATGTCTGTATCGTTTTATTGGTTTTCTGTATCCATGTCCTTGACGATCTTGAAGAGCTTGTCGCTGGGGCGGATCTTGCCTGTGACCTTGATAGAGACCCGTGTGCCCTTCTGAGCGGTAGCCACGGCTCCGTGGTCGTCGTGGATCTCGTCGGCGGTGACGTACATCACTCCCGTGGTGGGGCCGGTGATGAGCATCTTGTCGCCCACGCTGAACTCCGAAGCCTCGCAGGTGAACTCTGCCACGCCGAGGCGGGAGAAGTATTTCACGCCGCGCCCCACGTAGACCTTCCTCTCCGTGGCCACAGAGCCGTAGTGCTTGTTCCATTCGCCCATCTTCTGTCCCAAGTAGTAGCCGTCCCAGAAGCCGCGGTTGAACACCGTGGCGAGCCGCTCGTCCCACTCGTTCTTCTTTTCTTCGGTGAAAGTGCCGTCGATCACACTCTGTATGGCCTCCTTGTAGCAGTCCACCACCGTGTAGACATATTCGGGGCCACGAGCGCGTCCCTCTATCTTGAACACCCTCACGCCGGCCCTCATCATCTTGTCGATGAAGCGCACGGTCTTGAGGTCCTTGGGGCTCATGATGTATTTGTTGTCGATGTCGAGCTGATAGCCTGTCTCGTCGTCGGTGGCCGTGTAGGAGCGTCGGCAGATCTGCGTACACTCTCCGCGGTTGGCCGAGCGGTTGGCGGCGTGCAGGCTCATGTAGCACTTTCCGCTCACGGCCATGCAGAGTGCGCCGTGGCAGAACATCTCTATGCGCACGAGGTTGCCGCTGGGGCCGGTGATGTGCTGCTGCTCTATCTGCTCGTGGACGTAGGCCACCTGCTCCATGTTGAGCTCGCGCGCCAGCACCACCACGTCGGCAAACTGTGCGTAGAACTTCAGAGCCTCCACGTTGCCAATGTTGAGCTGCGTGGAGAGGTGCACCTCCACGCCTTTCTCGCGGCAGTAGTTCATCACCGCCACGTCGGAGGCGATGACAGCCGAGATTCCCGCCTCGGCGGCCGCGTCGATGATGCGGCGCATGTCGGCCAAGTCGCTGTCGTAGATGAGGGTGTTCACCGTGAGGTAGGTTTTCACGCCGTGCTCGCTGCAGGTCTGGGCAATCTCGCGCAGGTCCTCAATGTTGAAGTGGTTGGCGCTGTGGGAACGCATGTTGAGCTGTCCGATTCCGAAATAGATGGAGTCGGCTCCGGCCTGCAGGGCTGCGGCCAGCGACTCGCGTGAGCCCACGGGAGCCATGATTTCAAAGTCTTTTCTTTCCATAGTCATTGCTGTTGGCGGACGGTTGTCCGTCACTAATGTTGTAGGAGGTGCGGCGTCTCGCCGCACATTCACGCACAGCGTCTCGCCGCACATTCTCGCACGGCGTCTCGCTGCACGTTCTCGCACGGCGGGACGCCGTGCCTCCTACTTGTCGCTGCAAAGTTACTAAAAAGTTGGGAGTTGGCAGATGGTTGTAGTTAGGAATTAGGAATACAATGAATCGTTTTAACCCGCATGAGGCTGAAAGGCCGATTTGAAATCGGATAATCAACAGGTACATTCATTGTGTCCTACTGCATTTTGCCATATTCAATTTCCTTGTTCAGGAAATCGTATACATAGCCTGGAGCTTGGAAGTAGAGGCCGGAACGGGGATCGGAAAGCTTCTCGTAAGTTTCTGAATTGTAGAGCGTGTCCAATGCGTCAGACATTGATAGTTTGAGACGCACCATAAGCATGACCACTAAGTCACGTGTCATGCCTTCTAACATATATATCGACCGTTGAGCCATGATAAAGGATCATGTCAGCGCCCCTCCTTGGCGATGGCAATATGCGGTGAGATCGTCGGTTGCATCCTTAAAACTCAACGTGTGCATAACATCATAAAACTTGTCAAGCATTTCGATACCCTTGAATCGCTTCAGATAGTGATAGGCCTCCTTATTAGAAAGCCCGTGCTTCCTACCGAACTCACTGATGGCAGCAATAACATATTCTATTTTGTCGCTGATATCAATATTGTCCATAGTCTTCCTATTTTTCCACAAAGATAGCATTTAATCTTTAGGCTGGTTCTATAAATTAGGCTGATAGAATAATCGATAAAGAGCAGTTGTCGTTTCGGTCGTCTTCTGCATCTATCGGTCTCAAAACGTCAAGTC
>SFCY01000150.1 GCA_004558865.1 Bacteroidales bacterium
CGCACATGTATCAACCAAATATAAAAGTAATGTTTAACCGGGTCAACCAACATTAAAAATAAGGCTTAAAGTAGTCAACCAAAAACGTTAAACTACATTGGGACGGCTGTTCTACTGTTGTGCGACGGCTGTTCTACTGTTGTGTGACGGCTGTTCTACTGTTGTGTGACAGTTGACACACAAGTTGCGCGCGGCATGTCGCCTTAAAATACATTGGGCAACTGTTCCAAATGAAACAAACATACCCTAATATTTTCTCCATGCCGATATTTATTGTACCTTTGCAAGAAGCAAAGCAAAAGACAGACTTCTATGACTTTCAACCAAGAATTCAACCAGGCATGGGACTTTGTTGAGCACACGGGCATCAGCATATTCCTCACAGGCAAGGCGGGAACGGGAAAGACCACATTTTTGAAATATGTGCGCGAGCACTCCACCAAGCGAATGATTGTCGTGGCCCCCTCGGGCGTGGCGGCCATCAATGCCGGCGGTGTGACCATCCACTCCTTCTTCCAGCTGCCGCTCTCGCCCTACGTGCCGGGAGCCCGCCTGCAGCAACGCTACGACTTCTCCAAGGACAAGCGGCGCATCCTGCAGACCCTCGACATGCTGGTCATCGACGAAATATCCATGGTGCGCTGCGACCTGCTCGACGAGGTGGACAACGTGCTGCGCCGCTTCCGCCGGCACAACCTGCCCTTCGGGGGAGTGCAGCTGCTGATGATCGGCGACCTGAGCCAGCTCAGTCCCGTGGTGACGGCTGAGGACGAGGCCATCTTGGGACAATACTACAAGTCGCCGTTCTTCTTCGACTCCGACGCGCTGAAGCGCACTCCCTACGTCACCATACAGCTGAAACAGGTCTACCGGCAGAGCGACATGAACTTCCTCTCCATCCTCAACCACATCCGCGACGGAAAGCCCACCGACGCCGACCTGCAACTGCTCAACATGAGGCTCAACCCCGGATTCAGGCCCGACAAGAAGGACGGCTACATCAGACTGGTAACCCACAACCGCATGGCCGACTTTGAGAACCGGACGGAACTCAACCGGCTGCAAGGACGGCTCTACACCTTTGACGCCGTGATAGAGGGCGACTTCCCGGAAATGTCATACCCCACCGACTCCCACCTGGAACTGAAGGTCGGGGCGCAGGTGATGTTCATCCGCAACGACTCTGAGGGCACCTACTACAACGGCAAGATAGGCATCGTGCATGCGGTCACCGACAACGGCGAGGTGGAGGTGGAGTGCCAAGGCACGGCGGGCTTCATCACCGTGGGGCCGCAGACTTGGGAGAACACCAAATACAAGCTCAACGAGAAAAACGAAATCGAGGCCGACGTGCAGGGCACTTTCGCGCAGATTCCCCTCCGGCTGGCTTGGGCCATCACCATACACAAGAGCCAAGGCCTCACCTTCGACCACGCCATCATCGACGCCGGACGCTCCTTCACCACCGGGCAAGTCTACGTGGCCCTGAGCCGCTGCCGCACATTGGAAGGCATCGTGCTGGCCACGCCCATCACCCACAACGCCATACAGACCGACCACCGCGTGGACCAATACATCGACCACCAGGAGGAAGCCGCCCAGCGGAGCATCGAGGACCTGCCGCGGCTGAAGGAGAACTACTACAAGCAGGAACTCATGTCGCTCTTCGACTTCATGCCCATACAGCAGCAGGAAGACCAGATGATGAGAATCTTCATCGGGTCGTTGGGGAAGACCTATCCCACGCTGACCTACATGCACAAACAGGCGGTGGACACCATGCAGAAGGAAATCATGGCGGTGGCGCAGAAGTGGCTGCAGGTGATAGCGCGGATGACAGTGGGGCAGCTGAAGGACGAGGCTTTCCAACAGCGCGTCAAGGACAGCGCCAAATACTTCGCCGCCCACCTGCACACCATCTTCGATGACGTGCTACGCCATTCGGGCGAAATATCGGTGAAGAACCAGTCGGTGGCCAAGCAACTCCACAACACGCTCGACGCACTCAAAACCAACTACAACATCGCCTACCGGCTGCTGAGGCGCATCGGCGACGTGGGCTTCAACTTGGTGACCTTCCAGCAGGAGAGGGCCAACGCCATATTGGGCAAGCCCGAGGAGCAGACCAAGCCCAAAGCCAAGCGCAAGGAGGCCAAGACAAAATCCGAAAACAAGGAACAGAAGAAGCCAAAGGAGAACACCCACGAGAAGACGCTCCTCTTGGCCAAGCAGGGAATGAGCGTGAGCCAAATCGCCAAGGAGAGGAACTTGGCCGAAAGCACCATCATGGACCATCTGGTGTACCTCATCGGCGAGGGAAAACTGCCCATGGAACTGTTGGTGAGCAAGGAACGAGCCAACATAATCAGCAAGGAGATAGACCGCATAGGGCTTGAGAACGGAATGAAAACCATCAAGGAATCGCTCGGCGACGACTATTCCTACGAAGAGATAAAGGCTGTCATCGTTGGGACTGGGAAAAGGAAAAGCCCCGAAAGCTGACACCAGCTCCCTAAACCAAAGACGCACAAGAAAGAAATACGGAAAAATGAGAAATAAACTATTCATGGCAACCCTGGCGGCAATGGCCGCTACGCTTGCCGGCTGCGGCCATCGCAGCCAACCCGCCAACCAGCTGGCCTTGGGCGACACCGTGCCGGCCAAGGACTTTGAGCCGAAAGACTCGGTGGACAGTCTGCTGCCCAAGGGAGGCGAAGGCGACATGAACTCCACCTTCATCTTCAACTCCGACGCGGCCACCACCATGGAGGTGAAGATGCTGCCCTCGCTCCACGACACCATCCTGCAAAAGGACGAGGCCATACAAATTCACGGCAACTTGGAACCCGGCGACACCATAACCGTAGTGTTCGGACATGGCTCCAACGGCGAGCGTACCGTGCTCGACGTGCAGAAGAAGCAAGCCGGGAAACCATAATTGGCACAGCGGATATTTTCCGTGGAATCATGGTAAGTTTATATGTAAAGGGGAAGGAAAATGGTCATGGGCAGGCTTGCCTCCAAAGGTGTGGTTCTGAAGTGACGGGGTAGCCGTCGAGCTTGCTCGTAAGGCTACCCCGTCACTTCAGAACCACACCTTTGGAGGCAAGCCTGCCCATGACGAAAATCGCTATCGCGTAAAATTGCGCCCTAACGCATAAAATTCTACGGCAGAAAGCTTCAAGTCAAGGCGTTCCCCGCTTTTGGGCAGATGCAAGGATGCGCTGATTAAAAAGAAAGTGTCGCGTTCAGACGGTTACCACGGTGACAAAGTGGCGTCCGTGGCGTCTTCGTCGTCATCGAAAAAGCCCTTCTTGGCTCCTTGCTCATCCACCTCCGTGTCACTGATGGGCATATTATGGTCGCCGCTACCCGCAAGCATTTCAGTGGGAAGGATGTCTTTTATTATCTTGGTGCAAGGCTGAATATAAGTATGTTTCATGATTGTCTAACATTTAGAATACCACTTTTTTCCCGTTCACGATATAGAGGCCATGGCGTGAAGGATGCTCCACGCGCCGCCCTTGGAGGTCGTAAATCACCTCGTCCTTGCTTGCATCCTGATGGATGCCGGTGATGGCCGTCGTCTCTCCCGACGTTTCAATGCTGAAACGCTTGGCAGTTGCCACAGATACTTCGGGCATATCCTTGATATTGAGAAAGGCTTTATTGGCTCCCATTGTAGCGTTGGCGTTCTTGAGTTTGTAGAAGCCTACCACGCCGTTCACGCAGTTCAACACGCGATAGTTGCTCTTATCGTTTGTCAGCTTATTGCCATCAGTCGTGAAGTTGGCTGTGGTGGGATTGCTTACTTGATTGAGGTAATTTTTGTACTGGTAAGTAGCGGCCGGAGCGTTGAAGTAACGGCCTTGCAGACAGTTGCCAACCAAACTGACAACGGCACCATCAGCACAGCCTTTGCTGGCGGGAGCCATGGTGGTCTCGATGTTGAGGACGTTCGTAGCCGCGTCAGCCGAAGAACATTCCAAGATGACAGGTGTTGCGCCGGGAATCACGCCAGAGAGCTGGTTGAGCACCGCGTTGCCTTCGGCATCCTTACCCGTCACCGTGTAGGCTGCGAGCACTGTGGAGCCCTCCGACGGAATGGAGAAGGGGAAGTCCACGCAGAGCGTCGTGTAGTAATGACCTGCCTTGTCCTTCACTTTCTCCAACGGCTTCACGTTGAAAGTCGTGGCAGGTTCAATGTACCATTTCGCTTCATCCTTTGTGGATGCATCCTTCTCTACGCCAAATGTACCGGCGTTGTCGCAGAAGTAGTAGTTGCCTACGGTGATCGTAGCTTTAATCGGTATAATTATTTTTACTGTTGTACTTGCACTTACAGGAATATAAATGTTGTACAAGTTATTGCCCAACGAATTGATATTAGTATAAAAACCAGGGAAGTCTACCGTGATGCCGGCTGAATACTGACCGGTCGTAATGGTCTTCAAGTCTGTGCCCTCACCTTTCAGATTGTACTGGCTGCCATTCTTTTCCAAATAAAAGACCGATGCCGTATTGAGTGCGCCATCTTCCACTTGTCGGATGTCGTTCTCCAAGTAGCAACCCATCTTGGCTATGACCGTAGGGTAGGCTCCGTTTGTGCTGGGAC
>SFCY01000151.1 GCA_004558865.1 Bacteroidales bacterium
TTCTGAAGTGATGGGTAGCCGTCGAGCTTGCTCGTAAGGCTACCCATCACTTCAGAACCATAGCTCCGGTAGGAGCGTAAGCCTGGACATGACCATTTTTCTTCCCCTTTACATATAAACTTACCATGATTCCACGGAAAATATCCGCTGTGCCAAACTTGGCCGGCGAAATAGAGAGATACGAGAAAGAGCAAAGCCACAGCACGCAGCTTTTGGAAGAGAAAGTCAGACAGAACGCCCAGTTGATACAACTTCTCCACCAGTCGGAGATTGCCAAGGACACAGACGGAATCATCGCCAAGCTGAAGAAGGCCTCGGTGGGACAATACCGGCTGGAAGACGCAGAATGGAATGTGTTTATGAAGGCTGTGGATGAGAAGTTCCCCTCGTTCAGCTTCACGCTCTCCGACAGCAGGAGGAACATCAGCGAGTTGGAGATGAGGTTCTGCTATCTGCGCAAGGCCGGCTTCTCAGGCCCACAGATTCGAAGCCTTATCGGAATCTCCCGCACCACAGCCTGGCGCTGGGCCAACCGTTATTCGTGGATCTCCAGGGAAAAGGAAAGGCGGGGAAGAAAGCGCATGGAGTGAAGGCTATGGGATGTGAGGTTGGCCTTTCCGTCCAATAGCATGCACGCAAAGGCATGCATCCACACAGCAGGGGCCGCGCAAAGCGCGGCCCCTGCTGTGTATGTTGGCTTTTCCCTCCCCGCAGGAGGATTGCACTGCCAAGCTTCTGCGTTATCGGCAGCTGCTCTTGTGGGTCATGATGTCGAGCACCATGTCGTCGGTCTCGCACATGGCCTCCTTGCCAATGCTGGTCAGGTTGCGGATGCTGCGGTCCACGTCCTCGTCGATGATGCCCTCGGCTGCGGTCACGTGCCTGCCCTCGATGCTGAGCATGGCGGAGAGAAGAGCCGTGGAGACGCCACTGCTGATCTTCAGCGCGCAGCTGGGCTTGGCCCCGTCGCAGATCATTCCCGCCAGATTGGCTATCATGTTCTTCACCGAGTAGCACACACGCTTGTAGTCGCCGCCCATCAGATAGGTGATGCCGCAACTGGAGCCGATGCTGGCCACCACGCAGCCGCAAAGGGCCGACAGGCGGCCAAGGCTCTGCTTGATGTAGATGGCCGTGAGGTGGCTCAGGCACAGGGCGCGGATGAGTTCCTCCTCAGTGTTCTCGTTCTCCATGGCATAGACGGCCACAGGATTTGTGGCGCAGATGCCTTGGTTGCCCGAGCCGCTGTTCGACATGACGGGAATCAAGGCTCCGCCCATGCGAGCGTCGCAGGCGGAGGCTGTCTTGGAGATGACGTGGGAGTAGATGCTGTCGCCGAAGATGCCGCGGCTCAACGGGCGGTCCATGGACTTGCCCAGGCAGTGGCCATAGTTGCCCTTGAGGCTCTCTGCCGCCGCGCGGATGTTGACGTCGCGCACGTTGAGGAAGAAGCGCAGCTTGTCCACGGGGGCCGTCATGGCAAACTCCCACACCGTGGCCAGGTCGAGCCTCACGCTCTCGCCCGCACCGCCCTCGCAGCCTCCGCCGCGGGTGTCGAGTTTCACGGAGCCGTTCAGCTCCTCATACACGAAGTTGGTGTGCGAACGGGCGATGATGGCCGTGGCCTTGTCGCGCGAGCCATGGGCCTTGCAGGTCACCTCCACATAGAGTTTGTCGCATCTTCCCGGCTTCAGCCCGATGTTGATGCGCTTCTCGCTGATGTATTTCTTTCCCTCCTCCAGGCTCTCGGGAGTGAGGTCCTTGATGACTTCGAGCTGGTATTCCGACTTTCCGATGAGGGCTCCCAAGGCGATGGCGATGGGCAGTCCGATCATGCCCGTGCCGGGAATGCCCACCCCCATGGCGTTCTTCAGAATGTTGGCCGATAGCAGCACCTCTATCTCGTCGGGCCTGCAGCCCAAGAGTTCCGTGGCGCGTGCCGTGCAGAGTGCCACCGCCATGGGCTCTGTGCATCCCACGGCAGGCACCACCTCACGATGGATGAGGTCAAGGATTTGTTGTTGTGTGGCTGAATCTATCATTTCTTGCTCGCTATGCAAACGCACAGTGCATGATCCAGGAGCCATGCCTGACACGCGGTGCGCGGCCGAAGGCGACTGATGAATCATGCACTATACATTTATTATATATTACGTTTATTTCCTGTAATTTTCCAGACCCTTGTTGAGGAACTCAAGGAACTCGGGCACATCCTCCTTATAGGAGAAGCTGCCGTTGAGCGGATTGCCGTCGTTGTCGACAAGCACATAGAACGGCTGTGTCAGGGCGCCAAACTTGGTCTGCTCCAGATAGGCCCACTTGTCGCCGACGGTGCGGAGCGTCTTGGGGTTGCCCTCAGCGTCCTTCACGTGGATGGGCTCGGGCAGCGGGGTCTTGTCGTCGACGAAGAGCGAGATGAGCACATAGTCCTTGGTCAGCTTGTCGGCCACGGTCGGGTCGGTCCACACGGCAGCCTCCATCTTGCGGCAGTTGACGCAGCCAAAGCCCGTGAAGTCGAGGAACACGGGCTTGCCCTGTGCCTTGGCGGCGGCCATGCCCTCCTCATAGTTGGTGTAGGCGGCGCGCACCTCCTTGGTGTTGAGGTTGAAGTCCTGCGTGTACATGGGTGGCGCGAACGCCGACACGGCCTTGCAGGGTGCGCCCCAAAGGCCCGGCACCATGTAGACGGCAAAGGCGATGCTGCAAAGGCCGAGCATGATGCAGGGCACAGGCATCGGCTTGTCGATCTCGCCACCCGCGGCATCGCTCTGGAACTTGAGCTTGCCGATGAGGTAGAGGCCCATGGCTCCGAAGATGACTATCCAGAGGGCGAGGAACGTCTCGCGGTCGAGGATGTGCCAGCCGTAGGCCAAGTCGGCCACGGAGAGGAACTTCAGCGAGAAGGCCAACTCGACGAAGCCCAATACAATCTTGATGGTGTTCATCCAGGAGCCTGAGCGGGGAGCGCTCTTCAGCCAGCTGGGGAACATGGCAAAGAGCGTGAAGGGCAGGGCCAGGGCCAGGGCAAAGGCAAACATGCCCATGGTGGGACCCACCCAGTTGCCGCTCGTCGCGGCCTCAACCAACAGCAGGCCCACGATGGGGGCCGTGCAGGAGAAGCTCACCAGCACGAGGGTGAAGGCCATGAGGAAGATGGAGAGCAGGCCCGTGGTGCTGGAGGCCTTGCTGTCTACCTTGTTGCCCCACGAGGAGGGAAGCGTGAGCTCAAACCATCCGAAGAAGCTCACGGCAAATACCACGAGCAGCAGGAAGAAGAACACGTTGAACACGGCGTTGGTGGCCAGCGAGTTGAGCGTCTCGGGGCCGAAGAGGGCTGTCACCACGAGGGCCAGCAAGAGGAAGATGACGATGATGGAGACGCCGTAGGTGATGGCGTCGCGTATGCCCTTCTTCTTGTCGTCCTTCGCACGCTTGAGGAAGAAGCTCACGGTCATCGGGATGATGGGCCACACGCAGGGCGTGAGCAGGGCGAGCAGGCCGCCGACGAATCCCATGGCGAAGATGTACCAGAGCGAGCGGTTGCCCTTGGTGCTCTCCTGCTGGGCCTTGAGCTCCTTCACAACGGGCTGGTAGAGCTTCTGCATGTCGAGCGAGGCCAGCTGGTCGGCGGTCACGGCAGGGGCGGCCGAGTCCTTGGCCACGGTGTCGCCCTGGGCGGCGAGGGCAGCCAGCGAGTCGGCCTTCTGCTTGGCCAGCTCCTCGGGGCTGGGCTGCGTGGCCTCAGCGGTGGCGGGCGACTTACCCGACTTGTGGAGTTCCACCTGGGTGGGCGGCATGCACATCTCGTCGTTGCAGGCGCCAAACTCCAGGTAGCAGTCTATCTTGAAGTTGGGTTTCGTGAACTTGATTTTCTGCACAAACTGCACGCTGTTCTCGAAGTAGCGCAGCTTCATGCCGAAAATGTTGTCGTACTGCGAAATCTCACGTCCGCGGGGAGTGAGCTTTCCAACAAGCTCCACGCCGTCCATCTTGTCGGTGTGGAATGTAGCCGGGATGGGTCCGTCGGCTCCAAGGTTGGTAGAGTACACATGCCAGCCTTTGTTGATTTTTCCTGTGAACACAATTTCAGCCTCCGCTCCCTTGCCCATCTTGAGCGCGGAAGAGAAATGTACTGGGTTTTGTGCAAAGGTGATGACTGCCGAGACTAATAGCAATGTCAACGTCAGGATTCTCTTCATCATAGGTTTGACTTTCTTTTATTAATGATTGTTAGAATTTTATACGCAAAGATAACGTAAAATGTGATAAGCACAAAATATATTCCCTTATTTTTTTGTCAGACCCTGTTTTCAAGTACCCATAAAGGCGAATCACGCCCGTTTTTGCCTCCCCTTTCCACCCCTTGGCGCACATTCGAAAGCCCGCAGGCCTCACACGGGAGCGTCCACTCCCTTGGGGGCGCTCCCAGCGACGCGAGCCTCGACGCTCAATGGCGTTAAACCACCATCCACTCATGGCCTGCCCAGATTGTGTGTCTTTTTTTAAATATGGTTGACACCTCAAAAAGAAAAGATGGAAAAGAAAAAAGAGAGGCTCCAATCCCTATTGGATCGCAGTAAGTTAGA
>SFCY01000017.1 GCA_004558865.1 Bacteroidales bacterium
CGGGTCAACCAACATTAAAAATAAGGCTTAAAGTAGTCAACCAAAAACGTTAAACTACAAAGGAAGCCAAAACGCTACAGTTGGGGCAGTTGTCGCACAGTTGTGTGACAGCTGTTCTATTGTTGCGTGACGGTTGTTCTATTGTTGTGTGACAGTTGCCACACAACATGGATGTCCCACGCCTTTTGGTCGCCCCAAAGTTACGGATTTTTCTTCATACGATTTCCTTTTTTAAGATTTTTTTTCTGTGGCTTACGGCATTGTGCGCTTAAGGGGACACTTACGTGGAAGATGCCAGCTGGATGAAAAGAAACCATAGGGTTGATGAGATTTTACTGCTATGCCATGAGATATTGAATAAGGTTGCGGAATTAAGGTGTAGTTTTGGGGGATGGAAAAATTCATTCAAAAGAGGGTACAACAAACTGAACACCCTATTTGCGAAGTCGGGACATGCAGAGGGGCGGAGGCAAAAAATATCGGAAAGTGAGGGGTTATTCCAATTAATATCGCTATATTTGCAGGTTGTTACCCCCCAAGCGTCTTCCGCCGTGTACGACGGAGGGCAAGGAGGGGGACTTTGACGAAGACAAAACAAATGCAACTAACCATCAATGTACGCGGCAAGCTGTTGTCGCTTGCCCAACCCATCGTGATGGGCGTATTGAACTGTACGCCCGATTCGTTCTATGCCGAGAGCCGCGTCCAAGGCGATGAAGCCATAGCGCGGCGCGCCCGCCAGATTGTGGACGAGGGCGCGCGAATCATCGACGTCGGCGGCTGCAGCACGCGCCCCGGCGGCGACACCTGCGACGAACCCACGGAGATGGAGCGCGTGCGCCAGGCCCTGAGAGTGGTCCGCCAGCAGCTGCCCGACGCCGTGGTGTCGGTCGACACGTTCCGCCCCAATGTGGCCCGCATGGCCG
This sequence comes from Bacteroidales bacterium, assembly GCA_004558865.1. Classification (GTDB taxonomy): domain Bacteria; phylum Bacteroidota; class Bacteroidia; order Bacteroidales; family Bacteroidaceae; genus Prevotella. The sequence goes on from SFCY01000017.1 coordinate 927, forward strand.
TGGAGGAGTTCGACGCCGACATCATCAACGACGTGAGCCAAGGCGCCGACCCCGACATGTTTCCCACCGTGGCGCAGCTGCGCCGTCCCTACATCTTCCAGTCGGTGGAGCCCACCCTGCAGGCCATCGCCAAGTCGATGGCCACGGCCGTGGAGAAGCTCCACGACTTGGGCCAGAACGACATCATCCTCGACCCGGGCTTCGGCTTCGGCAAGGACGTGGACCAGAACTACGCCGTGCTCAACGGACTTGACCGCCTCAAGGTGTTCGGGCTGCCCATCCTGATAGGCGTCAGCCGCAAGCGCATGATACACCAGCTGCTCGGCATCACCACGGAGGAGTCGCTCAACGGCACCACTGTGGTCAACACGCTGGCCTTGGCCAAGGGAGCCGACATCCTGCGCGTACACGACGTGAGGGCGGCCGTGGAGGCTTGCCGGATCTACACCAAGATGACGGAATCGGCTGTCTGCGGAGAGCCGGAATAGGCCAGGCCCTGCCCCCTGCCGAGGCGCCAAGCCACAAGACTTCCACAGCGGCCGCACCAAGGCTGGGCCTGAAAGCCGAGGTGGCCCACGCTGAGGGGTGCCGGAGGCGGACGGGGCTGCCCCTTACAGACTAAGAACATCGTAACCCAACCCGGGGGTGGGGCGCGCCCAACCTCCCGCTCCTTTACAAGTAAGCAAACAGAATGCCTTTCGAATTTGGAATCAAGGACATCATCGACATCGTACTTGTCGCCCTGATGCTCTTCTACATCTACCGGCTGATGAAGGAGAGCCGCTCGCTCAACGTCTTCATCGGCATCATGGTGTTTGTCCTCGTGTGGCTCTTCGTGAGCCAAGTGTTGGAGATGCGGCTCTTGGGAGCCATCATGGACAAGTTGGTGTCGGTGGGTGTCATCGGCCTGATTGTCCTCTTCCAGGAGGAGATACGCAAGTTCCTCTATTCGCTCGGCGCCCACCAGCGGCTGCGCGGTGTGATGAGGTTCTTCAGCAGCTCGCGCGGCAAGGGCTCACAGGCCAACCACGAGAACATCCTGGCCGTGACCACCGCCTGCATGCACATGTCGCGGGGGCGCGTGGGTGCGCTGATCGTGATAGAGCGCAGCATCCCCCTCGACGAGGTCATCGACACGGGAAGCGCGGGACAGCTGATCGACGGTGTCGTCAGCTACCGTCTCATCGAGAACCTCTTCTTCAAGAACTCGCCCCTCCACGATGGGGCCATGGTCATCAGCAAGCACCGCATCAAGGCCGCGGGCTGCGTGCTGCCCGTCTCCCACGACGACAAGATCCCCAAGGAGCTGGGCCTCCGCCACCGTGCCGCCTTAGGCATCTCGCAGCAGAGCGACGCCGTGGCCATCGTCGTGTCGGAGGAGACGGGCAACATCAGCGTGGCCATCAAGGGCCAGCTCCACCTCCGCCTCTCGGCCGAAGAGTTGGAGAGCCTGCTCACCAAGGAGATGGCCGAAATCTGACGGACAACGGATTTTTATATTATTTTATTTTCCCACGGGCGCGATTACCGATTAATTTTAGTAACTTTGCGCAATACAGGAAAAGGAACCGAAAAGGGCGCGGCCATCCCCGCCCCGCCCACAACTATAGGATATTCACTAAGAAACATATCATCAACAACTATTCATAGCTATGAGTTTATTACAGCAAATCGTTGCGCGCGCCAAAGCAGACAAGCAGCGCATCGTGCTCCCCGAAGCAGAGGAGGAGCGTACTCTGAAGGCTGCCGACCGCGCCTTGGCCGACGACCTTGCGGACATTATTCTCATTGGTAATCCCGCCCACATCAAGAAGTTGGCCGACGAGTGGGGACTGACCCACATCGACAAGGCCACCATCGTGGATCCGCTCAACAATCCCAAGAGCGAGGCCTACGCCGCCGCATTGGCCGAGCTCCGCAAGAAGAAGGGCATGACCATCGACCAAGCCCGCGACTTGGTGACGAAGAACAACCTCTACCTGGGCTGCATGATTATCAAGATGGGAGAGGCCGACGGCCAAATCTCGGGTGCCCTCAGCACCACGGGCGAGACCCTGCGCCCCGCCTTGCAGATCATCAAGTGCGCTCCCGGCATCAGCTGCGTCAGCGGCGCCATGCTGCTCATTTCCGAGCACAAGGAGTATGGCGAGGACGGCGTGGTGGTGATGAGCGACGTGGCCGTGACCCCGAACCCCACCGCCGACCAGCTGGCACAGTTTGCCTACTGCACGGCCGAGACCGCCAAGGCCGTGGCCGGAGTCAAGCTGCCCATCGTGGCCATGCTGAGCTACTCCACCAAGGGATCCGCCAAGGACGCCATCGACAAGGCCACGGGCAAGAGCGTCTACGTCATCGACAAGGTGGTTGACGCCACGAAGCTCGCCAAGGAGCGCTATCCGGAGCTTCACGTCGACGGCGAGATGCAGGCCGACGCCGCCCTCGTGCCGGCCGTGGCCCACAAGAAGGCTCCGCAGAGCAATGTGGCCGGAAGGGCCAACGTGCTCATCGTCCCCAACTTGGAGGTGGGCAACATCGGCTACAAGCTCGTCCAGCGCTTGGGTGGCGCACAGGCCATCGGCCCCATCCTGCAGGGCATCGCCCGCCCGGTGAACGACCTCAGCCGCGGCTGCTCCGTGGACGACATCTATTATATGGTGGCCATCACCGCCTGCCAGGCTCAAGACGCCAAAAAGAACGCATAGTAGGAGGTGCGGCGTCCCGCCGCACAATGGCACTTAGGAGGTGCGGCGTCCCGCCGCACAATGATTGGCAGACGACCCTGTTCAGCGAGACGCTGAACCTCCTACTGTTCAGCAAGACGCTGAACCTCCTACCGTTCAGTGAGGACGCTGAACCTCCTACTGTTCAGCGAGGACGCTGAACCTCCTACGACCCTGCTCAGCGAGACGCTGAACCTCCTACATAAACATTATTCATCAAAACGACAAAACAGACATTTATGAAAGTACTGGTACTGAACTGTGGAAGTTCATCCATCAAATACAAGCTTTACGACATGGCCGACGAGAGCGTTCTCGCACAGGGCGGCGTGGAGCGCATCGGAATCGACGGCGCATTCATCAAGGTGAAGCTCAACAACGGCGAGAAGAAGCAGATCATGGCCGACCTGCCCACCCACAAGGAAGGCGTGGCCTTGGTGTTCAAGGTGCTTCTCGACCCCGAGATTGGCGCCATCAAGAGCCTCGACGAGATCGACGCTGTGGGCCACCGCATCGTGCAGGGAGGCGACCTCTTCGAGAAGAGCTGCATCGTGACTCCCGAAGTGGAGAAGGGCATTGAGAGCCTCATCGACCTCGCCCCCGTCCACAATGCCGGCCACCTGCGCGGCATCCGCGCCGTGGATGCCTTGATGCCCAACGTGCCTCAGGTGACGGTGTTCGACAACGCCTTCCACAGCACCATGCCTCCCTACGCCTACCTCTACGCCGTGCCTTACGAGCTGTACAAGAAGTACCACGTGCGCCGCTACGGCTTCCACGGCACCAGCCACCGCTATGTCTCACAGCGCGCCTGCGAGTTCCTGGGCGTCGACATCAAGACGCAGAAGATCATCACTTGCCACATCGGCAACGGAGCCAGCGTGGCCGCCGTGAAGTATGGCAAGGTGATCGACACCTCCATGGGCCTCACGCCCTTGGCCGGACTGATGATGGGCTCGCGCTCGGGCGACATCGACCCCAGCGCCGTGACCTACATCATGGACAAGCTGCACAAGACTCCGCAGGAGATGGCCGAATACCTCAACAAGGAGTGCGGTGTGCTGGGCATCACAGGCATGTCGTCTGACATGCGCGACATCGAGAACGCCGACAACGAGGGCAACGAAATGGCCCATCTGGCTCTGGAGATGTACAACTACCGCATCAAGAAGTACATCGGTGCTTACGCCGCCGCCATGAACGGTGTCGACATCATCGTGTTCACCGCCGGTGTGGGCGAGAACCAGGAGGGCGTGCGCTGGGACTCCACGCAAGGTTTGGACTATCTCGGTGTGAAGATGGACCGCGAGCGCAACCACTGCCGCTCGGTGGAGCGTGTGCTCTCAGCCGACGACAGCAAGGTGAAGGTGGTGATGATTCCCACCGACGAGGAGATTGTCATCGCCCGCGACACCGTGGAGCTGGTCTCGCAGCTGAAGAAATGACATAGCCGGAAAGGCCGACTCCAGCCGCCTTTTGGCACGCCGGAGCTGCGCCATCCTGCAAGCAAAGGGCCAGACTCGCCACCATGAGGCTGGCCCTTTTCTTTTGCTCGCGCACCATACAAACTACTCGCGCTGCCCAATGGGGCATGAAGGGGAAGCCCAATGGGCAAGCCCGCAGCAGGGACGCAGACTACCCCGCGGCGGGAACACCCTGCCCTCCATGCGAGGCTAAATATGAACCATGAATTGAAAACAGCCATGATCAATCTCTTATTCAGCATTAGCGTCATAGTCTCCATACTCTCGTTCGGCGCGGTGCCCGACGGGACAACCGACAATGCCGCCGCCATCAACAAGGCCATCGAATTCTGCCACAAAAAGGGAAGGGGAATCGTGGTGGTGCCGGCCGGAGAGTTCGCCACCGGAAGCATCTATCTCCGCAGTGGAGTGACACTGCGGCTGGATGAGGGCGCCACCCTCAAGGGCGTGCAGGACCTGAGGGCATACACACCGCTGCGCACCACGGCCGACCTCAGCCGCTACGACTCAGGGTTGGGAACGGCGAATGCCAACTCGGCATCGGACAGTATATGGTCGCTCGCCCTCATCCACATTGAGGACGCGGCGAATGTGGCCATCATAGGGCGCGGCACCATCGATGGTGGCCATCTCTTGAACCCTCTCGGAGAGGAGCGCCAGCGCGGCCCGCACGCCATCCTCATCGCCAATGCGTATCAAGTGAGCCTGAAGGGAATATCCATCAAGCGCGCCGCCAACTACGCCATCCTCGCCTACTCCATCGACAAGGCCATCTTCAGCGGGCTCAACATAGAGGAGGGGTGGGACGGCATCCACATCCGCGGTGGACGCCACGTGATCATCAGCGACTGTCGGCTTGCCACAGGCGACGATGCCATTGCGGGCGGCTACTGGGACCGGATGGTCATCAGCCGCTGCGACATCAACTCGTCGTGCAACGGCATAAGGATGATACAGCCCTCCACGCGGCTCAAGGTGAAGCGCTGCCGCTTCCATGGTCCCGGCCGGTTTCCCCACCGCACGTCGGGCAAGACGGCCAGCGACGCCGCCATCAGCCTGGAGCCGGGCGGATGGGGACCCGCCCCTGGCCGCATGGACCACATCCTGCTCAAGGACCTCTACGTGGAGACCATGCTCACGCCGCTGTCGGTGACGTTGAGCGACGACAACAGCCTTGGGCGGCTGCGCGTGGAGAACCTCACCGCCCGCGACATCACGCGCATGGCGCTCTCGGTGAAGAGCTGGGGCAGGGCGCGCGCCGAACGCGTGGCAATCAGCCATGCCGACCTACAGTTCCGCGGCAACGACGACCCCATGCTTCCCAAATGGTTCGACTCCCACACCACCGACCAATGGCCCGTGTTCCCAAGCTACGGCCTCTATTTCCGCAATGTTGACCGCGTGGAGCTTCGCGATGTGCGCACCTCCTTCACGGGCAGGGACTACCGCCAGGCCATGGCCACCGAGCATGTGGGCAAGATAAGGAAAAAGGACGTGGGAGAGGCGCCCCCCTCCCCCACAGTGCCTTGACGCCCATGTGGCTCATCGACCCACAGCCTGACCATGGCAGGGAAAGGCCCATTGAACGGCAAACGGAAGCCAGCCACACCCCACCGCAAGACGGCATGGCTGGAGCCGAGGTGCCGATTCCACAGCGGGAAAAACGCCACTTTGCGTTAAAAACATGTTAAACAACGCGCAAAGAGAGACAAATATAAATAAATTTGTCTAAATTTGCCAACAATTATATATTGAGAAGAATACGAGCCAGCTCCTCGCCACCTTGACTCCCGTCTCATACAAAAGTATGGATTCGTCATAAAGACTGGTAGACGGAGCTTTGACAACCAACAAACCGACAACTAAAAGGCATGCTTATGAAAGGATTTTTTACCACGTCTATCTTGATTTCGCTCCTTGCGGCACTTTCCACAACCGCCAACGCCCAAGGATGGAAGGCGCACAATGCGCCCCTGAAGGATTCTCCAGCCCACTTTGCCCCATCGGAAGAAGCCCTGCTCTACCTCGGCTACGCCAAAACGTCCGACGCGATCTACCCCTACGACGGCCTCTCGGTGGAGGACGACTCGCGCGTGGGCTGCGCCATGGTGCTCACGCCCAACATGCTGCGCCCCTACGCGGGCGGCGAGGTGGTGGGCATGGTGGCCGGATGGGACACCTACGACTCCGACGGCTCCTACGAATGCTTCGTCAGGAAAGCTTTCCACGGCGACAAGCTGGCCGGAACGCAGACGGCGGCCAAAGTGGGTTTCGGGTGGAACACCATCAACTTCGACCAGACCTACACCATTCCCAACAACCCCGACTCGCTCTTGGTGGGATTCTACTGCGACCTGCAGAAAGACGTCATTGCCATCCCCACGCTCTATCCCCACAACCGACCCGGCAGCTGCTTCCTGTGGCGCGAGGGCGAGACCGACGACAGCGGCAGGGAACTGTGGCAGGACGCCTCTGACCTAGGCACGCTGCCCGTGATCCTCATCGTGAAGGACAAGGAGGGAAAATTCACGGCCATGGTGACCTTGGAGTCTGTAGCCTACGAGCGCATCGGCTCCAAGGACTCTACGCTGACCGTCTTGGGCAACGTGAGGAACAACGGTTCCGGCACGGTGACGAGCCTCACGGTGTCGACCAAGGCTTTTGAGACTGTCAACAGCCACGACGTCAAACTGAGCCAAGGCATAGAGTCGGGACAGACAAGGCGCGTGGCCCTTCCCATGGACTACATGCTGTCGGGGCCGCAGACGCTGAGCATCGACGCCGTGAACGGCAAGGCCAACACGATGGAGGCCAAAGCCAAGGTGGAGATATTGGCCGTGCCCAAGGAGGTGGCCGACCGCTACACCTTCGTGCCGCTCGTGGAATACTTCGAGAGCGAGAACAGCTACATGTCGCCCCGCTACTACGAGGAGATCCTCGCGCCCGGACTGGCCGACTACAAGGGGCGCATCATACAAATCAGCCAGCACATGGGCGACAGGTTCGCCACGGGCAACGACGACGCCACGGTAATAGCCCTCGACTTCTGCAACGGCGACTCGATGAGCGTGGAGCTGCCCTGCATGGGACTCGACCGCTCCTACCCCAACGTCGTGTCGTACTACACGGGACTGACGCCCGCCACGCCGCTCTTCTCCGTGCTGTATCCCGAATTTGCCAAGATGGCCTACGATGCCGAGCTGAAACGCCCCACTTTTGCCTCGGTGGGCGGAAGTGCCGAAATTGACGGCGGACGCATGAACGTGACGGTGAACGGCGACATCGCCAAGGACGTGATGCCCGACGGCGCGCCCTCCCTGCGACTCACGGTCTATCTGATGGAAAGGAGCGTGGAGAGCGACACCCAGGAGTTCTGGTCGGAAGAAGACAAGGAAGAGCACCAAAGCACATACACCCACCCCTGCGTGATACGAAAGGTGCTGTCGGACGGCCTATACGGCGATGCCATCGATGTTTTGGGCGACTACAACAAGAACTACACCACTGACCTCGACCCCGAGTGGAACGCGGACAGCCTCTATGTGGTGGCCTTCATCAACCGCGGACTGGAATACTCCAACTTCGACCGCCAAGTCATCAACTCCGCGGAGATACAGCCCAAGCCCTCGGCCGGCATCGACACCCTGCCCACCATGAGGGCGCAGCGCGACGGGAACATCTACGACCTTGCCGGCAGACGCGTGGCCCATCCCACCAAGGGCGTCTACGTGAGGGGCGGACGCAAGTTCGTGGTGAGATGAGCGTGGCCTTGCAATGCCCTTAGAACCAACAATCCAAACATACATTGAAATCACAAAACATGAGAGAATCAAGACACAACATCGTGGGCGCAGCGGCCCTGGCCGCAGTGCTCCTCCTCAGCCCCATGAGGGCTGGGGCGCAGTGGGAACCCGTGAGCCTGCACCATGGCGTGTGGGGAGTGTTCATCACACCAAGCGGCAACATCCTCTACTCCGACTACCAGTTTGACGGCAGCGGGGGCATCTACACCTCCACCGACGAGGGCGACACCTTCACGAAGACCTGCTCGGAGGACCACACCTACAACCGCTTCTACCAGTTTGGCGAAATGCTCTACGCAACGGGAAACGGCGGCAAGATCGCCCGCTCGGACGACGACGGTGAGACGTGGGTGGTGCTCGACTACGGCACTCCCGATGGGGAGAAAATAGACGATGTAGAAAACACCGCCTGCTACGGATTGGCCGAGAAGGGCGAACGCCTCTACGCAGCCGACTTCAGCGCGGGCATCCTCTACAGCGACGACTATGGCGACACGTGGCACTTCACCGACCGCACCTCGCTGGCCATCGCCTGTGGGGGTACGGGCGAGAAGGACGAGAAGGGGCTGCTCTTCACGGAAAACTTCTACACGCCCTACACGTTCAAGGGAAACCTCTATGAGTTTGGAGCCAACTACATCTGCCGCTACGACGAACAGGAGGACAAATGGTCGAGGGTGATGGAGGGGAGCAACTTCATGGTGGCCTTGGCCGAAAGGAACGACACACTGTTCTGCGGCCGCACCGTGGACGACTACGACGCGACGAAACCCTTCCTGCAATTCACCACCGACGGCGAGCACTGGCAGCCCACGGGCAGACCCGAGAACGAGCTGTGCAACTATGTGCGCTGCCTGGAGGTGCATGGGAAGCACCTGTTCGCGGGACACATCCGCGACGGCGTGTATGTGTCTGACGACGGCGGCAACACCTACGTGAACATTTCCGATGGGCTGCCCATGCTCACCGAGGTGAGGGGCTACTACCTCTCGCCGCTTGAGCTGAAGGCCACCGACGACTATCTCTACGCCTCGCTCTTCGACACCGCCTACGACAACACCGAAGGCGGCCTCTACCGCTTCCCGCTCAACAAGCTGACCAACCGCATCGCCGAGGTGAGGGGCGCAATAGGGAAAGTGCGTGTGGAAGGCGGCGCGCTGCTGCTCGACAACGCGGCCGACCGCATAGAACTGATCGACGCCTCGGGCGCGCCCAGACTCACTGCGACTCACGCCGACCGACTGGAGTTGGGCACGCTGCCCGCCGGAACCTATATCTATAAGGTAAGCAAGGGAGGGGACAAAATGACAGGCAAAGTGGCCCTGCCCTAAGACTTAATTGCTTAAAAAGAGGCAAGCTTCCCAATAAGCGGAAGCTTGCCTCTTAATTTTCTCAGAGGTCTCGGAGTTCTCAGAGTTCTCGGAGATCTCGGAGTCCTCGGAGTCCTCAGAGTTCTCGGAGCCCTCAGAGTTCTCAGAGTTCTCGGAGGCCTCAGAGCCCTCGGAGTTCTCAGAGCCTCATTTCACGTAGGTGTTGATGAGCTGCATCTTTCCCTTGAGCTTCAACTTGTCCGTGGTGGCAGGGAAGAGATAGGTTTGGCCCGCCCGCATGGGTTGCCACTCGCCGTCGTCCTCGGCCACCTCGCCCTCGCCCGAGAGGCAGATGAGAATCTGGAAGGAGTCGATGGCCGACCAGTCGAGCGTGACGGGAGAGTCCATGTCCAGCACGGAGGTGGTGAACACCGGGCTGTCGACCAAGAGCACGGGCTGGTTCTTGTGGGGCTCATATTTCGTGCGGTAGTCGGGCAGCACCTCATAGTTGATGCACTCGGCGGCCTTCTCGGTGTGGAGCTCGCGCAGGTTGCCGTTCTTGTCGCGGCGGTTGAAGTCGTAGATGCGGTAGGTGCAGTCCGAGGTCTGCTGAATCTCTACAAGCATGCATCCGGCGCCGATGCTGTGGATGCGTCCGCCGGGCAGGAAGAAGCAGTCGCCCGCCTTCACGTTGTAGTGGGCGATGGCGTCGGTGATGGTGTTATTGGCCACCATCTGCTTATACTCCTCGGGGGTGATCTTCTTTTTCAGTCCCACACGGATCACGGCATCGTCTTCCGACGGCATGAGATACCACATCTCCGTCTTGCCGCAGGGAAGTCCCTGGCGGTGGGCTATCTCGTCGTTGGGATGCACCTGAATGGAGAGGTCCTGCTTGGCGTCGATAAACTTGATGAGCAGGGGAAAGCGGTGGCCGAAGCGCTCATAGTTGCGACGCCCCATCAGCCGCTCCTTGTCGCGGTCGATGAGGTCGGTGAGCAGCACGCCGTCCTCGCTTCCACCATCAATCGTAGACACATTGCCCTCCACGGCAGAGAGTTCCCAGCTCTCACCAATCTGTGAGGGAGCGTCGGGGATGTGCTTGAGCTGTTTGATTTTCTCGCCTCCCCAAAGGGTTTGTTTCAGAATGGATTTGAATCTGTACATGGTTATTTTGGATAGCGTTTGTTTATTCTATTGAATTTATTGCGGGTTCGCACTGCAAAAGTATAAATAAAAATTGGTTCTCAGCAGGGAATGATTTGATTTTTTGATGCTCTCCGCCCTACGTAGTGCATACAAAGTGATTTTCACAACTGCTTATCGAGCCGCGAATATCCAAGGGGGTGAATAGAAGTGATGGTCAGACGATAGGCAGGCTGATGCCGCACATCTTCTGATAGATATCGAGGGCATAGACATCGGTCATGCCGCTGATATAGTCTATCACAGCCATGAGGCGCGTCTGGAGGTCGGGACTCTTGATTTCATACTGGCTGCTGAAGCGGCGTATGATTTGCTTGGAGTGGAAGCGGTCGGGGTTGACGGCGGCGGCGACCAGCGTTTCCATGAGCGTCTCCATCAAGGTGTAGCCTCCCAACTCCACATCCAACACGGGCTTGCTCTGATAAATCTTCTCGTAGGAGAGTTGCGTGCAGCGGTGGTAAGCCTCGCGCACCGACGGCTCCACGTGGTCCAGCAGACTGCCCTCAAGCGTGCCGTCGAGAATCTCCCGCTCGTGGCCGACAAAGGCCTCCACGCACTCATGCTCCAACTTGTTGACCGCACAGGCCCGCATGTATACTATCTGCTCGTTCTCGTCGGTGATGCCCTCGTCGGCAATCCGCTTCAGGATCTTGTGGCGCTGGCTGTCGTCGAAGAATCCCAACAGGGCTTGGCTGGCTTCGTCGAAAGAGAGGAGCTTCAGCTTGTGCGAGTCCTCAATATCCATGATCTCGTAGCAAATGTCGTCGGCGGCCTCCACGAGATACACCAGGGGATGGCGGGCGAAGCGAAGCGGCTCGCCCTCAGCTGAGAGCCGTTTGATGCCCAACTCGCGGGCAATGTCCAGATAGCTCCCCAACTCACTATGGAAAAAGCCGAACTTGGCGTGGGCGCCCGCCTGTTCCGACACGTAGGGGTACTTCACAATGCTGGCCAGCATGGTGTAGGTCATTAGGAATCCTCCTGGTCTTCGGCCGAGGAAATGATGGGTGAGCAGACGGAATGCGTTGGCGTTGCCCTCAAAGTGGGTGATGTCGCTCCAGAACTCAGGCGATACCTCGCCCCGCAGGGCTGCACCCTTGCCCTCGGTGAAGAAAGTCTGTATGGCCTTTTCCCCCGAGTGGCCGAAGGGCGGGTTGCCCATGTCGTGGGCCAGGCAGGCAGCGGAGACGATGGTGCCTATCTCCTCGATGAGTGTGCCGCGCAGCTCGGGGTGCAGCACCATGAGCCGGCGGGCGATGTCGTTGCCCAAGGAGTGACCCACGGTGGAAACTTCCAAGGAATGGGTCAGCCGGTTGTGTACGAAGACGCTTCCCGGCAGGGGAAACACCTGTGTCTTGTTCTGCATTCGCCTGAAAGGAGCCGAGAACACCAAGCGGTCGTAGTCGCGCTTGAATTCGGACCTCTCCTCGTGCATTTCGGTGTGGTGGCGTTCCTGCCCGAGACGCTTGTTTGAAATGAGTTGCTGCCAGTTCATAGCTGTGTTGTTTTTGGCAAAGATAATGATTTTTGGCCACAATGGGCCACTTTGCGACGAAAAAAGACCAACAGGAGACGGAAAACCGTGGAATGCGGGAACAGAAGATTGCAAATTGGGGCTATCACTGCGTCACTAACTTTTTTTATGGTCTAAAATAGAGTTATCTGACAATAAATCATTATTTTTGCATCAACAAATCAACAAAGCAAGAAATGATAAAGATTAGAGTGGTCAATGAAGGCCATCAGCCGTTGCCCGCCTACGCCACCGAGCAGAGCGCCGGGATGGACCTGCGCGCCAACCTCGACGCGTCGGTCACGCTGCGCCCCTTGGAGAGGAGGCTCATCCCCACAGGCTTGCGCATCGAGCTGCCCGTGGGCTTCGAGGCCCAAATCAGACCACGCAGCGGACTGGCACTGAAACACGGCGTGACAGTGCTCAACACGCCCGGCACCATCGACTCCGACTACCGGGGCGAGCTGAAGGTGCTGTTGGTGAACTTTTCCAACGAGGACTTTGTGGTCAACGACGGTGAGCGCATTGCCCAGATGATCATTGCCCGCCACGAGACGGCCGAGCTGGAGCCCGCCACCCTCCTTGGCGCGACCGGGCGCGGCGAGGGCGGCTACGGCCACACGGGTGTGGAGTGAGGCCGCGCGCCACAGCCGGCGAGGCTTCACAAGCGACGAACAAAAGGAAAATTTATGTCAACAAGAATATTGCAAACCATCTTTGCGCTCCTATCCCTGCTATGCGCGCCCCTGGGGCTGCAGGCGCAGGCGGTGGACAGCGTGGCCACAGACACGGCCGTGGTAGACACGGCATATCTTGAGGACGGCGGCGACGCTGAGGACCTCAACAACGTGGACTTCAAGATCGACGTGCCGGAATCGTGGACGATGACCCACAGCGACAGCCTGGCCTACAACTACCTCTTCCAAAGGGCCATGTCGCTCTTCGGACAGAACAACGGCGCCGCCTTCGACATCCTCTGCCAGTGCCAGCAGCTCAACCCGCGCGCGGCGGAGGCATACTATTTTCTGGCTCCTTTCTATGGCTATCTCGGCAACGACAGCCTGATGCAGGCGGGGCTGAAGGCCGCCGTGGACCTCGACCCGACCAACAAGGACTACCTCACCGGACTGCTCAACGCCTACAACAAGGAGGGACTGTTCGAGGAATCGGTGAAAGTGGCCGAGGACATCCTCAACAAGACCGACGACAAGCTGCCCGTGCTGCAGATGCTGGTGGAGCTATACTACAACACCGACCAGAAGGAGAAAGTGCTGAAGACCCTCGACAAGATTGAGCTCATGGGCGGCGGAAGCGACGAACTGACACTGGCCCGCGCACAGTTCTTGGAAGAGATGGGGCGACACAAGCAGGCCCGGCAGGTGTACGACGAGCTGATCAGGAAGAATCCCAACGACGAGTCGTTCAGGCTGAAGCTGGCCAACTATCTGGTCAACGGCGAGAAATATGCCGAGGCCAAGAAGATCCTTGACGCCGTGGCCAAGGACGACCCCGAGAGCCCAGACGGCCAGATGTCGCTGATAAGCTACTATCGGGCCACTGGCGACTCGGTGGGCGAGAACAACGAGCGCGTGAGGCTGCTGCTCAACAAGCGCACGCCCGAACAGACGCGCCAGACCATCCTGCAGATTGAGCTGATGCTGGCCATGGCAGACAGCGCGCAGCTCCAGCCCGTGACGCAGCTCATCGACACCCTGCTCACCAACGACCCCGCCAACACGCAGTTCCTCTTGGCCAAGGGACAGCTGCTCGGCTCCGACTCCACCAAGATGGCCCAGGCCCGCGAGTGCTTCGCCAAGGTGGTGGACCTCGAACCCGGCAACCCAAAGGCCCTGCAATACCTCATCGCCGCCTCGCTGCCCAGCGACACGCTGCCCCAGGCCGAGCGCGACAGCACGTGGCGGCAAATCCTCTCGCTGGCCAGGCAGGGGGCGCAATACAACCCCGCCGCGACGTGGTTCTACGACGTATGGGGACAGGCCGGCTACGAGCTGAAGCAGTACCAGGCCACCATCGACGCCTACCGCTCCGCCATCAACCACCGCACCAAGGATTGGAAGGACGACAAGGTGTCGGACTACTACGGCATGATGGGCGACATGCTCCACGAGCTGGGGAGGGAGGCGGAGGCCTTCGCAGCCTACGACAGCTCATTGGTATGGAACGAAAACAACTTCGCCGTGCTCAACAACTATGCCTACTACCTCACGCTCAAAGGCAAGGACCTCGACAAGGCCGCACGCATGAGCCTCAGGGCGGTCAACGGCGAGCCCACCAACGCCAACAGCATCGACACCTACGCGTGGGTGCTCTTCACGCAGAAGAAATACGACGACGCCAAGGGATTCATCGACCTGGCCCTGCAGGTGGACACCGACTCGACCAACAACGGCACGCTCCTGGAGCATGCCGGCGACATCTACCTGATGTGCGGCCTCACCGACGAGGCCGTGGCCTACTGGCAGAAGGCCTTGAGGAAGAAGCCCGGCGACGCCCTCTTGGAGAGGAAAATCAGAGACCGAAAATATTATCCCAAAAAAGAAGAATAAGCATCGATGAGAACCAACAGACGATATATTCCCTTCGTGGCCGCGGGCCTGGCAATGGCCTTGGCCTCGTGTGGCACTGCCAGACAAGCCACGGCCCCATCGGCAGCCACAGCCCCGTCGGCAGCCACGGCCAGAACCGCCGCCGCAAGCAAGCTGCAGTTTGTGCAGAAGGTGAGCGACAACCAACTCTATCAGAAGAACATCGTGGCCGGCATGACCTTCACGCTCAAGTCGGGCAACCAGGACATCTCCGTGCCGGGACAGCTGCGGATGCGCCGCGACCAGGTGATACGCATCCAGCTGCAGATGCCGCTCATCGGCAGCGAGGTGGGACGGCTTGAGTTCACGCCCGGCTACGTGTTGGTGGTGGACCGCATCCACAAGCAGTATGTCAAGGCCGACTACAACCAGCTGGACTTCCTGCGCGACAACGGACTCAACTTCTACAGCCTGCAAGCCCTCTTCTGGAACGAGCTCCTGCTGCCCGGAGCGCAAAAGGTGGGCGAGAGCGACCTGAAGAAGTTCGACGTGGAGCTCACCCCGACCGCCAGCTCCTGCCCCATCAGCCTGCAGAAAGGCAACATCTCCTATACATGGACAGCCGACAAGGCCACGGGGCGCATCCTGAAGGCCCTCATCACCTATGCCAGCAAGCAGGACGGCAAGTCGACGCTCACTTGGAACTACTCCGACTTCCGCAGCATGGGAGCCAAGAAATATCCCGCCCTCCAGTCGTTCTCGTTCAACACCAACGCTCTGAAGAGGCACAACTCGGCCACCGTGACCTTGGAGATGAACAAGATCTCCAACGACGACAAATGGGAGGCCCAGACCACCGTGTCGCCAAAATACAAGCAGGTGGCTCCGGAAGATGTATTGAAGAAATTGCTCAGTATGTAAATGAAACGCATCCTAACCATATTATCCCTCTGCATCCTGTGCTGCACCCTACCCGCCCAAACCAACAAGCAGGGCGGGCGCTCGCGCGCGGCGCAGACGCAGCAGGCCACAAAGAAGAAACAGCAGACCACCCGCAAGGCCAAGGCCACGCCACAGAAGCAGGGCGCGGGCAAAAAACGCGGCACGCAGCAGAAACAGCAGAAACAGCAGAAACAGTATTCCAACGCATCCATCAAGGGACTGCAGCAGCAGCGCGCCCAGATACAGAAGAAAATCAAGGAACAGGAACAGGCACTGCGCCAGAACCAGGCCGACGTGAGGCAGAGGCTGCAACACCTTGAGGCCATCAACACGCAGATCGGCGAGAGCCAGCGAAACATCGAGGGCATAGAGAAGGACATCCGGGGGATGAACAACAACATGCAGGTGCTGCGCTCGCAACTCAGCACCTTGGAGCAGCAGCTCCACGACCGGCAGCAGAAATACATCCGCAGCCTGCGCTACCTGGCACGGCGGCGCACGGTGCAGGACAAGCTGATGTTCATCTTCTCGGCCAAGAACTTCGCCCAGATGTACCGCCGCTTCCGCTTCGTGCGCGAGTATGCCCAATACCAGCGCCAGCAGGGCGAGATGCTCAAGGCCAAGCAGCGCCAGGTGAACGACAAGCACCAACAGCTGGCCCACGTGAGAGGACAGAAGAACGTGCTGCTCAACAAGGGCGTGCAGCAGCGGCAAGTGCTTCAGGGCCAGCAGTCGGAGCAGCAGCAGGTGGTGGCCTCGCTGCAGTCGCAGCAGAAGACCATACAAAAGGTCATCGCCGAGCAGCGGCAGAAAGACGCCGCCCTCAATGCGCAGATCGACCGCTTGGTGGCCATCGAGGTGGAGAAGGCGCGCGCCCGCGCCGCCGCCGAGGCCAAGCGCAAGGCAGCCGCACAAGCCGCCGCCAAGGCGCGCGCCGAGGCTCTGCAGCGGCAGCGCGAGGAGGCCGCGGCGCGAGAGCGCGAGAACCAGGCGCGCATAGCCGCGGCCAGAGCACGCGAGGCGCAGCTGAAAGAACAGGCGCGCAAGGCCGCCGAGGCTGAGGCCGCAGCCCGCCGCGCACGTGAGGAGGCCGAGCGGCGCAAGGCTCAGGAGGCGCAACAGCGGGCTGCCGAGGCACGCGAGGCCGAGGCACTAAGACAGAAAGCCGCCGCCGAGCAGCAGGCACGCGAGGCCGAGGCCCAGCGATTGGCCGCCGAGCGCAAGGCACGCGCCGACGAGGAGCGCAACCGACAGGAGATGGCGCGCGCGCAGCGACAGGCACAGGACGCACAGCGATACACGGCCTCGGACCGCATGATGAACGGGGGCTTTGAGGCCAACAGGGGCCGACTGCCCATGCCCATCACGGGCAACTACAAGATTGTGAGCCGATACGGACTGCACAATGTGGAGGGACTCAACAACGTGCAACTCGACAACAAGGGCATCAAGATAAAGGGCAACCCGGGCTGCCAGGCCCGCGCCATCTACGACGGAGAGGTGACGAGCGTCTTCGGATTTGGCGGCACCCGCGGCGTGATGGTGCGCCACGGCATTTACATCTCGGTCTACTTCAACCTGAGCAGCGTCAGCGTCCACAGCGGACAGCATGTCTCCGCCCGCCAGTCGCTCGGCACTGTGGGCCCGGACAATGTGCTGCAATTCCAGCTCCGCAAGGAAACCGCCACGCTCAACCCCGAGGCTTGGCTGGGAAGATAATCTCCCCGAAAGCTTAGTTGAGAAACCAAGCCGATATGTATGAACCTTTTCGATAAGCCAAATGGGCAGAGCCAAGCTTGCTTGGATTCTGCCCATTTGGCTTATCGAAAAGCATCTCTAACTATCGGGACTCTAAACGTAAGTTGAAGAGGAAATGCTTATCCTCGCGCAAGGCACAGCTCCTGCAGCCGGACGAATGCGCTCTCCCTTTTAGTGAGAGGGCGGCTTCGCGGCTCCTGCATCAGCATGATTGCGGACTATCATCAAAGAAAATGGCTCTTTTGTTTTGAGTTTTATCCGATTTGTTTTAACTTTGCATAAATTCTGTAGTGGCAGGTAGCCCCAATCGGCGGGCCATGCCAGCAATCAGTGTCAACAAATCACAATAGCATCATGCAGATAAACAGTCACCTTTCCGTCCTCATCCACGACTTGGCCAAGAAGTATGGCACCAAGCGAGCGTTAACGTTCCGCAACTTTGGCAGCGTCAAATGGCGTTCCGTGGACTGGAATCAATTCTCCCTGCGCGTGAAGCAGGCGAGCAATTCCCTGTTGAATTTAGGACTGAAGCCCGGCGACAAGATTGCCGTCTTCGCGCAAAACTGCGTGCAGTATCTCTACACCGACTTTGGCGCCTATGGCATCAAGGTGGTCTCCATCCCCTTCTACGCCACCAGTTCCGAGCAGCAGATTCAGTATATGGTGCAAGACGCCGAGGTGAAGATTCTCTTCGTGGGCGAGCAGGAGCAGTATGACAAGGCACACCGCATCTTCCCCCTCTGCCCCACCCTGCAACGCATTGTGATTTTCGACCCCAGCGTGCGCATATCCACCCACGACCCCCACGCCCTCTATTTCACCGACTTCATCGCCTTGGGCGAGAAGCTGCCCCGCCAGTCGGAAGTGGAGGCTTTGTGGAAGCAGGCTTCGATGGACGACGTGTGCAACATTCTCTACACGAGCGGCACGACAGGCCAGTCGAAGGGCGTGGTGCTCACCTACAGGCAATACCACGCCGCCTTGGAAGCCAACGGCCGCTGTGTGGACGTGACCGAGAAGGACCGCGTGATCAACTTCCTGCCCTTCACCCACATCTTTGAGCGCGGCTGGGCCTACCTCAGTCTCTCAAAGGGCGCGGAACTCATCGTCAACACCTATCCCAAGGAGATTCAGGACAGCCTGCGCGAGACCCACCCCACCTGCATGTGCTCGGTGCCGAGATTCTGGGAGAAGGTGTACCAGGCCGTGAAAGACCGCATGGACAAGTCCTCGCCCATGCAGCGGCGGCTCTTCCTCAACGCACTGAGGATTGGCAAGAAGCGCAACATCGAATACCTATCGCGCGGCAAGCGTCCGCCGCTGTGGCTCAATTTGGAGTACCAGATGGTCAACAAGTCCATCCTCAGCTTGGTGCGCAAGGAGATAGGACTGATCCACCCCAACATCTTCCCCACGGCTGGAGCCTACGTGTCGCCCGAGGTGGAGGAGTTTGTCCACTCCATCGGGATCTTCATGGTGGTGGGCTATGGACTGACGGAGAGTCTGGCCACGGTGTCGTGCGACCGCAAGGACAAGCCCTACACGATAGGATCCGTGGGGCGGCCGCTCGACGAGGTGGAAGTGAAGATTGGCGCCAACAGCGAGATCCTGCTCAAGGGACCTACCATCACGCCGGGCTACTACCACCGCGACTCGGCCAACGCGGAGGCCTTCGACGCCGACGGATTCTTCCATACGGGCGACGCGGGCTATCTGAAGGACGGTGAGCTATACTTGAAAGAGCGCATCAAGGACCTCTTCAAGACCAGCAACGGCAAGTACATCGCACCGCAGATGGTGGAGTCGATGATGCTCGTGGACAAATACATCGACCAGGTGGCCGTGGTGGCCGACCAGCGCAAGTTCGTCTCCGCGTTGGTGGTGCCCGAGTTCCGGCTCTTGGAGCAGTGGGCCGACGACCATGGCGTGAAATACGACAGCAGGGAGGCGCTCTGCCAGTCGAAGAAGGTCAACAAGATGATCATGGAGCGGTTGGAGACACTGCAACAGGGTCTGGCCTCCTACGAGCAGGTGAAGCGCATCACGCTCCTGCCCCACCACTTCTCCATGGAGAACGGTGAGCTGACCAACACGCTGAAGCTCAAGCGCGGCGTGGTGTACAAAAACTACAAGGACATCATCGACAAGATGTACGAGGAATAACGGATGAGTGAAGTGAGTTTAGGAGCTTTTGAGTTAAGGAGCTTTTGAGTTAAGGAGCTTTTGAGTTAGGAGCTTTTGAGTTTAGGAGCTTTTGAGATAGGAGTTATTTGAGTTAAGGAGTTGAGCGAGTTGGGAGCAGGATGGGAGTCCCGTCCTTAAGAGCCTGCTCAGACAGGAGGCTTCCGGCTTGCTCCGACTACGAAACAATGCAACATAAAAAGAATAGATGATAACAGCAGACCAACTGAAAGACGTGATGGACCGCACTGCCAAACTCCATCACTATTTGAAGATAGACCAGAAGCAAGTGGAATACGAGGAGGAATCGCTCCGCACACAGGCGCCCGACTTCTGGGACGACCCCAAGCGCGCCGAGGCACAGATGAAGAAGGTGAAGGGCATCGAGAAATGGATCAAGGACTACAACACCGTGAAGCAAAACGCCGAGGAGCTGCAGTTGGCCTACGACTACTACAAGGAGGACGTGGTCAGCGAGGAGGAAGTGGACTCCGCCTACGCCGTCTGCATCAAGAACATCGAGGACTTGGAGCTTCGCAACATGCTGAGGCAGGAAGAGGACTCGATGGACGCTGTGATGAAAATCAACTCGGGCGCGGGCGGCACGGAGAGCCAGGACTGGGCGCAGATGCTCATGCGCATGTATCAGCGATGGTGCGAGGACCACGGCTACAAGGTCACCATTTCCAACATACAGGAGGGCGACGAGGCCGGCATCAAGAGCGTGACGATGAAGATAGAGGGCGGAGAATATGCCTACGGCTTCCTGAAGAGCGAGAACGGCGTGCACCGACTGGTGCGCGTGAGCCCCTACAACGCGCAGGGCAAGCGAATGACCTCGTTCGCCTCGGTCTTCGTGTCGCCATTGGTCGACGACACCATCGAAATCTACGTAGACCCCGCCAAGGTGAGCTGGGACACTTTCCGCTCAAGCGGCGCAGGTGGACAGAACGTCAACAAGGTGGAGTCGGGCGTGCGACTGCGCTACCAATATGAAGACCCCGACACGGGCGAGCACGAGGAAATCCTCATCGAGAACACGGAGACGCGCGACCAGCCCAAGAACAGGGAGAAGGCCATGCAGCTGCTGAAGAGCCAACTCTACGACCGCGCACTGAAGAAGAAGATGGCCGAGCAGGCCAAGATCGAGGCCGGGAAGAAAAAGATAGAATGGGGAAGCCAAATCCGCAGCTACGTCTTTGATGACCGCCGCGTGAAAGACCACCGCACGGGCTACCAAACCAACGACGTGGACGCCGTGATGGACGGCAAGATTGACGGTTTCATCAAGGCTTATCTGATGGAGTTCCCCACAGAGGAAGAACAAGACTGATTATCAACAACCTAAAAACCAACATAGCTATGAGTGATAAAAGTAAGAAGCGCCGCGCCGAATACGAGGCAAAGCAAGAAAGAAAGGCCAACCACGTGGTCAACTGGATTTTCGGTGTTCTCGTTGCACTCGGAATCCTCTATATGCTGTTCTCAATCTTCACGTTCGCATGAGTGGGCTGGAGATAGAGCGCAAGTTCCTTGTCCGCAAAGGCGACGCCTACAAGCGCGCCGCCTTTGCGAGCAGCCACATCCAGCAGGGCTATATCCGCTGCGAGAACGCCACAGTGCGCATTCGCCTTCGCGACGACAAGGCTTTCCTCACCATCAAGGGACACAGCATGGACGGCGGACTGAGCCGCTACGAGTTTGAGAAAGAAATCACGCCCACCGAGGCTTCCAACTTGCTGAAGCTTTGCAGCGGCGGACTCATCGACAAGCGCCGGTGGCTCGTGAAGAGCGGAAGCCACACTTTCGAGGTGGATGAGTTCTTCGGCGACAACGCCGGGCTGGTGATGGCCGAGGTGGAGCTGGAAAATCCGCAGGAACCATTCGAGAAGCCCGACTTCATCGGCCCGGAAGTGACAGGCGACTACCACTTCTACAACAAGCAGATGCTGGTCAGTCCCTATTCCGAGTGGAAAAGTATCGTGCCAGAAGAATACCGATAGCCGCCCCGATGGCCACTCCCACCCCATCGGCCAAGAAATCGAATACATCGCCATTGCGCACGCCGTGGGTGCAGGTGGCCTGGACAATTTCCACCAGACCGCCCATCAACCATGGCATCAACACTCCCCACAAGGCCATTTGTTTCCTTGTGGCTCTGAGCCGATGGCCCAAGGTCTCCAGCCATACCAACAGCGTTAGGAGGCCGAAGAGGGCAAAATGAGTCCATTTGTCGATAAAGCTCACTCCGCTGAGTGGGGTCTCGGGGATGGGGATGAGGCAAACGATCCAGATGAAGAGCGTGAGCGCCATCGTGAAAGGATAGTGGCGGAGCAAGGACAGACCTTTATACTTCTTTGATTTTTCCATTTCAAAATTGATACGAACTGTGGCAAGGCAACGGCAGGAGGTCACAGGCTGATGACGCTCTTCAACTCGTCGAAGAACTTGTCGTCGAAGGCTCCATTGAGGACCACTACCGTGCAGTTGTCGCCTCCCGTGATGCTGAGCACAAGCTCTGTGGCCGTCGCCGTGTCGGGCCAAGTGAGGACAAGGAGATTGTTGCCTTGGGTGGTGACGCGCGCATACTGGCGATAGCCACGCTGCGTGAGGGCAAGCACGTCGTCGTCGCAATGCCTGCGCACCGAGCGTGAACACTCGTCGAGCACCAACACCTGCGCCTTGTCCACGTGGCGGGCGAGGTCGGCGGCCACGCTGTCGCCCTTGGCAATGGGCCTCAACACGGTGGCGACGAGGGAAGACGGCACGTTGACGAACGTAGCGTGCTTCTTCGATGCATACTCGTTGACCAGCGACTCTGCGCTGCTCTGCGCCCAACCCACCTGGCAAGCCATCAGGGTGAGCAAGATGATAATCCAATGCTTCATAGTCTTTTTGTTTTTTGTATTGGTGAAGGGCTATGGGGCGAATGTAGCTCATCAACCCCGTTGGCCCATGTGAACCCCTCCATCCGCCATCAGCGCACATTCTTAATAGGTGATATAAGGCTCCAACCGCTTGATGGCGGCGGGCGGGAAGGTCTTCAAAGCCCCCAACTGCTGCAGACTGTGGATGGCTCCCCGCAAACGGCGATACTCCACGATGTCGCGGGCTTGATAGAAGTTGATGTAAGGATGGTCGCGCAGCTCAGCCAACGAGGCTTTGTTGATGTTGATTTTATGAACCTCGGCGGAGGAGGCCGTGAGATAAGCCATCGCATCCTCGGGGAAGTTCCTGATTTCCATCAGCTGGCCGGTGGCCGAATAGCCGCCAAGCCGCTGCCTATATTGCACGATTTGTCGGGCAAAGTAGCTCCCGATGCCCGGCACTTTCTTCAGCTCTGTGGTATCGGCGCGGTTGAGGTCGATTTGCTGGCCGGGGCGCAACTTCTCCTGATGGGCGAAGGCAGGGGTTGCGGGCAGACCATCGCCATCGGATCGCTGCAGGCTCCGCCGATGGGGCTCATTCCCATAAAAGTCGGCAGCAGGGAGATAGTCGTCGGCAATGCGGATGTACGGCGCAAGCTCGCGATACTGCTTCTTGGTGAGACCCCACAGCCGGGCAAAGTCCGACGGCTTGCTGTAGACTCCGCCCGCCGCCCTATACTTATATATATTGCGGATTTGCCATTGGCTAAGTCCCAAGCGCCTCAACTGCGTGCTGTCGGCGGTGTTGGGGTCGAAGCGAAACCGCTCTCCATGGGCCACGCCGGCCTCGGCAAGCCCAGCCCGCCTAAGCATCGCGCTGTCCTTGACAGCCGAGGAATCATTGGCCACGGGCGAAGCAGTCTCACTGCTGCCGCCAAAGAGAAGAATCAGAGCCAACACAGCCAATGCCACCAACATCAGACAGATGAAGATGACCCGGTCGCTTTTGCTCAAATATGCGAAATCCTTCAGCATGACGTTATTTCTTCTTGGTGTTCCAGCCCACGCTCGCCGTCGGGGGGACTGCACGAGGCCACGACGCTGAAAATACGCAACAAATATAAGCCTTTTTTGGCGCACCACCAAATATTGCGGTGAAAAGTTGCAGACAGACAATGCTCTACTCGACTTGCGTGGCAGCTGCGACGATATATCGTGTCAGTTGCCTCGAAATATCGTACCAATCGCCACGAAAAATCGTACCAACCACCACGAATGCCGTTCAACGCTTTGAAGATGTTCCGAGGATTAGGTGTCATTCCTATGGTAGGGCATTGTGGAACTTTATCGTTCTTGCCGGCAAACAGAAAACACCACGCTGCAGCAGACAAGTAAAGGCTGGTTCTATAAATTAGGTCGAGTCGTATTCTGCAAGCTATCGAGTCTCAAAACGTAAGTTGAAGAGGGAGTGTAGCGGGCTACACGACCGATGAGACTTGACGTTTTGAGACCGATAGATGCAGAAGACGACC
>SFCY01000018.1 GCA_004558865.1 Bacteroidales bacterium
GTTTTGAATCCCGATATCTTGCAGAACCTTTTCGATAAGCCAAATGAGCAGAGCCAAGCTCGCTTGAGCTCTGCCATGGCGAGAAAAGGTGGGCGCTGGGCACAATACGACTCGACCTAATTTATAGAGCCAGCCTTTATTTCTTTTTCTTGAATTTCCGATAAATCTTCCAGCCGAAGAGGAAGCCGTCGAGAATGCCTGAACCCATGTTGAAGACGCTCTTGATTCGCTGCGAGGGCAGGGCGTAGGAGTTGACGGCCTCGGGCTTTGTGAACAAGCTGTGATACAACTTGTCCATCTGCGCACTGTCTTGCCTTATGCCTTTCAGCAAGGTCTCCTTGCGTAGGCGGATGTCGTTGAGGTCCTTATAGTTGGTAATGATTTCTATGGGCATGATGGTTAACTCAATAAGATACCTGTGAGGAGTTTGACGAGCGGTTTCTCTATCCAATTGTGGCGGAAGATGAACACCAGGGCCAACAGCACCAGGTAGACACCGGCCACGATGGCAAAGGCTGCCACGCTGCCCACGAGAGGCTCCAGCGCGTAGGCCAGTGCGAAAGACAGATAGATGGCCATGATGAGAAAAAGTGTGGACAAAATCAAGGCCATGATGAGCACAGTCAGGATGCGCACCGACTTCTCAATTACATCGAGCTTCACGTATTCCTGCTGAAGCCCGATGTAATGTTTGAGAGTCTGTACAAGCTGACTGATGGTCTCTATGTTCTGATCGTTGCTGAACATTTCCGTTGGCTGGCTTGTAGTTTCGGATGACAGGCTGTGGGGTTAAGCCTCCTGGGCTTGGGCCTCCTTGATGTCGTCCACGAGGTCGTCCACTTCCTTGCGGCTGACCTTGATGTTGTGCTTCTCGCAGAAGTCGTCCACGGCGGAGGTAATCTTCGAGCGGGTCTCCGTTCCCTTTTCCGGTGCCAGGAGCAGGCCTAAGGCTGCTCCGGCGATTGCGCCACCTAAGAAGGCGCCAATGTAACCTAATGCTTTCATGTCTTTGTTATTGATGTATAGTTGATGTTGTTTTAGATTGCAAATATAATGTTTTCATGCTGAAAAACCGAATGAATGATTGATAAATTTTTCGAAAAAACTTGAATTTAAGGCATTTAACAAACTTTAGTCGCTAAAAGGAACAGTTTTTGTGAGATTATTTGTAAGTTTGCAAATAAAAACGTAATCAAACAATAAGAAGATGAATATGAACAAATCATTGGTATTTTGTACGGGGCTGTGCCTTGTGTTGGCCTTGTCGGGATGCAAGTCGAAAGAGAGTGCTTACAGGAAAGCCTACGAGAAGGCCCAGGCACAGGAGGAGCAGCGCGCCCAGGAGGAACCCCAGGCCCAAGCCCCGGTGGTGACCCCGTTGGAGACAGCCCCCGCTTCGCAGACGACCGTCAAAGATAATTACGACAATGTGTCTGTGCGCAATGAGAGTGTTACGCTCATCAATGGCGCGGGCCTCAAGGCGTTCAGCGTCGTTGTGGGTTCTTTCTCCCTCAAGGCCAATGCCGAGGGATTGCAGGGTCAGCTGAAGAATGCCGGCTACGATGCCCAAATAGCTTTCAACCCGGCCAACAGCATGTATCGCGTCATCGCCACCACTTTCGACGATAAGGGAAGTGCAGTGCAGAGCCGCAACCAGCTGCGCGCAGGGAAGTATGCCGACGCTTGGCTGCTCTACAACAAGTAAGCCCCGCCTGTGCGAATCCTATCCATAGACTACGGCAGGAAACGCTGCGGCATTGCTGTCACCGATCCGTTGCAGATTATCGCCAACGGATTGGCGACAGTGGCCACGGGCCAACTCTATGATTACCTCACTGCCTATCTGGCAAGGGAGAAAGTGGAGCGAATCGTGATAGGCAAGCCCATGCAGCCCAACGGGCAGCCTTCTGAGAACCTTGCCCGTGTGGAGCAGTTTGTCAACCGCTGGCGCAAATGCCATCCCGAGACGCCCATTGTCTACTACGACGAGCGGTTCACCTCGGTCTTGGCCCATCAGGCCATCATCGAAAGTGGGATAGGCAAGAAGCAGCGCAGGGAGAATAAGGGGCTGGTGGACGAGATAAGCGCCACCATCATTCTTCAGGATTACATGCGCTCCGCACATTGAGGGGGGCGTGATTGAACAACACTACAAAACAAAAGACAAAATTGATATATCCCATTTATACATACGGACAACCTGTGCTGCGAAAGGTGGCTGAGGACATTCCCGCTGACTACCCCGGGTTGGCTCAGTTCATCGAGGACATGTTTGAGACGCTAAAGGAGAGTGACGGCATCGGACTGGCAGCCCCGCAGATAGGCAAGTCCATCCGCGTGGTGGTGATAGACCTCGACGTGCTGAAGGAGGAGTTTCCTGAGTACGAGAATTTCCGCCACGCCTACATCAATGCCCATATTTTGGAGTTTGACGACAATTCGCCTAAGGAGACCATGGAGGAGGGGTGCTTGTCCATCCCCGGCCTACATGAGAGTGTGAAGCGCCCCACACGCATCCACGTGAAGTATCTCGACGAGCAGCTTCAGCCCCACGATGAGTGGATCGACGGCTATCTGGCGCGAGTGATGCAGCACGAGTTTGACCATCTTGATGGTGTGATGTTCGTCGACAGACTGACGCCTCTTCGCAAACAGCTCATCAAGAATAAGCTGAAGGCCTTGTCGCAAGGCAAGTTCCGTTGTGGCTATCGCGTGAAGCCTCGTCACTGATATTCAATCCATATATGAAAACGCCAGGAACCGACGGGAACAAATGGTCGGCTTTTCGCCCACGTTTTCTCGCCAAGGCAGTGCTCTGTCAAGCTTGGCACCGCCCATTTGACTTAACGGAAACGTTTAGTTTGCGCCTTCTCCGAAATGTTGCCGCTTTAGCATTCCTGCTGTTGCCCGTTTCGATGAAGGCGCAATTCAACACCAACCAGTTGATGCAGACTGGACGCATTGCCCTACAGTATGAGGACTATGTGCTGTCCATCCAATACTTCAACCGGGTAATCTCGGCGCGTCCCTATTTGTATGAACCCTGGCAGCTGCGGGCTGTCGCCAAATTCTATCTCGACGACTTCGTGGGAGCAGAGAGCGACGCTTCCAAGGCCATCGAACTCAATCCCTATATCGACCATCTGTTCGACCTGCGGGGCATCTCCCGCATACGGTTGAAGAATTTCCAAGGCGCTATCGATGATTATTCACGGGCCATCGAGTTGAATCCTTCTGTTGAGGGCTACTGGTACAACCGTGCGTTGTGCTATTTTCAGCTGAAGGACTACGACCATGCGCTGGCCCAGACCGACACCATCGTCAAGCGATGGCAGAAATCTGCTGGCACCTACTCGCTCAAGGCCGAAATCTACTTGCAGAAGAAAGACACCACTGAGGCTGCCCTTTGGCTCGACAAGAGCCTGGAAGTGGATCCCTACGATGCCGACGCATGGACCACGCGCGCCTATATGGCGATGAACAAACGCCAATGGAAGGATGCCGACCACTTCTTCTCTGAGGCCATCAGGCTGAAGCCCACCGACGTGAACAGCTATGTCAACCGTGCGCTCTGCCGCATCAACACCAACAACCTGCGGGGCGTGATGGCCGACTACGACAAGGCCATCGAGCTTGACCCCAACAATTTTCTTGCGCATTACAACCGCGGCCTCATCCGCGTGCAGTTGGGCGACGACAACCGCGCAGTGGAGGATTTTGACTTCGTTGTGCGCATGGAGCCTTCCAACTTCATGGCCATCTACAACCGCGCGCAGCTGCTCGACAGGATTGGCGACCTCCGTGGAGCCATCCGCGACTATACGACTGTCATCAACCAGTTTCCCAACTTCTGGACAGGCTTGGAGCAGCGAGCTTGGTGCTACCGCCGGTTGGGGATGACCGCCAAGGCTGAGATGGACGAGTTTCGCGTGTTCAAGGCCCAGATGAACAAGCACATCGGTCTGCAACAGCGTTGGAGCAAGGCCAAGTTGCGCAGTGTGAGAAAGAGAAGCGAAATCAACCTCGACAAGTACAATCAGATAGTGGTGGAGGATGAGCCGGTGGTGGAGCGTGAGTATAAGAGTTCCTATCGGGGGCACGTGCAGAACCGCCGTGTGGAGATGGACATGATGCCGATGTACATGCTCTCGTTCACCGCCTACAGCAATGGTGTCCAACGCTATCAAGCCTTCGACCGCGACGTGGAACGCTACAACAGTTCCATGTCACCTCTTCACAAGCTCTACGTCAACTGCTCCACGCAGACGCTCGACTCCGTCCGCATCCAGAGTATGTTCTCGCTTGTCGACACGCTCTCTGCCCGCATCGAGGGGACATCCACCGTGCGCAACCTCACGGGCAAGGGCCAGAGCGTGCTGCTCTCCCTCCTCATGCAGCGTGGCGTGGCTTACGCCTCGATTCAGAATTACGATGCCGCAGCGGCCGATATGACCACATATTTAGGCATCGACTCCACACTGTCGTTGGCTTGGTGGCAGCGGGCCGTCTGCCAGTCGCTTTATGCCTCCTCCGTGGGTCAGGGCGACATGGCGCAACTCAAGGCCGCGCAGGTGAAGGACGACTTCGGACATGCCATCCGCCTCAATCCCCAGAATGCCTATCTTTACTATGACCGGGCCAACTTCTTTGCCCGCCAACAAGACTATGCCCATGCCATCGACGATTACACGCGGGCCATCGAGATAGACGGCCATTTGGCCGAGGCCTATTACAACAGAGGCGTGACGCGAATCATGGCCAACGACAAGAAATCGGGCATCGCCGACTTGAGCAAGGCCGGCGAGCTGGGCCTCTATGAGGCCTACAGTGTCATCAAGCGTTATTCCAAGTAGGGATGCCCCTTTTTTTTTAGGAAAGGTGATTGAAATGGAAGTGAAAATGATAGAATCTCCCGACGACATGCAGCGTTTGGCCAACGAGTGGGGCTTTCTTCCCTTTTTTGCCAATGTAGTCCCCCAATTCTCCATCGAAGAGAACATCGACCCGCGTTGGTGGTTCAGCGACGGCTCGCTCGGCGACGACGATGACAGCGGCCAAGGCCAAGACGCTATGGGAGCATGGGACTGGAAAGGGCGTTGCATCTTAGAGGGTGACTTGGCTTACGGCAAGTTCTTTCATGGAAAGGCGGGCTACATCAGCATGGAGCTGTTTCCCGACTTCGTCAACTACCGTCGTTCCAAGTACAAGCTTTCCATGCAAGAGAAGAAAGTTCTGGCCACACTAAAGGACAACCATTCCCTGTTGTCGTCGGAGCTTCGACTGCTGAGTGGCTATGGGCGCCGCCGCTATCCCCATCGCGAGGTCAATCCGCTTTTGCGTGGGGTGCAGAATACCCAGCCACGTCTTGCCAGGCCGAAGAACACGTCTCTGAAAGAAGGGTTCGAGACCGCCATCTCCAAACTGCAAATGGGCGGCAGGGTCCTGATAGCCGATTTTGAATACCGCTACGACAAGCGGGGGCGGCGCTATGGCTGGGGCGTGGCACGCTATTCCACTCCCGAGGACTTCTTTGGCGAAGACCGCCTGCTTTGCCGCCGTAAGCCCATCGATTCCTATGCCTTGCTCTTCAGTCGCCTCATCCGTCTTTTTCCCAAAATCTCACCTTTCCAATTGGAATGGGTGTTGGGCTGAATCTCCAACGCTGTCCCAAATTTGGCTTGACCAAGCAAGAATCAACCGTTTTCAATCAAGGCGTACACAGTTTCCATTTGAATCATTTCATCCTCCGTCCGAATCATAGTCATTCCCATCCGAACCATAGTCTTTCTCCCTCCAGATCATAGTCTTTCACTATTTGAGTTATAGTCATTCTTCAGCAGGAGAATCTGTTGCCCTCAATTTGTGTCAGCTGTCACGAAATATCGTGCCAACTGAAACGGACTATCGTGACAATTGTCACGAAATATCGTGTCAACTGTCACAGAAGTTGTGAAAGCGTTTGAAGCATTGCAGGCGAGCAGCCCCATCCTCATCAAACCGCTGTTGTTGTCGGACTCGAATGCTTCCATGCAAGCCAAGGCGCGCGTTTCGTGTCCAGTCTTCAACCGAATGGCGCTGTGGACTCTGGCCAGGTGGGGGCATCGCAATGCAGAACCAGATTTGTGTAATCTGCGCGCGAAAAGCCCCCGTTGAGGGGTGATTGGAGCTGCCGGATGCATTTTTTCCTTAGAGAGTGCATTATTTTTATCCATATTTCTGTTTTTTCATTTTTTTATTGTAAATTTGCGTTTGTAAACTACATGTTGCTCCATCAGGACAACAGAGGCCCATGGCTTTCCGTCACATCATGTAAACAGTCAACTGCCAACCTCGACCGGGACTATAAGAAAAACCTTTACGAACAAACAAAACCATAAGATATGAGACAAGTATTCTTTGCCATCCTCCTTTTCTGTACGATTCCCTGCCTTGCGCAGAAAGCGCAGGAGTTGCAGAACAGCTACAACTATAAGCGCGGTCTGGAGCTCTTCTCGGCGGATACGCCTGACTACAGCGAGGCTGAAGACTCCTTTCTGAAGGAAATCGAGGAGCATCCCAAGAATGGATATGCCTACTACTACCTCGCCGTCATCTATGACAAATATGACAAGGAGGGGCCTGCCTTGGAAAAGATAAACAAGGCCATCCCTTTGTTGAGGAAAGACAAGGAATGGATATCCTACGCCTACAGGTTGAGGGCCAGCATCCATCTGCAACTTGGTCATGACGACTTGGCCCTCGACAACTGGAAAGCCTCACTCAAGGCGAATCCCGACGACCGCGCCACGCTCAACGACCGCGCCGAATACTATTATGGCAAGTCGCAATACGATTTGGCCGAAGCCGACTACGACCGCATGATAAAGGCGAATCCAGGCGACGGTCTGGGCTACAAGGGCAAGGGGCGCAACGCCAATGAAAGGCGGGAATATCAAAAGGCTGTGGATCTTTTCAGCTATGCCATCACTTTGGATCCCGCCGACGACACGGGCTATTCCAACCGGGCTGAGTCTTACCTTGGGTTGGGAAAATACGGTGAGGCTGCCGACGACGTGATCAAGGCCATCGACTTGAACGGCAACCAATATGCATACACTCTGCTTTCCAAATTCAAGTCGGTAGGCAGGGACATCCTGATTGCCAAGTTGCGCATACAGCAGGCCAAGGACAAGAACAACAACTTGTGGTCGTATCTGCAGGGCTGCGTCTATGAGGACGGTGGGGACTACAACGCGGCCATCAAGGCTTTTGAGGCTGCCTACGAGTTGGGAGCCGAGGATGAGATTAAGGATAGGCTGGCTGCATGCCACCGCAACTTGGGCGATTACAACAAGGCGTTGGACTGCATCCAGCAAGCCATTTTGATGGACTCCACCGACATGGGCCATCTGTTGGAGCAAGCGCGCAGTCTCTATGAGCTTGGCCGCACGGAAGAGGCCTTGGAAGCCATTGGCAAGTATATCGACAAAGCCCCCGACAACGCCATTGGCTACTACTTCAAGGCTGGCTTTGAGGAGGCGCAAGGCAAGGCCGAAGAGGCCATCACCGATTTGACGACGGCGATAGTCCTCGCCCCCGATTTCGCCCAGATCTATCTTGTGCGCGGAAACATCTACAAGCGCCAAGGCAAAACCTCCGAGGCCATGGCCGACTATCGCAAGGTGGTGGAGATTGATACGGTTTTCACCGACGATGACTGTGCGAAGTATGCCTACTATGAATTGGGCGACAAGGCGAAGGCCATGGCTATCCAGGACTCTACGCTTGCCAACAGCCAGTCGAAGAATGAGTATTATGACGCCGCATGCCTCTATTCGCGCATGGGGGAATACGACAAGGCCATGGAATATCTGCAAACGGCATTGGAGAAGGGCTTCTGTGAGTTTACCCACATCAAGGACGACCACGACCTCGATCCGTTGCGGAGGCGGGACGACTTCAAGGCGCTCATAGGCAAATACAAGCGTAATGTCGAAAGCAGTACAACGGAAAAGTTCACTCCACCCGTCATCGAGGCAGACGCCTTGTTGATGCCTGAGCGTGAAGGTGGGCAAGCCGAAGAAGCCGGCAAGGGGCAGCTCGTGAGCGAGATTCCGTTCACGCGCGTTCAAGGAGGGCTGTGCAAGGTGAAGTGCAACATCAACGGACTTCCTCTCAGCTTCTGGCTCGATACCGGCGCAAGCGATGTCTCCATGTCTATCGTGGAGGCCACGTTCATGATGAAGAATGGCTATCTGTCGAAAGATGACGTGGTGGGCAGCTCCTACTACTTGGACGCAAACGGGGATGTGTCAGAGGGAACCAAGCTGATACTGCGCAAGGTGACCTTTGGCGACGATGTGCTCACCAATGTGCATGCCTCGGTGATTCGCAACCAAAAGGCTCCGCTGCTGTTGGGGCAGAGTGTCTTGGCGCGTTTGGGCAAGGTGGAGATCGACAACCAAAAATGTGTCATCAAAATATCAAGATAGGAGAGGGGGCTTGCCCATAGGCTGCGACGGGCATTGGCGCGCCGGGGTTGCGCCAATGCTCCTGAGGGCATGCCGGGTATGGCTTCCTCCAAGAGGAAACTTCAAGTTTTGAGGAGTTATCGTTTTACTTTTTAAAGTCATTGTTATGTCAAGAAGAAAAACCAACACAGGCATTCCAGGACTCTCCTTCTCATGGAAGAGGGCTTTGGGAATCACGCAGGCGAAACAGAAGTTTGCAAGAGAAACGGGCATTCCAACCTCGAGGGCTGGCGTGGAGAGGAAGATTGGAAACATGATCCTCAAGGCGTTGTTTGGGAAACGATAGGCGGCGCTCCCTTGTCCCTGCTGTGGCAAGTTGGGGGCAGAGGGCACGGTGCGTTGAAATTTATTATCGATAATAGAAAAACAAGACTATGGCACGGAAAAATGCGGTATTGATAGTGATGGCTTTCGTGGTTGCTACTCTTGTTGGCTGCAAGAAGTCGCCCGATGAGATCTTCTCTGAAGAGAAGTCGGGGGTAGTGCTCATCTGCAATGAGTATTATTACGACATCACGCTTGCCAATGGAAACCACATCTACTTTACAGGACTTGACGGAGACGGCGATTTCACAGGGCTGACCAGTGATAAGGAAGAAGTGACAAAAAATCCCGCCATCCTGAACGGCACGGGGTTCTTCATCGACCAGACGGGCAGAATCCTCACCAACCGCCATGTGGTGGCGCCTGGGATAGACAAGTCCACAGTGAGGAGGAACGTCAATGCCATCATCAATCTTTATGCTGCCTATATCGAGATGCTTCAAGACTCGATCAGCCAGCGGTATGATGCCATTCAGGAGTATGCCAATGGCACTGTGACCTACGACGAGTGGGGAAATGCCTACACGAGCTTGAGTGGTGAGGACATCCAGCAGTTGTCGCAGGAACTCGACAACCTCAAGCAGCAGTATGCCTACGCTGAGAATGTGAAGGAGGAGGTGAGGGGCAACATCCTCAGCGACAATTTCACCATTCAACTTCACTCCCAGTTCGGCATAGCCTATGATGGCGACAATGTCAATTCGTGGAGCGACTTCATGAAGACACCCTGCGAATTGCTCAGGGCCTCAAGTGATGCCGACACCGACCTGGCGCTGTTGCAACTAAAGAGCAAGTCGACCCCACAAGGGAAGTATGTCTTCGAGATTGATGAGGAGAAGGCATACAAGTCTGACAAAATGAAAATCAACCAGCCGCTGTATATGATAGGCTACAATTATGGCGTGGCCCTCGCGAAGACGAACAAAGGTATCAAAGCCCAGTTCACCAGTGGCACACTGACCCAGTTGCCCGACGGCAACCGCATCACCTACAGCATTCCCGCCAAGCAGGGTTCGAGCGGTTCTCCAGTCGTCGACGACGACGGCAGGCTCGTGGCCGTCAACTTCGCAGGGAGCGACGGCAGCGACAACTTCAACTTCGGCATCCCCATGCTCCGTGTGCTGACCTTCTTGAAATAAGGTATGGATCGGGATGGCGTGCAGGCCCATCACGGGCAGTGCAAGGGCTTTGCGTGTTTGGCTGACGATTCTTGCTTTCTCGCTGAGTTCGGGGTGACAATTTGTTGTCCTAAAGGTCGGCTTTCGAACAAATCTCAAGCTCATTAAGATTATTTTCCCTAATTTGTTGTGGAGTTCCAAAATAAAATAGTACTTTTGCCGCGATTAAATAAACTAAATTTGTATTATGGTTAAAATCACTTTTCCAGACGGGTCTGTCCGTGAGTATGAGGCAGGCGTGACTGGGTTACAAATCGCCGAGAGCATTTCGCCGGCTCTCGCTCGCAACGTTGTATCTTGCGGTGTGAATGGCGAAACAGTGGAACTCAACCGTCCCATCAACAGCGATGCCACTGTCGCGCTCTATAAGTTTGAGGACGAAGAAGGAAAGCACACTTTCTGGCACACCTCAGCCCACTTGTTGGCCGAGGCCCTGCAGGAACTCTACCCTGGCATTCAGTTCGGTTTCGGTCCTGCTGTTGAGAATGGATTTTTCTATGATGTGATGCCGGCCAAGGGTCAGGTCATATCTGAGAACGACTTCCCTAAGATTGAGCAGAAGATGATGGAGCTGGCCAAGAAGAATGAGCCGGTGGTGCGTCGCGAGGTTTCCAAGGCCGATGCTTTGAAGGAATTCAAGGCCGACGGTCAGGAATACAAGTGCGAGCACATCGACCAGGACTTGGAGGATGGAACCATCACCACATACACACAGGGCAACTTCACAGACCTTTGCCGTGGTCCCCACTTGATGAACACGGGGCTTATCAAGGCCGTGAAGATTACAAGCGTGGCCGGAGCTTTCTGGCGCGGCGACGCCAAGCGTGAGCAGATGACACGCATCTATGGCATTACGTTCCCGAAGAAGAAGATGCTCGACGAATACCTCGTGATGCTTGAGGAAGCCAAGAAGCGCGACCACCGCAAGATCGGCAAGGAGATGGAACTCTTCATGTTCTCCGACCGTGTGGGCAAGGGCTTGCCCATCTGGCTGCCCAAGGGTACCCAACTGCGCCTGCGCCTGCAGGATTTACTGCGCCGCATCCTCAAGCCCTACAACTACCAGGAGGTCATCACGCCGGGCATTGGCTCCAAAAACCTCTATGTCACTTCAGGCCACTACGCCCATTATGGTAAGGACAGCTTCCAGCCCATCCACACTCCCGAGGAGGACGAGGAGTATATGCTGAAGCCCATGAACTGCCCCCACCACTGTGAGGTGTACGCTCGCAAGCCGCGTTCCTACAAGGATCTGCCCTTGCGCATCGCCGAGTTCGGCACGGTGTTCCGCTACGAGAAGAGTGGCGAGCTCCATGGATTGACTCGCGTGCGCACGTTCACCCAGGACGACGCCCATATCTTTGTCCGTCCCGACCAGGTGAAGGCGGAGTTTGAGAACGTCATCGACATCATCCAGAAAGTGTTCGGCATCTTCGGCTTCAATGACTATGAGGCTCAGATCTCACTGCGTGACCCCGCCGACAAGGAGAAGTACATTGGCAGCGACGAGATTTGGGAAACGAGTGAGAACGCTATCCGAGAGGCTTGTAAGGAGAAAGGGCTCAAGGCCCATGAGGAGATTGGCGAGGCCGCTTTCTATGGTCCCAAGCTCGACTTCATGGTGAAGGATGCCATTGGCCGCCGTTGGCAGTTGGGTACCATTCAGGTGGACTACAACTTGCCTGAGCGTTTCAAGCTTGAATATACAGCCGAGGACAACTCCAAGCAGACACCGGTGATGATTCATCGTGCACCCTTCGGCTCACTGGAGCGCTTCACCGCAGTGCTCATCGAGCATACGGCTGGCCACTTCCCCCTGTGGCTCACTCCCACCCAGTGTGCCATCCTGCCCATCTCGGAGAAGTTCAACGACTATGCAAAGCAAGTGAAGGCCTACTTCGACAGTGTCGACGTGCGCGCCACCATCGACGACCGCAATGAGAAGATTGGCCGCAAGATTCGCGACAATGAGCTCAAGCGCGTTCCCTACATGTTGGTTGTCGGCGAGAAAGAGGCGGCCGACGGGCTCGTGAGCATGCGCAAGCAGGGTGGTGGCGAACAGGCCACCATGACTATGCAAGAGTTTGCCCAGCGTGTGAACGATGAGGTGAAGAGCCAGCTCAAGGGTGTCTGATTTGGAACTGACATTATAATATATGTATAGAGTAAGGAAGAGACATGAGGCTATCTTGTGTCTCTTTCTGTTTTTTTACTTCAAAAAGTTTGGCGGTATCAGTTGGTTTTAGTAACTTTGCGCCTTGAAATGGGGTATTGTGCCCTTTTCATAACAAAAAACTTTAAACAGACTTGTATATAGTTAATGAAGAATGACAAAAAGACAATGAAAAATCAGTACCGCGTGAATGAACAGATTCATG
The DNA here is from genome assembly GCA_004558865.1 of Bacteroidales bacterium. GTDB lineage: Bacteria > Bacteroidota > Bacteroidia > Bacteroidales > Bacteroidaceae > Prevotella. Next base: position 12,391 of record SFCY01000018.1, read on the forward strand.
TTCGGGAAGTAAGAGTGGTAAGCGATAATGGCGCAGAAGTAATGCCCACCCGCAAAGCCCTGGATCTGGCTCGCCAGCAGGGACAGGATTTGGTGGAAATCTCTCCCAATGCACAGCCACCTGTTTGTCGCATCATCGACTATAGCAAGTTCCTTTACCAGCAGAAGAAGCGCCAAAAGGAAATGCGCCAGAAGCAGGTGAAGGTAGAGACCAAGGAGATACGCTTCGGTCCTCAGACCGACGAGCACGACTATCAGTTCAAGCTGAAGCATGCCCAGGAATTCCTTGAGGAAGGCAACAAAGTGCGTGCCTACGTGTTCTTCCACGGCCGCTCCATCCTCTTCAAGGAGCAAGGTGAGGTGCTGTTGCTCCGTTTCGCCAACGATTTGGAAGAGTATGGCAAGGTGGAGCAGATGCCCAAGTTGGAGGGTAAGAAAATGTTCCTCTATCTTGCTCCGAAAAAGAGTGGCACGGTGAAGCAGAGCCAGCAGAAGCGCGACCGCCTTGCAGCTGAGGCTGCCGCCAAGGCCCAAGCCGACACACAAAAGGAGCAGGAGGCCAAGGACAATGGTCTCTTCGCCAACGCCAAGAATGGTGCCGACGCCTTGAAGAAACTCAATAAGGAAGGGTAGCAAACATTCCGAGTGCGTGTAACGTCCTGGTATATACGTTGCCGCCTCATACAATTAATAACAATTTTAACAAACAGCAAAAATGCCAAAAGTAAAGACAAACTCCGGTGCGAAGAAGAGATTCTCATTCACCGGTACGGGTAAGATCAAGAGACATCATGCTTACCACAGTCACATTCTGACTAAGAAGACAAAGAAGCAAAAGAGAAATTTGGTTCACCAGACTATGGTGGATCGTTCCAATCTCAAGCAGGTTCGCGATTTGCTCTGCCTCCGTTAACTGTTAACTTTTTGGTCAAACAATTAAAGAAACGAAATTATGCCAAGATCAGTAAATCATGTTGCTTCTAAAGCAAAGAGAAAGAGAATTCTGAAGCTCACAAGAGGCTACTACGGAGCAAGAAAGAATGTTTGGACAGTAGCTAAGAACACTTGGGAGAAGGGTCTTACCTACGCCTACCGCGACCGCCGCAACAAGAAGCGCAACTTCCGCGCTCTCTGGATTCAGCGTATCAACGCTGCTGCCCGCATGGAGAACTTGAGCTATTCTCAGCTCATGGGCGCTCTTCACAAGGCTGGAATCGAAATCAACCGCAAAGTGCTCGCCGACCTGGCCATGAACAATCCCGAGGCTTTCAAGGCCATCGTCGACAAGGTGAAGTAAAAATCATATTTCATTCAAGATAAAAGGTTGTCTGCTTACAAAGCGGGCAACCTTTTTCCTTCCTCCTCGCAAATGTTTCAGGTCGTTTCTAAAAGCCGGGTCTCGGCTCTTTGTAGAAGCGGCCTTTACTTGTGGCCAACTCTCATGGGCGGCAGGGGAAAAGTTAGCTTCTTGTGGGCTCGGCATTGTGCGTTGTGCGATATGCGTGAAAAAAAGGCTTGTTTGTTGGGAATTCTCGCTTTTTATCCTTACCTTTGCAACCGACAAATAATTATTTGATGATTTCAGTAGAGAATTTGAAGGTTGAGTTCGGCGCTGAGCCTCTGTTCGACAATGTGAGCTTTGTCATCAACGACCACGACCGCATTGCTTTGGTGGGGAAGAATGGCGCCGGCAAATCAACCTTGTTGAAAATATTGTGCGGACAGCAGAAGCCGACCAATGGCACCGTGACGGTGGCCAACGACACAACCATCGGCTATCTGCCGCAGGTGATGAGGATTTCCGACGACACGACTGTGAAGGCCGAGGCGCGGAAAGCTTTCGCCAACACCATTGCGATGCGACGCCGCATCGACGAGATGCAGCGTGAGTTGTCGCAGCGTACCGACTATGAGAGCGGGGAATACCAGCAGCTCATCGAGAGGTTTACGCAAGAGAACGACCGCTATCTGCTGCTTGGTGGCGACAACTACGAGGCAGAGATAGAGCGTACGTTGGCAGGACTGGGATTCCTGCGCTCCGATTTCGATCGTCCCACCAAGGAGTTTTCTGGGGGATGGCGCATGAGGATAGAGTTGGCCAAGATTCTTCTTCAGCGTCCCGACGTGTTGTTGCTTGATGAGCCCACCAACCATCTCGACATCGAAAGCATCCAGTGGCTGGAGCAATTCCTCTCCACGAGTGCCAACGCAGTCGTATTGGTGAGCCATGACCGTGCGTTCATCAACAATGTCACTAACCGTACCATTGAGATTACCTGCCATCACATAGAGGACTACAGTGTGAAGTACGACGAGTATCTCTGTTTGCGCAAGGAGCGTCGCGAGCAGCAACTTCGCGCATACGCCAACCAGCAGAAGGAGATAGCCGACATCAAGCAGTTCATCGAGCGTTTCCGCTACAAGCCCACCAAGGCCGTGCAGGTGCAGCAGCGCATACGGCAATTGGAGAAGATGGTGCCAGTTGAGGTGGATGAGCAGGACAATTCGGCCATGCATCTGCATTTCCCTCCTTGCCTGCGCAGTGGCGACTATCCCGTCATCTGCGACGAGGTGCGCAAGGATTACGGAAGTCATACGGTGTTTGACCATGTCACGCTTACCATCAAGCGCGGTGAGAAAGTGGCTTTCGTAGGAAAGAACGGTGAGGGAAAGTCTACACTCGTGAAATGCATCATGGGCGAGATTCCCTTCACGGGCAATCTGAAAATCGGACACAACGTACAGATAGGCTACTTTGCCCAGAATCAGGCTCAACTGCTCGATGAGAACCTCACGATATTCGACACCATCGACCGCGTTGCCACTGGCGACATGCGTCTGAAAATCAATGATTTGTTGGGCGCGTTCATGTTTGGTGGTGAGATTTCCGAGAAGAAGGTCAAGGTGCTCAGTGGTGGCGAGCGCAGCCGTCTGGCCATGATTCGCCTTCTCTTGGAACCCGTCAATCTGTTGATTCTCGATGAGCCCACCAATCACCTCGACATTCCTTCCAAAGAAGTGCTGAAGGAAGCCATCAAGGCTTTCGACGGTACGGCAATCATCGTGAGCCACGACCGAGAGTTCCTCGATGGCTTGGTCAGCAAGGTCTATGAGTTTGGCTGCGGTCGTGTGAAGGAACATTTGGGTGGCATCTATGACTACCTGCGTGCCCACAATGCGCAGTCCATTCACGAGGCGTTGTCGGCGGAACCATCCCAACAGCAACCGTCGGCTCTGCCGCAGCAGTCCGCAGGGCAGCCAGTCGCCAACTCTGGAAAGCAGAATTATGCTGATCGGAGGGAGCAACAGAAGAAAGTGAGGAAAGCCCAAAAGGCCGTCGACGAATGCGAGAGGAAAATCAGCCAGATGGAGCAGCGGCTCAAGGAATTGGACGCCTTGTTGGCCCAATCTGCCAATGCCGCCAACATGGAGCTCGTAACAGAGTATACTGAAACCAAACGCGCTCTCGATGAGCAGAACGACAAATGGCTGGAACTCTCAGAGACCCTTGAGCAGGAAAAGGCTAATTTAGAACAAGTAACCCCAAATTAATACTAAAACTAAACCCAAATGACTATTAGAAAATTTTTCCCTATCGTTTTGATGTGCGTCACGCCTTTGGCTGGCATGGCGCAGTCAAAGGCGGGTATTGAGGTGAAAAACCTCGACAAGTCTGTGCGGCCGGCTGAAGACTTTTATCAGTTCGCCACTGGCGGTTGGCAAAAGGCTCATCCGCTTCCCGCAGCTTACGGACGTTATGGTTCTTTTGACCTTCTGCAAGAGAACAACAGCAAGCGTATCAACAGCATTCTCACTGAGTTGTTGAAGAAGAAATACCCAGCCGGGACGACTGAGCAGAAGTTGTCCGACTTCTATCGGCTGGCGATGGATTCCGTGCGTCGCGACAAGGAGGGAGTGAAGCCCTTGGAGGGAATCCTCAACGAGATGGAGGCTGCAACATCCAAAGATGGTTTGATGCAGATCCGCAACAAGTATGCCTCTTTCGGATGGGGAATGCCGTTTGGTATTGGCTTTGGCGCCGATGAGCGCAACGCCAAGATGAACATCCTCAATGTCTATCAAGGTGGTCTCACAATGGGACAAAAGGAGTATTATCTCGACAACGACGAGGCCACGGCAAAGATACGTGCTGCCTACAAGGACTTCATCGTGAAGATGTTCCAGCTCTACGGCTTCTCTGCCCAGCAGGCACAGGCCAAGCGCGAGGCCATCATGCGCTTCGAGACCGCTTTGGCCATCGCTTCTAAGAACAATACTGAGTTGCGCGATCCGCAAGCCAACTACAATAAGATGACGCTCAAGGACTTTCAGGAGCGTTATCCCAATGTTGGGCTTGAGGCTTTCCTCAATGCCGAAGGTGTCAAGAGCGAGTATTTCCAGGAGATGGTTGTCGGGCAGCCCTCGTTTGTCAGTGGCGTCAACGCTGTGATGGGATTGCTCACGACCGACGAGATGAAGGCCGTTATGGAGTGGGACGCCATTGTGTGGTCGGCCGGCTATCTTTCCTCTGCCACTGAGGCTGCCAGCTTCGACTTCTTTGGCAAGGCCATGCGCGGCACCAAACAGGACTTCCCCTTGTGGAAACGTGCCACCCGTCAGGTGGAGTCGGTCCTTGGCGAGGCCTTGGGCAAAATCTACTGTGAGCGCTATTTCCCCGCTTCCAGCAAGCAGCGTATGGAGGAGCTTATCCACCAGTTGCAGGTTTCCCTTGGCCAGCGCATCGATGCCCAGACTTGGATGAGCGCGGAGACCAAGAAAGCTGCCCATGCCAAGCTTGACGCCTTCTATGTTAAAGTGGGCTACCCCAACAAGTGGAAGGATATGAGCGGACTGTCCATTGACCCGCAGAAGTCTTATATTGAGAACGTGATGGCGTGCCAGCGTTTTCTCGACCAGTATGCCATCAATACTAAGGCCGGCAAGCCTGTTGACAAGGATGAATGGTTGATGACTCCCCAGACGGTCAATGCCTACTACAATCCCACGACCAATGAGATTTGCTTCCCTGCGGGTATTCTGCAGTATCCGTTCTTCGACCCGAAGGCTGATGATGCTTTCAACTATGGTGGCATTGGCGTTGTCATCGGCCATGAGATGACTCATGGATTCGACGACCAAGGACGCCAATACGATAAGGACGGCAATATGAAGGACTGGTGGACAGAGGCCGACGCCAAAAACTTTGTCGACCGCACGGGCAAGTATGCCGACTTCTTCAGCAACATCAACGTGTTGCCCGACCTGAAAGCCAACGGCCGGCTCACACTTGGCGAAAATCTTGCCGACCATGGTGGACTGCAGGTGTCCTACAATGCTTTCCTCAATGCCACAAAGGGCAAGAAGCTCAAGGACATCGACGGCTTCACTCCAGCCCAGCGTTTCTTCTTGGCATACGCGGGGGTATGGGCTGCCAACATCACCGAGGCAGAGATGCGCTCACGCACAAAGAGCGATCCCCACTCTCTCGGCGAGTGGCGCGTCAATGGTGCGCTGCCCCATATCGACGCTTGGTACGATGCCTTTGGCGTGAAACCCGGCGACAAGATGTATATTCCTGAAAGCGAGCGGCTCCACTTGTGGTAACCGTTCATCAACAGTTTATTATAAGGCACTGAAAGTTTTTCAGTGCCTTTTTTTTGGTTGTTTGTCCATTTATTGTTACTTTTGCAATAGAAGCGGATAGCCCGTTCGCAAACATATCTCTTTCGGTGGGGTGGAGGAATGTAAGCCTCGTTCTTGTGTTTGTTCCAGCTCCTTCTCCTGCGCCGATACTAACATACAAACATACAAGATGCCCCTTAGAATACCCAACCAACTTCCAGCAATAGAACTGTTGAAGAAAGAGAACATCTTTGTCATGGACGAGGCCAGAGCCCATTCTCAGGAGATTCGCCCTCTCAGGATTGTCATTCTCAACCTCATGCCCTTGAAGATAACCACTGAGACAGACCTTATCCGTCTGCTTTCCAACACACCCTTGCAGATGGAGGTGAATTTCATGAAACTCCGCAGCCATACGCCCAAGAACACGCCTGTGGAACACATGATGATGTTCTATAAGGATTTTGCCGTGTTGCGGCAACAGAAGTGGGACGGGATGATCGTCACCGGTGCTCCGATAGAGCATCTTCCCTTTGAGGAAGTGGAGTATTGGGATGAGATACAGGAGATATTCGACTGGGCAAGGACCTGCGTGACCTCCACGCTCTACATCTGTTGGGCAGCCCAGGCCGGTCTGTACCATTTCTATGGTGTTCCCAAATATCCTTTGCCAAAGAAGCTCTTCGGAGTCTTTGAGCAGCGGCCGCTCAATCCGCTGCTTCCCATCTTCCGAGGCTTCGACGACCGTTTCTTCATGCCCCATAGCCGTCATACCGAGATAAGAAAGGAAGACATCTTGAAATGTCCCGGTCTGACAGTCATCGCCGAGGGAGAGGAGAGCGGCCCGAGTATGATTATGGCGCGCGGAGGCCGCGAGTTTTTCATTACCGGCCATTTGGAATATGCCCCCGACACATTGGGCAACGAGTATCGCCGTGACTTCGGCAAGCGTTCCGACGTGGAGTTGCCCAAGAACTACTTCTTCGACGACGATCCCGCCAAGGGATACAAGGTGACGTGGCGTTCGCATGCCAATCTTTTTTTCTGCAATTGGATAAACTACTACGTCTACCAAGAGACTCCATACAACATCAACGAAATCGAATGACATATCTCATGCATACCCTCGAACTCTTGGCTCCTGCCAAAAATCTGGAATGTGGAATCGCAGCCGTCGACCATGGCGCCGATGCTGTTTATATAGGTCCTGCCCACCATGGTGCGCGCGCCGCCGCCGGCAACAGCATTGACGACATCCGTAGTCTTTGCCTGTATGCCCATCGCTTTGCCGTGAAGGTGCATGCCACAGTCAACACCATTGTCTACGACCAGGAGATGGAAGATACACTAAGGCTGGTCGACCATTTGGCCGAGGCTGGAGTCGACGCGTTGCTCATTCAGGACATGGGGCTGTTGGCTCGCCTCACCGACGACTCCCCGCTTGCCGCGAAAGTTCGTCGGTTGGGCGTGTCGCTCCACGCTTCCACGCAATGCGACACCCGTACCGCCGCAAAGGTGGATTGGCTCCACAGTCAGGGATTCAATCGGGTGGTGCTTGCCCGCGAGCTTTCGGCCGACGAGATGGCCGCCATCCATAGGGCCGTTCCCGACGTGGAGCTTGAGGCCTTTGTCCATGGTGCGCTCTGCGTCAGCTTCTCGGGTGTCTGCTACGCCTCCCAATATTGTTTCCAGCGTTCTGCCAATCGTGGTGAGTGTGCCCAATTCTGCCGTATGACATTCGACTTGGTTGATGCCGACAACCGCGTGGTGGAGCATTCGCGCCACCTGCTTTCGCTCAAGGATATGTGCCAGATAGACAATATAGAGTCCCTCGCCCAGTCGGGAGTTTGTGCTTTCAAGATAGAGGGACGTCTGAAGGATGCCGCCTACGTCAAGAATGTTGTCTCCGCCTATTCACGCCGGTTGGATGAGTTGGTGAGCCGTCATCCCGATGTCTATCGCCGTGCCTCAGCGGGGAGAGTGGAATATCATTTCCTTCCCGATTTGCAAAAGACCTTCAACCGTGGATACACCACATATTTTCTCCAAGGCCGCCAGCCCGACATCGCCAGTTTTGACACGCCCAAGGCCCTCGGCGAGTATGTGGGCCAGGTCAAGGAGCTAAGGCACGACTCTTTCAATGTGGCGGGGACCGCGTCCTTCTCGAATGGCGACGGGCTTTGCTTCATCACCGATGGCCATCGCTTGGAGGGCTTTCGTGTCAATAGGGCTGTGGGCAACAGACTCTATCCTTACAAGATGCCGGAGGGGTTGCGCCCTGGACAGGCACTCTATCGCAACAATGATGTGGCTTTTGAGAAGATTCTCCAGGGCAGGACTGCAGAGCGCCATGTCCCTGTCGGATTGGTTTTCGGCCTTACGCCAGAAGGCTTCTTCCTGTCGATGACCTCCCGGCAGTCGGTTTATCCTTGTCATGCGGAGTCAACGGTGGTCTTTGCCCATCAGCTGGCCAAGCGGCCCCAAGGAGAGAATGTCCGCCGACAGCTGACCAAATTGGGCGACACACCCTACGTCTGCGATGATTTTCAAATGGAAGAGAATGCCGACAGCTACTTTGTCCCCAACAGCTTGCTCTCCGACCTCCGTCGCACCTGCGTGGAGAGGTTTTCGCGTCAATGGAATGATGCCCTTGCAGCATCGCGGCCTAAGTCATCTTTGAGACAACGCGCCGCGGCGTTGGTCTGGCAACCCGAATATGCAGCCTATCCATATCTTTACAATATCGCAAATCGTGAGGCCAGAGCGTTCTATCTGTCGGAGGGGCTGAGGCATCCCACCGAGGCTTTCGAATTGGATCGCTCAGCCGCCTCACGTCGCCCTTTGGTGATGCAATGCCGCCATTGCCTTCGCTATTCCTTGGGGTGTTGTGTCAAGCGAGGTGGGCAACGTCCCACTTGGCGAGAGCCCCTCACCTTGCGTCTTGGCGACGGCCGCCGTTTCCGTTTGGAGTTTAATTGCAACGAATGTCAAATGAACATCTATGCCGAATAAGTCTTTCCCAATTGTCGTGTTCCTGATGGCGTTGCTGTTGGCGGGTTGCTATTCGCATGGGCCACGCCATTCAGGCGCGTTCCCTTATCGTGCCACCTTTTCCCAGCGTCAGTTGGACTCCCTCTCATTCGCCTCCACCCACCATTATTCCCAAGGATACAACTTCGTGGTGCGGGGCGATTCCATCGAGCTTATCAAGCAGCAGCCCGAGGAGCTGCTTTCCCATCTGCCAACGGATTCATTCGCCATCCGCAAGCATGAGCATGTGGTGGTGGCCGACATACGGAAGCTTCCCAACGACACCGTGGATTCCATCTGGGTGCAGCTTGCCACGGCCGATTACCGCTTTGGTTGGGTTCGAGAGTCGAAGATGATCAAGAAGGTGGTGCCCGACGACCCCATCTCGCAGTTCATTTCCACCTTTTCCGATGTCCACTTGCTCATCTTCCTGATTGTCATCGTTTTGTTTTCGCTATTCTATTTAGTGCGTAAAATCTCTTCCCGGAACGCCCATATCGTCCATTTCAACGACATCCGCTCGTTCTATCCCACGTTGCTCTGCCTGCTTGTAGCGTGCAGTGCCGCCCTTTACGCTCTCATACAGATGTATGCGCCCGAAGTGTGGCAGCATTTCTATTATCATCCCACACTGAATCCCTTCTCCCAGCCGCCCATCATGGAGGTGTTTCTCGTCTCAGTGTGGCTGATGTTGATCGTCGGCTTGGCCGCTGTCGATGATGCCCGCCACCAGCTGCCCGCCGGCGAGGCGCTGCTCTATACGGCAGGTTTGGCGGCCGTGTGTGCTTTCGACTACATCGTGTTCTCGCTCACCACCTTATATTATATAGGTGTTCCCCTTTTCTTCGTCTATCTCTGGTATGCCTTGCGACAGTATTACCGCCACAGCCGCTACATCTATATCTGCGGCAATTGCGGTGCGTTGCTCCGCCGCAAGGGGCGGTGTCCCCAATGCGGCATGATGAACGAGTGATTTCAGTGTAAAAAAGCTACTCAAAGCCGTGGATAGTTGGCGGATAGTGAATTGCGATTCGCATTTTCATCATTTGTTAGGATTGTCCAATTTGTAATGAATCCTTAATTTTGCAGCATAATATAAAAACTATGCAGCAAGAACACAGAACACGCTGGGCTCAGTCCCTTCGTTTTATTGCCATGGCATTGCTGGCAGGCAGCCAGCTCCCCGCCGTGGCCGAGGCCAGCATCGAGAATCCCTCGTTGGCCGATTCCTCAAGAGTCTATGATTTGGATGCCGTCTATGTGGTGGCACAGCCCAAGGAACAACTCCTGCTGCGCCGGCAGTCGCTCAGCAGCTCGATGTTCTCCGGCTCGGAGATGGCCAGTTTCCATATCGACGACCTCCGCAGTCTGTCGGCCTATTCTCCCAATTTCATCATGCCCGATTATGGCTCTCGCTACACCTCCTCGCTCTATTCGCGAGGCATCGGGTCGCGAATCAATGCGCCCGCTGTGGGAATCTATGTGGATGGCATCCCCGTGATGAGCAAGAGCGCCTTCAACTCCCATTTCTATGATGTGGAGCGCGTAGACGTGTTGCGCGGCCCGCAAGGCACCCTTTACGGGATGAACTCCGAGGGCGGACTGGTTAGAGTCTACACCCGCAATCCGCTCCGCTATCAGGGCACCGACATCAAGGCGGGCGTTGGCTCGCATGGCTATCAGAACTATCAGGTTTCCAACTACAGCCGTTTGGGTCACAATCTTGGGCTGATGGCCGGTGGGTTCTTCAATGGCCAGAACGGTTTCTTCCGCAATGCCACCCTTGGTACCCGTGCCGACAAGATCAAGGAGGCTGGCGGTCGTCTGAAACTCGTCTGGTCGCCGTCGGAGCGTTGGAACATTTCCCTCCTTGGCGACTATCAATACACCTGGCAGAACGGTTTCCCCTACGGCCAGCTCGATCTGCAGTCGGGGCGTGCAGCCTCACCGGCTTCCAACCATCAGGGCTTCTACCGCCGCAATGTCGTCAACACGGGACTCAACGTCGGCTTCCATGGCAATTGGTTCGACTTCTATTCCGTCTCCTCCTACCAGTACCTCAAGGACTACATGCGGATGGACATCGACTATATGCCGGCCGACTACATGTATATGGAAGAGCGTCAGTTCCAAAATGCCTTCACTCAGGAGCTGTCGCTCAAGAGCAACCGTCCGGGCTTTTGGCATTGGACCCTTGGCGGCTTCTTCTCCGCACAGTGGCTGAAGACCAACGCTCCTGTGTACATGCAGGATGAAATGGACAAGTTCCTCGGCGGCAACATCCAGTCAGCCATGTACAATGCTATGGTCAACGCCATGGCCCAGAAGATGATGCAGCGCGGACTCACACAGGAGCAGGCCATAGCCGCAGCTCAGGCAGCCATCGCCAAGGCGGGTGGGGTAGAGGTCAGCTCCGACTTGCAGACGATTCCCGGACTGTTCCGTACCCCCGTCTACAATCTCGGCTTCTACCATGAGTCTTCGTTCGACATCACTCCACGACTCACGGCCACCTTAGGTCTTCGCTACGACTACAGCCACGTTTCCATCGACTATGTCACGTCGGCCCGCATGTTGACTCAGGTGAGTGTGATGGGACGCGCGGCCACCCAGAACCTCTCGGTGGCTCTTGCCGACAAGCGCCACAACGACTACAACCAGTTGTTGCCCAAGTTCAGCCTCAACTACCGCTTCGACCGCGCGGGCAGCAATGTCTATGCCACAGTGAGCAAAGGCTATCGCGCCGGAGGCTACAACATCCAGATGTTCTCAGACATCCTCTCCACCATGCTGCAGCAGAACAGCGCCCAGCGCGGAGACTACGAAATTCCTGTGGGCATTGCCCAACTTGACGACATTGCCAATACCGTGAGCTACAAGCCGGAGACGAGCTGGAACTATGAGGCAGGCGTTCACCTCAACCTCTTCGACAACAGTGTACATTTCGACCTCGCAGCATTCTATATGCAGGTGCGCAACCAGCAGATTTCCCAGATGGCCGGTAACTACGGCTTTGGGCGCATGATGACTAATGCGGGCAAGAGCTACAGCTGCGGCATCGAGGCCACGGTTCGTGGCCACGCTTTCGACAACCACTTCAGCTACATGCTCAGTTATGGCCTCACCCATGCCGCCTTCAAGGAGTACAGCGACAGCGTGCGTGTGGGCAGGAACTTGACGAGGGTTGATTACAAGGACAACCGCATTCCTTTCATTCCGCAGCACACTTTGGCGGCGTCGGCCGACTACCGTTTCGATTTTGGTGGCCGTTGCCTCCGCAGCCTCACCTTGGGAGCCAACTTCAACGGTCAGGGCAAGACCTACTGGGACGAGGCCAACACCATCAGCCAGAAGTTCTACGGTGTGTTGGGCGCCCACCTTGCTGCCGACTTTGGATGGTTGGGCGTCAACGTGTGGGGGCATAACCTCACCCAGACGCGCTACAACACGTTTGCCGTGGAGAGTGCGGCCACAGGCCAAAGCCACTGGTTTGCCCAGCGAGGTAATCCTTTCCAAATGGGTGTCGACGTGAGCCTCCACTTTTAAGGCCGGTTCTAAAAATTAGGTTTAGAAACCAAGCCGATATGTATATATGTTATTTCGGTCGTCTTCTGCATCTATCGGTCTCAAAACGTCAAGTCTC